>CAZNZA010000071.1:22218-28760 GCA_964577325.1 uncultured Polyangiaceae bacterium
TGGGCGCCGGCCGTAGCTCCGACAAATGCTTCACATGCTAAGCTTGCTCCCATGAGTGATGGGTTCTTTACAGTCATGACGCTGATTGGCGTTGCGGTCGTGGGATCCCTGCTTGCTTGGACGGTCGTCGCTTACCAGGACCGAGAGCAGCGGCGGTACTGCCGACGGATGAAGGCCACGAGCTGGGTGCGTCCCTTGGGCGGGATGACTTTTTCCGCCATGTGCGGGCGCATTCGCGCGCAACTGACGCCCGTGAGTTATCCGACCAACGACGGGCGAGCTCAACCGGGGAATGGCTTGTGGCTCGTGGTCATCGCACCCGCGCCCAAGGGGTTGGTGGGATGTGAGCGCCTGCTGCGCAAGCCGTCGCTTGCTCCTCCATCCGCGTCGGAGCCGTCCTCAGGTCCGATTTCGGTGTCTACCGTGACCGGACACGCGCTGTTTGATGAGCAGTTTCATTGCCTAGAGCAGGCCGACGTGCAACTGGAGCGCGTTGCTTGTGACGCTCTGGTGGCGCTGAACGAGCGCTACCCGCTCGTGTCGCTGAGCACCTGGGAAGATAGTGTCGAACTGCGTCTCAAACGCAGCGGCCTCGACGCCGATGAAGGTATAGCCGTGCTGCGTGCGGCCTGCGATCTCGCTGAAAGATTGCGCGACGCCGCGCTCCCACCGGCAGACGTCTCGGCGGCGACGGGCTGACTGCGACCCCAGGGGACGGCAGTGGCCATCGGCGGAGAGCATTTGGAGAGAATGGCCATCGGGCCGAGCCTTTCTCGGTTCGTCATGAGCAAACGAGCCGGAGAGTGTGTTAATCGCACCCCATGCTCTGGAGCAAGAGAGGGCGGCTGCGACGCTCACTTTGGGCACGCGTCTCACGTTCTGCGCTGGCGTCTCTGTGGGTGCGCGGGGGCGTGTGCGCCGCTCTAGGCGGTTGCATCGGCGTGCACGGGCAGCAGCCCGTCGAACCTGTCGTGCAACCTCCATCCGTCGAGCAAGCCTCGACGGCGGTCATCGCTGAGGCGCTCGACCCGACCATTCCCGAACGCGCCGCCCGCGTGACGCTGGCGCCGACGGAGCATCATCAAACGCTCGAGGGCTTCGGGGCGGCAGTGGCGTGGTACCAAGACCTGATTGTCGACGGGGCTTCGGACGAGCTGTACGAGTTCCTCTTCCCCGAGCTGGGTTTGGATATCCTGCGTTTCCGCAACCGCTTCGAACGTAGCGACCCACGAGATGGCGACCTGCGTCTCGAGGTGGAGATCTTTCGCCGGGCAACGCAAGCGCTGGGTCATCGCCCGAAGTTGATGTTGTCCAGCTGGTCTCCGCCCGCGCCCCTGAAAGCGAATGGCAAAGAACGTTGCTTCGGCAACGACGACTGCACCTTGAAGAAGCGCGACGGACGTTTCGTTTACGACGAGTTTGCCGACTGGTGGCTGCGCTCGCTGCAGCATTATCAAAGCCTCGGTTTGTCTCCGGATTACATCAGCATTCAGAACGAGCCGGACTTCATTCCCGGCGATTGGGAAGGCTGTAAGTTTGAACCCGAGGAGAGCAACGAGTACCCGGGCTACGGCAAGGCGCTCGCCGCCGTTCACCAGCGGCTGACTGCGTTTACTCCCCGCCCGAAGCTACTCGGTCCGGAAATGCTTGGCATCCACTACGACCGGGTGCCCAAGTACCTCGCCGGGCTGGACGCGTCGCTGCTCGATGGGCTCGCCCACCACATCTACGAAAGTGGCGCTGACGGAGTTTGGGACTGGCGCGACCCAGGACCGGACAGCTTTTTGGATGAGATGAGCAGCGTGCGGGCGGCCACCGATCTTCCGCTGTATCAGACCGAGTTCAATACCGACCAGGACAAGGGCATCGACGGGGGGTTCGAAACGGCATGGCTGGTGCACCACACGATGGTGACCGAGCAAGCGGTGGCATTTCTGTACTGGGACTTGATCTGGCCCCACAAGCGCGGGTTGGTCACGATGGTTGGCCGCAAGGCGCAGCCGCGGGATCATTACTACTCGATGAGACACTACAGTCTGTACACCGATCCCGGTGACGTCAGGGTGGGTGCCGACAGTGACTTCGACCAGGTACTTGTCTCAGCTTACCAGAATCCGTCGGCGTCGCGAGTGACGTTGGTGATGCTCAATACCAGTCAGGGAGTCGTCGAGATCGAAGTGGATGCCGGGGGATTTCTCGCTTCCCGGGCCTCGGCTCACGTGACGACCTATCGGCCCGGAAACTCGCGTCGCTGGCAAGAACAGACGGTCGACGCCAGTGCTACGCGCATTCGGTTACCAGCGCGCAGTGTAGGGACGGTCGTGCTGCAGCGGTGATGGGAGACAACGGACTGGCGCTTAGCGTCCACTCGAGGAGCACATGGAAACAGTACGGCGAGGATTGACCTCAGGCGAAGATGGCTACGAGCTATGGCTGCGCTATGCGCCGCTTACGAAAGCCGACGGGCAAGACGCGTGGCAGCTGCTGACTAAAGCCATTCACATACCCGCCGCCAGCGAAACTCTGCTCGCGGCCAAGGCGGAGGTGAGCGTTGCGCTCACAAGTTTGTGGGCAGCCCCCGTCGAATTCGCGCCGGAACCCACGGGTGCAGGCCTTTGGATCGGCACGCCCCGCACATCTCCCGCTATCGCGGCGCTGCAGTTAGACCTCTCGCGTTTGGGTAGCGAAGGGTTCCTCATCCGCCGCGTCCAAGCCCTCGGAGAAGAGCGTCTGGTGGTGACGGCGGCGAGTGACCTCGGGGTGTTGTATGGGGTATTCCGCTTGTGCTTGGGGCTGGCTTCTGGACTTTCGTTGGCTGACATCGAAGGCGCCGATGCTCCGAAAGTGAAGCTCCGCATGCTCGATCACTGGGACAACCTCGATGGCAGCATCGAGCGGGGCTTCGCAGGGTATTCCTTGTGGGACTGGTTCAGGTTACCGCACGTGGTCGAGCCGCGCTACGTCGACTATGCTCGGGCCAATGCTTCCATCGGCATCAATGCCGTGGCCTTGACTAACGTGAATGCCAACGCACTGCTGCTGACGGAACAGTACCTCGAAAAAGTCGCGGCCTTGGCTAACGTATTTCGGCCGTACGGCATCCGCGTGTTTTTGACGGCCCGTTTCAGCGCGCCGATGGAAATCGACCAGATGACCACTGCAGATCCGCGGGCTGCGGGGGTGCAACAATGGTGGAAGTCGAAGGCCCGGGAAATCTACGAGCACATCCCCGACTTTGGCGGGTTCGTGGTCAAAGCTAATTCGGAAGGGCAACCCGGGCCCCAGGACTACGAGCGGTCCCATGCCGAAGGCGCGAACATGCTGGCCAATGCGGTGGAACCCTTTGGTGGTGTGATCCTTTGGCGCGCCTTCGTTTACGATAGCGAAGTGCCTGACGATCGGGCCAAGCAAGCGTTTTCGGAGTTCGTGCCGCTCGATGGTGAATTCAAGTCCAATGTCATGCTCCAGGTGAAGAACGGGCCGATCGACTTTCAGCCGCGAGAACCCATCCACCCGCTTTTCGGGGCCATGCCGAAAACGCCGCTGATGTTGGAGTTCCAGCTCACTCAGGAGTACTTGGGCAATGCGACCCACCTCGTTTACCTAGCTCCGCTGTTCGAGGAGGTGCTGGCCCAGGAAACGTTTCATGGTGAGGGGGAGTCGGCGGACTCGACAGTCGCGCGGGTGGTCGACGGCTCCTTTCACCAACACGAGATGACGGGGGTCACCGCCGTTGCCAACATAGGCGACGAGCCCAATTGGTGCGGGCATCCGTTTGCTGCCGCCAATTGGTACGCGTTTGGGCGTCTGTGCTGGAACCCGGATCGAAAGTCCGCCGATCTAGCGCGGGAGTGGTTGGCCATGACGTTCAGTCGCGAGCCACAATTCCTCCGTTCGATGACGGAGCTCATGCTGCGCTCTCGCGAAGCGGTGGTGCGCTACATGACGCCACTGGGCCTGCACCACATCATGGCCTACAACCACCATCAAGGCCCGGGACCGTGGGTTGACCATGGACGCGCCGACTGGACGAGCACGTACTACCACCGAGCAGATGCTGACGGCGTGGGCTTCGATCGCACCGCGGCCGGCAGTGGGGCGCTGACCCAGTACGCGCCGCCGTTTCAGCGCGTGTACGACGACCCCCGACGCTGCCCGCCCGAGTCCCTGCTCTGGTTTCACCGCGTGAAGTGGACAGCGGTGATGGCGGATGGCGCTACCCTGTGGCAGGCCATGTGTCAGGCGTACCAGCGAGGGGTAGATGACGTGCGTTGGATGCGCCGTTGTTGGACGGAGGCACGAGCCGACGTGGATGCGCTGCGTTTCGCCCACGTCGACGCGCTCCTAGCCTTGCAGGAGCGCGAAGCCAAATGGTGGAAGGACGCCTGTTTGGCGTACTTCCAGTCGATCAACGGGTTGCCCTTCCCGGATGATATCGAGCCGCCTCCCCACGACGTCGAGCACTATCGAGCCATCGAGCAGTACTACGTTCCGGGGATCCCTGAACGTCGCTTCTGAGCCTGCTCGAGCGCGGGGCCTTACTGACGTCCCAGCGACGTCTCAGTTACGAGCCCGGACGGGATTACGCTGCGTCGGCGAGGATCACCTTGAGGCGGCTCATCGCGCGGGAATGCAGCTGCGAGATGCGCGGCTCGCTCACACCGAGCATTTCGCCTAGATCCTTGAACTTCACACCGCGGAAGTAGTGCATCGCCACGATGCGGCGTTCCCGCTCCGGCAATTGATTCAGGGCCTCTTCCAAGCGTCGTTTGATGAAGTTGGCTTCTACGGTGCGCTCGGTGTTGCTCGCTTCGCCTGCGGTCAGGCAGCGAGCTTGCTCGGTCTCACTCACTTCGTCGAAGCGCAGCACGACGGGGGCTGCGGAAGCTTTGCTACCGTCCTCGCTCGCAGCGGCTTCAGCAGCCGCAGCTCGTGCGCGACGGGGCAGCCAGTCCTGAGCGCGGAGCTCGTCGAGAATGGCACCTCGGATGCGAACCCGAACATACCAATCGAAATTACCGGTGGCTTCGTGACCATGCTTGCGCACGGCGTCCCACAGCCCACTCATGCCAGCGGCAATCAGGTCGTCACGCAGCACGTTGCGGGGCAGCTTGCGCTGAAAACCGCCAGCGATCTGACGAACGAGCGGAAGATACTTATCAATCAGCTTGTTTGGGTCGTATTCCTCGACAGAGGCCGGTGCGGTATTGTCGTTGGCCGGTGCGGGAACGACTGCCGGAGCTGAGATGGGTTGGGCAGCCCGCGCAGCCGAACGCTTGATGCGCGTCGTGGAAACGGGGGGCAGCTCTTCGGAGAATAGATCGGGTTGGTATGCTTGTGCGGTCATGCTTTAGCCTCTCGAGGGAGGACTTAAGCAGGAACGATGCCACGTATAATTTCCCCAATGTTTTCGAAGGGTTGTTCCGAAATTTGCACTCCCCATCCCGTTTCGGCGCAAAGCCTGGGTGGCGCGAGACCCGGAACCTGCGCCGTGACAGCCCGCGAGTGACTTCGGCTGACTGACGCTAAAGCAGCCTTTTTTAGCGAGTTCGCTGGTCGATTTATAAGGATTAGAGTCGTTTCGACTGCGAGGTCACTCCCAAAACTTAAGAGGGGTATTTGCCGACCTACGAGGGTGCAGCATGACCTATGCTCAACGATTCGGCGGAAAAAGCGCCTTTTTCTCCAGGATCGGGGACCACGGCGACCCGCTCAAAAGCACCTTCTCGGTTGCCGACGTGGGGTCGCCGGCTCGACACCGGGCACATTGTTGCCTAGCCTACGCTTCATGCCAAGGCTGTTGACCACGCCAGAAGTGGCCGAAGCCATCGAACGCTTTCGGCACTCGTTGGCTTCGAAGTATGGTGGTCGCCTGAGGGAGCTGACGGTGTTTGGCTCTCGGGCACGGGGGGACGCCCATGCGGACAGTGACGTCGATATGCTCGTGGTCATCGACGAGCTTTCCGAAAAAGAACGCGGTGAAGTTTTCGATCTAGCCTGGTACGCCAGTATGGCAGGGGAGGAATACGTGGTGCTGGCGCCCATTCCGTACTCGAGCCATCAAGCCGCCGCATTGCGCCGACAAGAGAAGCGACTGTTGCGCGAGATCGATGCTCACGGCGTACCCCTCGAATTGTCGCCATGACCAACGAGAACCGGCGCATCAACGTCCAAAGTGAAGTTGCTCGTGGTGACTCCACTTTGGAGTCTGCGGAAATCCTGCTGGCAGCCGGCAAAGCTGCAGATGCGGTAAGTCGGGCCTACTACGCCGCGTTTCACTACGCTCGCGCGTTGTTGCTGACTTTGGGCGAAGACCCCATCACTCACGCCGGAGTCGAGAAGCTGTTGCATCGTCATTGGGTGAAAACTGGAGAGTTGAATGCAGAAGTAGCTCGGCGTTTCTCCAAGTTGCAGAAGATGCGTATAGACGCAGACTATTCTGCGGACTTCGTGTTTACCCGTGAAGGGGCGGCAGAAGAGGTCGCCGTTGCGCGCGAGTTCGTGCTTGCCGCTCGTACGCTGTTGTCGCGTGCCAATTGGCT
>CAZNZA010000072.1:0-17263 GCA_964577325.1 uncultured Polyangiaceae bacterium
TTCTACGGATCGGATTATCGAAGCCCGTGAGTTGTCACACGCTCCGACATTCCTTCGCCACTCATCTGTTGGAGTCCGGATACGACATTCGCACCATACAGAAGCTGCTTGGTCACCGTGATGTGCGCACCACGATGATCTACACCCACGTGCTCAATCGTGGACCTCTCGGGGTTAAAAGCCCCATTGACGCCATCGGCATGAACGGCCTACTTGGGGAGGACGCTGCGTCGGAGGACTCCTAGTTCAACGCGTGAGGCACTGACAGCCGGGCGCTTTTGAAAAACACAGCCGCACCTACCGGCGACCAAGGCGTGGTCCAGTCAAACCTGCTCGCGGCCCTTGCAATGTCACGTCAATCGGGCGAATCAGACAATCCGCCGCGCCTCGAGGGTCGGCGACTCATCTCCACGCCGCGGACCATCTGCCGCGACCGTACCACGAAGCTCCTCTTCGCCCGCTGACGCCCGTTCCTGCATCCCATGTCCTCGACCAACCCCGCATCGCCTGAAGTCCCCACCGTGCCCGTCAAACTCGCCCTACACGGCGCCACGGGACGTATGGGGCGCGCTATCACTCGCTTGTGCCTGGAGGATCCCGCCGTCGTGCTCGTGGGAGCAGCGGCGCATGCGGCGGATCCGGCGTGTGGGCGCGATATTGGAGAGGTGGCGGGGGCCGGGCATGCGGGGGTCGCGGTGGATGGCGACGTGCGCAACGCGTTGTTGGGGGCTGAGGTGGTCATCGACTTTTCGTTGCCTGCTGCGCTCGAGGCGTTCGTGGCGGCTGCCGTGGCGGAGGGGGTGGCTATCGTCAGTGGGACGACGGGGTTGAGCGAGGGGCAGCAGGAGACGCTACGGCGCGCTGCCCAGAGCGTGCCGGTGCTGTGGGCGCGTAACATGAGCTTTGGCGTTCAGGTGTTGGCTGAGCTCGTCGAGGCGGCGGTGCAAAAGCTGGGGCCGTCGTTTGACGTCGAGATCGTCGAGGTGCATCACCACCGCAAGGTCGATTGTCCGAGCGGCACGGCGCTCCGCTTGGCAGACGCGGCGCGCGTCGCGCGGCCCGAGCTCGAAGACGTGTGCTCGCGCGCGGGGCAAGTGGGGGCTCGCGAGGCGAAGGAAGTCGGAGTCTTTGGGGTACGCGGCGGAGACGTGATCGGGGACCACACCGTTTACTTGATGGGGATGGGGGAACGCTTGGAGCTCACCCATCGCGCCACGAATCGGGACCTGTTCGCCCACGGCGCAATCCGCGCCGCACGCTGGATCAAGGGTAAACCTGCCGGCATGTACTCGATCGCTGACGTCGTCGGGCGTTGACGGCTCACTCTCCGTCAGTCGCGCTGCGCCCCCGTCGTGAATCGTCGAATCAATTTCCGTCACCCGCCGCGCGCTTGCGAAACACCAAACAAAAGTTATTCGCCGGCATCTCGACGCTCTGCTCCAAGTCGAGACCACGCACGTCCGCTTCACGGACCACAGCTTCGCGATCCCGCACGCCAAAGCGCGGGTCGAGGCTGTGCAACCACTGCTCGAACTGCACGTTGGAAGGGGCCGTGTGTGCGCCGTTCACCCGGAAAGGTCCGTACACGATGAACGGCGCGTTGGGCTTCAGTACGCGGCTCATCACGCTCAGCATGTTCGGGCACACTTCCCACGGCGCGATATGGATCAGGTTGGCGCAGAAGCCGGCGTCAAAAGTGCCCGCGCTCCACGGTAAGTGATCGACCGGCTGAGAGAGGTCGATGGCTACCGGCTCGTGCAGATTGGAGAGACGCAGGGCCTCCTTCCAGGCCGTGATGCTGGCTAGGCTGTCGGGGTCGGCGTCGCTGGGTTGCCACTGCAGTTCGGGCAGCTGGGTGCAGAAGTAGGCGCCGTGTTCGCCCGTGCCGCTCGCCAACTCGAGCACACACGCGGGCAGGGGGACATGCTCGCGCAATACAGCCAGGATGGGGTCGCGATTGCGCGCCGTGGCGGGGGCAACGCGACGGCGAGGGTCGATCGGCAATGCATTGAAGTAGTCAGTGACGGGAGGTGTCGGCATAATGGTGGGGTCGTTCGAGCGTTGGAGGAGGAGAAGCAGGATATGGCCGAGTCTACCGTACTCATCGCGGGCAACCGCAACACCTCGTCGTGGACTTTGCGCGCATGGCTGGCACTGCGGAAAAGTGGGGTTTCCTTCCGCGAGCACTGGGTGGATCTCAGGGCTCCCGACGCCAAAGAGCAGTTGAATCAGCTCTCACCGACGGGCTTGGTGCCAGTGCTGGTCCACGAGGGGGACGTGATTTGGGATTCGTTGGCCATCGCCGAGTACGCGTCCGAAGCTTTCGCCAAGGGCAAGCTGTGGCCCACCGACGTCAAACGCCGCGCTCGCGCGCGCTCGGTGGCGGCCGAGATGCACTCAGGCTTCGTCGAGTTGCGCACCCGCATGCCGATGAATTGCCTGGGGCAGAATCTCGACGCGGAGCTCACTCCTGAACTCGAGCGCGACATCGTGCGCATCGGCGCCATTTGGCAGCACTGCTTGTCGAAGTCGAGCGGTCCGTGGCTGTTCGACCAGTTGTCGATCGCCGACATCATGTACGCGCCCGTCGTCTTTCGCTTCCGTTCCTATGGCGTCAAGCTGGGGGCCGTGGAGCAGGCGTATGTGCGTCAGTGGTTATCGGATCCCGACCTTCGCGAGTGGTTGTCGCTGTGTTTACAGGAAGCGCGGGGTTAGACGTCGCGGGGTTAGACGTCGCGCGCTCCCTTGGCACTTCGGCGCGAACGGTTGCCGCGTGGCGAACGGCACTGGTCACGCGTGGGGCGCGTTCAGGGTAGCCCGCGCGCTGCCAAGCTTCGGCCGCAAGTAGGTTGAACTGCAGCGCGTGGGAGAGCCGCCCCCCGCGCTCGAACGCTCGCGCCGCACTCAGCACGTCACCCACTGCATAATACGACTGCCCGAGCCAATACCAGTGATAGGGCTGACTCGGCGCCAAAGTCGTCAAGCACTTGTAAACCTCCACCGCCTCGCGGAACAGTCGCTGCTCGTACAGGCTGCCCGCCGTGGCCTGCAACTCGCGCAGCAACCGTCGACTCAGCTCGCTCCGCTTCTCAATCGCGCGTTGCCTTTCGGCCGGCGGGGGAGGCGGCGGCACCCTTTTCGTCCGCTCAGCCTCGCTCGCCGACTTCGAGCTCGATGGTGATAGCGGACCGGGACGAACGTCAGGAGGTGAAAATGGGGACACGAGCTCACCTTCGTCCGCAGCCCACCCCAGTTGCGCGCGACGTGCGCAAAAGTGACCGCCAACCGCCCGCGCCCCTGGCGGGTCTCTGTCTCACCCCTCAGAGTTGAGTCTCATCGCAATCGCGCCCCAGCAGTTGCCACTCTTGCGCGGCATCTCCCGGAGTGCACAGCTGCAGCTGTACGTCGTTGTCCGAGCGCGTGAGGCACAGGTCGGATTCGCGCTCGGGGCTGATCGAGACGAAGTCGTCGCGGGCCGGTGAGAAGCGAAACCACTGCACGCTCCGTCCGTGCGCTTCGTAGAGGACGATGAGGTTACCCACTTCGTACTCGGCGAACAGCACGTCGACGTTGAGCTCGGTCGCTTCGTGATTGAGTTCGAACCAGCCGCCGAGACTGGGTACTAGTTTGAAGTTTACGCTCGGGTCGTTCGTGCACCCGAGGCCGACGACGAGCTCGGTCGACGTCACGCGTGGTCCCGCGGGGGAGGGCAGGGATTGCAGGTCGCCGTTCGTCAGGCAGCCGGAGTCGCGCGCTTTGATGCGGTAACTCTCTTCATCCAAGCTCAGGGCGCCGCGGCAAGCATCGGAGCCCGCCTCCGCGCTCGTCCCCCCATCCGCGCCCTCGTCTCCCCAGTCGTCCCAGTCGATGCCGGTGCTGGCGTCGGGGGCGGGTGTCTGGTCAACGGTCGTCTGGCCCGGATCGGGATCGGCGGGCTCGCTCGGTTCAGGTGTTTCACTGACGATCGGCACCACGACGCCGACCTCGGTGGGAAGCGGGACGATGACGTCGAGTTCCGTGTAGTCACAGGCAGTGACGCTCCAAAGCGCCCCCCCTGCCAGGAGCCAGCCTCGCTGATGTACACGTGCCACGACTTGAAACAGCCTTTCTTTGCCGGCGGACGCCGTGCCGCCAGCATTGGGACAAAATTGACAGCTTCGGAACAACAAAACCGTCAGCCTGGGTACGTTGTTTTGAAAGCCCCCTGTGTCCGCTGGATAAATCGAGCGCTACGGGAGGCTAAAAAGGATTTACCACCTCTACAGGGTTTGGCCGGAACTACCAGGCGAGGAGATTGATATGCTGAGCGCTGCAGGCTGGCTGTCGCCCATGGCAGGACGACCGATCCCTGCGAAAGGAATCTGTCTCGTGCCGGTACGCCCCGCGGACGCTAACGACGAAGCTCCCCGTTCGTCGTCCAGTGTACAGGGAAATCACGAAGCGCTGTTTGCCGAGATCCGCCAAGGAACGAGCGGCTGGCAGCAGCATGCCTTCACGGAATTCCACGGCTTGGTGCGCGGCCTGATCGTGAAGTGCTTCGGTCCGGCTTTCGAAGCCGAAGAACTGGTCGACGACGTCTTCTTGCGCTTCTTCGAGTCCGCCAAGCGCATCCGTAGTGCCGACCGGGTGCAAAGCTACATCGTGTCGATCACGATGAACTGCGTGCGCAGTGAGCTGCGTCAACGCAAGCGCGCGGCGCTCACTTCCGCCGGGGCGGACGGAACTGAAATTCAGGATCGTCCCAGTCGCGATGATCCGAAAGCCAAGGCGGCACTGATTCAATTGGGAGCGGTCATCAACGAATTGGACCCCGAAGAACGAGCGGTCTTCGTGCTACGTACGGTTCAAGGCATGCCCCTGGTCGAAGTCGCCGAAGTGTTGGGAATATCCCTGTCCACCGCCCACCGTCGGGTGCGTCGGGCTACCGAAGTCGTGATGAAGCGCGTTCAGCGCAATGCTCTGTTGTGCGATTACGTCCTCGAACGGGGAGGGAAGCTGCGATGACGCCCAGGCAGCGTGACGAAAAGCGCGCTCAGCTTTCGAGCGCTCACTTGGGCCGCGTGTATCGCTCGCTCGCCGACGAGCACGCGGAACGCACGGCGCGGCTGCGGGAACAGGAGACCTGGCAACGCATTTCGGCCAAAGCTTCGCGTTCGAATTGGAGCTTGCTCGAGCGCTTGGCGCCCAAGCCTGCGTATGGCGGAACGTTGTTTCCGGCCGCGATCCACCGTGGATGGTGGGCAGCGCTGGCCGCCGCAGTCGCGTTGGGCGTAGCTCTCCTGTGGCTCGGTGTGCCAGAGCAGAACAGGGCCCCCGGCTTTTCCTTCGAAGTCGACGGTCAGTCCGTTTCGTCGCGCTGGATCCACGCCGAGAATGACGACGTATCGTTGCGCTTCTCCGACGGCAGTGCCGTGCAGTTGCGACCCCAGTCCGCCGTCAGTGTTGCCCTCGAAGGCGAACATGGCGCTCGCTTGCGCTTGTCCGAGGGCTCGTTGACCGCGCAGGTCGTGCATGCGGACGCGACCGACTGGCGTTTCACTGCCGGTCCTTACGAGGTGCGGGTCACGGGTACGGCGTTTGACCTGACCTGGGACGGCGTGCAGCTACAAGTGCAGATGCACGAGGGCAGCGTCGAGGTCACCGGCCCCAACCGCGGGCGCTGGACGGCGTCCGGCACCGAGCTGCTCGAGCTTGGGCGTCAACCCGAGGCGCGCCTGGCGGAAAAGGACGATCTGTCGTCCGAAACCTTGGAGCAACCGAGTGCAGAGGATGAGCACTTCGGTTCAGCGCGGGAAGGTACCGACCAAACGGCGCGTCGCGGGCGAACGCGAGCTCAGGCGGTCAAGTCTTGGGCCGAGATGCTTGCCGCGGGCGAGTTTACGGACATCCTGCGCGACGCCCAGCGCCAGGGTTTGGACCATTCCTTGGCGTCACGCTCCGCATCTGAATTGAGCGCTCTGGCGCAAGCCGCTCGTTACGCCAAGCAGCCAGCCGTTTCTGAACGGGCCTGGGCAGCGCTGCAGCAGCGGTATCCGTCCACGGCCATGGCCAAGGAAGCCGCCTTCTTCTTGGGCAGGGTCGCCGAGCAGCGTGGCCAGGCGGCGGCGGCTCAACGTCAGTACCGCGCCTACCTCAACGACGGGAAGTCAGGTCAGTATACCGGTGAGGCGCTCGGTGGTTTGATGCGTTTGCTACGCACGGCGGATCCGTCGGCGGCCGAGGCTTACGCCCGTCGTTACTTGAAGAGTTTCCCGACGGGACCGTATGCTCGCCTGGCGCGTGAGCTCTCGGGCGCTTCGTCTCGCTGATAATGGGTTGCAGGCTCCTGGTGTGGCGGGTCGCGGCCGTATGTCTGTTGACCTGTTGCGGCGTGTTTGGGACGCCGACTCAGGCCGCGGCTCAAGCTATGGCCGAGGCTCTCCCCGACCACCGGCCGGTGACCTTCGTTCGCCGCAACGTCGAGTCCGCCTTCGCTCGAGAAGTATCCGTGCGCATCTTGGGCGAGTTACAGGCGCTGGGCTTTCGGGTGCATGTTGAAGATGAACGTGTCGGCACTGTAAGCGCCCAGGGCGTATCGGGCGACCCGGGCGTGCTCGAACCCCCGGCGCGCATGGTGTTGGCGGAAGGCGACGCGACGCTGGTGGTGGAAGCCTGGTGCCCGACGTGTGATACGCCGCTGGTTCAGACGTGGAGCAACGACGGGTCGCGTTCGGCCGAAACGATCGCCGTGCGCAGTGTCGAGGCCTTGCGCGCGAGCTTGTTGGTGTACGCCCAGCAAAGGGACCGAGCACGAGCGGTGTCTGCCGCTCCCGCGCCTTCAGTGAGCGTGCCCCTGGCGCCGAGCGGTGAGACGAACGCGCCGCGCGAGGACGAGGTGTTCCTGCGGCTCGCTCTTGGGCCGATGCTGTCGTTGCAGCTCGACCCATCTGCCTGGAGTCCAGGGGTGGTGGGCGGTGTATCCGTCGACTTCGCTCAGGGCGGCCACACTTGGGCGTTTGGAGTGCGGGGCGGAGGTGCGCGCTCGGCGCACTACCTGGTTGCCGAAGAGGGGCAAGCGTGGGTGAGTCGCTGGTTCGTCGACGGCTTCGTCGAGCTTGCCCCGCGCTTGAGCCGCGAGTTCGAGCTGTTCGGGCAAGTGGGCGCCGGCTGGGTTGCTTACGACACGCGCAGCGAAGCCGCGAACGGATTCGTGGCCGTAGGCAAAGCTCACCACACGCTGCTGGCGTCCGCCCGCGGGGGCGTCCGCTTTGCCTTCGCTCCTCCTTGGGCATTGGCCCTGTGGCTCGGTGCGGAAACGACCTTGAACGCGCCGGTGATTACTTTTGCCGGCAGATCCGTGGCTACCTTGGACCATCCCGCGGGAGCCGCCGGCCTCATTCTTTCCCTCGCCCTGTGATCCTAGCGGCGAATGGCGCTAGGCTGCAGGCATGCAAACCTTCACCTTGACGCGGTCCGGGCAACCCGCGTTGCGCTACGCCATCTGGTCTGTCGAGCGACCCAAAGCCGCCGTCTTCATGACCATGGGCTACGCCGAGCACCTCGGACGTTGGGCGCATGTGGCCGAGCGCTGGGCGGCCGCTGGGTTTGCCGTGGCCGCTTACGACTTGCGAGGTCAAGGAGAGTCGCAAGGCCGCCGCGGTCACGTCGATCGTTTCAGTGACTTCAGCGACGATCTCCTGGCCGTGCTGCAGCACCTGGAAACGGAGCACGAGTGGAAGGCGCTTGCGCCGCCGATCTGGTTCGGCCACAGCTTGGGCGGCCTGATCAGCACCGTTACCGCGATCGATCATCCAAGCCGTCTCTCGGCGTTGGCTCTGCAGTCGCCATACTATTGCTTGGCCATGGCGCCACCCGCTTGGAAGGTATGGGCAGGCCGTCGCGTCAGCAAAGTGTTACCCACCCTCGCGCAAGCGTCTGGGGTCGACGCTCGTCACCTCACGCGAGATGCCGCGCGGGTGGCGCTGATGGAAAAGGACCCACTCCGGGTTACGACGATAACCACCCGCTGGTTTACGGAAGCTGAGGCCGCTCAGCAGCGGGTAGTCAACGAGTTCGCCAAGCTCCAGATGCCGATCTATTGTCGAGCGGCGGGCGCCGATCGCATCTGTGATCTGGCCTTCACGCGGCGCTTGTTCGAGCAAGCGCCGCGTGCAGAGAGGATTCTCGAAGTCGCGGCGGACTGTTACCACGAGCTGCACCAAGAAACGGACTGGGAGCAGCACATGGATGCGTTCGCGCACCACTTTGCGCGCTGGGCGAACGCGGGCGAGCGCGGGTCAATCGAGTAGCCTGCGCTTGATTCAAGCGCAGCTTCGTACGGGCGCAGCTTCGTACAAGCGCATTAGCGCGGGTAGTCGTTGAGCTCGACGGGCACGGGCTCGATGCGCCAGATCTCTTCGGCGTACTGGCGGATCGTCTCATCGCTCGAGAACTTGCCTGAACCCGCGATGTTGAGCAGCGCGCGCTGGAACCACAACTGCTCGTTCTCGTAATCGATGGCCATCTGCCGTTCGGTCCGAACGTAGTCGTCGAAATCGGCGCAAACCATGTACGGGTCGTGATGCCGCAACGACTCGGTGATGTCGCGGAAGCGGTGCTGATCGCCCGGGCTGAAGAACCCGCTTTCGATGAGCTCGATGGCATCCCGCAGCTGATCGCTCTTTTCGATGTAAGCGCCTGGGTGATAGCCCGCGTCGCGCAGGGCGTGCACTTCGGGTGCTCGGAGGCCGAACAGGTAGAAGTTTTCCTCGCCGACTTCTTCTCGGATCTCGACGTTTGCGCCGTCGAGCGTTCCAATCGTCAGGGCGCCGTTCATGGCGAACTTCATGTTGCCGGTGCCGGAAGCTTCCTTGCCTGCCAAGGAAATCTGCACGGACACATCTGCGGCTGGAATGATGACCTCGGCCAGGGAGACGCTGTAGTTAGGGATGAACGCGACTTTGATGCGATTGCGCACCAACGGGTCGAAGTTGATGACATCTGCGGCGGCGTTGATCAAGCGAATGTGCTGCTTGGCCATCGTGTAGGCAGCGGCAGCTTTTCCCGCAAAGATGTACGTGCGCGGCGTGAGCGACAGCTGGGGGTTGTTGCGCAGCTTTTGGTAGTGGGCGATGAGTTGCAACACCGCCAAGAGCTGTCGCTTGTACTCGTGGATACGCTTGACGTGCACCACGAACATCGAGTTCGGTGAGACGTAAGTGTTGGCCTTTTCGCCGATCAGGACCGACAGGTGCTCCTTGTTGGCTTGTTTGATGCGCCGTAGCTCGGCCAGAGAAGCGGAGTCTTTGGCGTAGCTGCGCAGCTGATGCAAGTCTCTGAGGTTTTCGTCGATCCAGCTCGTGCCGATACGTTCGCTGATGAAGCGTGACAGCTGAGGGTTGGCGTGCAGCATCCAGCGACGCGGGGTAACCCCATTGGTCTTGTTGTTGAAACGCTCAGGGAAGAGCTCGTAGAACTCGGGCATCAGCTCGGACTTGACGAGCTCCGTGTGCAGGCGAGCGACGCCGTTCACGCTGAAGGATCCGACGGTGGCCAAGTGGGCCATGCGCACCTGTTTCTCAGGTCCCTCTTCGATGATCGACAGTTGCGCCAGACGCGACACATCACCGGGCCAGCGGATCTCCACCTGGCGCAGGAAGCGCCGGTTGATTTCATAGATGATCTGGAGATGGCGCGGCAACAGGCGCTCGAACATCGGCACGGGCCAGCGCTCCAGAGCTTCCGGGAGCAAGGTGTGATTGGTGTAACCAAAGGTCCGTTGCGTGATGCTCCATGCAAAATCCCACTCCAGGTGTTCTTCGTCGACAAGTACTCGCATGAGTTCCGCGACGGCGATGCTGGGATGGGTATCGTTGAGCTGAATGACGACCTTCTCCGGAAACTCGTGAAAGGTCTCGTGTTGTTCCTTGTAGCTAGCGAGGATGTCGGCAATCGAGCAGGCCACGAAAAAGTACTGCTGCTTGAGGCGTAACAAGCGGCCCTCGAACGTCTTGTCGTTCGGGTACAGCACCTTGGAGATACTTTCGGTATCTATCTTTTGTTCGACGGCACGTCGGTAGTCGCCGTCGTTGAACAAGCCAAGGTCGAAATCTTGCGTGGCCTTCGCCGACCAGAGCCGGAGCGTGTTCACGTTGTTGCAGTCATGGCCGACGACGAAGGAATCGTGGGGAACGCCCAGTACGTCCTGGGTGTCGAGCCACTCCACGCGCCAACGCCCCTTTTCATCGCGGTGGGTTTCCACCCGACCAAAGAAGCGCACCGTTTGCGTCAGGTCGTGTCGCGGGACCTCCCAGGCGCTGCCGAACTGCAGCCACGCATCGCGGCGCTCGACTTGGCACCCGTTCTCGATCTGCTGCTCGAAGATGCCGTACTCGTAGCGAATGCCGTAACCTCGAGCCGGCAGCTGCAGCGTGGCCAAAGAATCCATGAAGCAAGCGGCCAAGCGCCCAAGACCGCCGTTGCCCAATCCCGGATCGCCTTCCTGTTCCAGGATGTTCTCGAGATCGAAGCCACGCTCTTGCACCAGCCGCCGAGCGGCATCTTCCAAGCCAAGGTTGAGCAGGCATAGCCCTAAGCTGCGGCCGATGAGAAATTCGCTCGAAAGGTAGTAAGCACGTTTGACGTCCAGCTCTTCGTACGTGCGCTCGGTGGCCAGCCAGCGGTGCACGAGGCGATCGCGGATGGCGTGCGCCAGGGCATTGTACAGATCGAGCTCCGTCGCTTCGTCGATATCCTTGGCGCAGGTGTAAAGCAGGTGATCCAGTACGGCGCGCTTGAGAACCTGCACGTCCATCCCGGTGCGGGCACCAAACGCCGGGGCGAGAGACTGCGGCGACGATTCGATCTCGAGATCGTCTTTGGTGAAGATTTCGGGTGTGTTGGGCGAGTGGCGATCAGTCATGGGCAATTCGAAAGCAAGAGCTGAAACAACGGAAGGAAGCCCTCGAGGCTAAAGTGGGGTTAGGGGACTTTCGACTCGATGAAGGCGATCACGTCGACGGCCGGATCCGTACCCGTCAGACGACCAAGTTCCTGAATGCCGGTGGGGCTCGTGACGTTGATCTCGATGAGCTTGCCAGCGATCAGGTCCAAGCCGACGAAGTACAGTCCAGCCTCTGCCAAACGCGGTGCCATGTCCCGCACCATGGCGTGCTCGACGTCGGTGAGCTCGCATGCTTCGACGCGGCCTCCGACGTGGATGTTGGCGCGGATGTCGTCTTCTCGCGGCACGCGCCGGATGGCGCCGAGCAGGGTACCGTTCAGCAGCAGCACACGCTTGTCGCCGGCCACCACGTCGGGCTGAAACTCTTGAACGAGAGCGGGTTCTTTGCCTTCGCGCGTGATGTAGTCGAGTACCCCGCGCGAATTGCGCCCGCCGCCCTCGATGCCCATCACGCCTGCGCCGCCGGCACCGTCGAGCGGTTTGACGACGGCGCTGCCGCCCACGCTGCGCACGAAAGCTAGCAGTTCATCCGTGTCGGCGCTGACGAGCGAGGGCGGCATGTACTCGGCAAAGTGAAACGTGAAGAGCTTTTCGTTGGCGTTTCGTAGCGCCGAAGGTTCGTTCATGATGAACGTCTTGCCGCTCGCCAAGTCCAACAACTGCGTCAGGTGCAGATAGCCGGCATCGAAGGGCGGATCTTTACGGATCAACACGCCGTCGAAGCTGCTCACGTCCGCGCGCTCGACCTCGCCCACCGTGACATGGGGCGCTCGAGACGCGACCTGAATTGACCGCACGCGCGCAAAGGGGTCCCGACCGCGGGTGCCTAGCTCGTGAGGCTGGCAGTGAAAACACTCGTGACCACGAGCTCGAGCTGCACGCATGAAGGCAAAACTCGTGTCCTTTTCAGGATGCATCGAGGAGTGCGCGTCCATCACAAACAGTAGTCGCATAGGGAATTCTCGTGAAAGTCCAGGAGTGTAGACTGGTGCGAGCGCCGTTGGAACCTCTTGTCGTTACGGCAGCCGTTCGAAGCGCTTGCATCGTTAAGCGTCGCACGCCGGCCCGGCGGTCGCGGCCACGCTGCCCCTGTCATCGTCGGCGTTCGTCACTCTCGGACAGGCGCTCAGACCAGTGCTGGTTCTTCGACCAATTGGATGTGCTTCCACCGGCCAGAGAGAAAGCGCGCCGTCAGCAGCGCACTGAGTACGCCCAAGTAACCTACGACCCAACTCAACGCGGCGTCGACCCCACCGCCCCACCACATCACCGTACACCAGGCACCGGGGAAAAAGCAGCCCCAAGCCAAACCCGTGCGCGCCCACATCGGCCACGCCGTGTCGCCGGCTGCTCGCAACGCTTCCCCGAGCGTCATGGCCAGAGCGTCGAACAACTGCCAAAAACACCCGAAGATGAGCATGCGGCTGCCCACTGTGACGAAATCCGCACCCTGAGCCGCGGGCAGACCGGGAGCATCGGTGGCCGTGAACAGGGTCAACAAGGCCTGGGGCGCAATGAGGTAGCAAAGGCCGACCGAGACCATCCACGAGCACGTGAATTTCGCCGTGAGTTTGACTAGCCCCGCCACGCGTTCCTTCTGGCCGAGGCCAATGGCCTCACCCACCAGAATGGACCCCGCCGAACTCAATCCGAATGCTGGCATGAATGCTGCTGAACTCAGCTGCAGCACGACGTTGAAAGCCGCCAGTGCCGTGGTGCCCAAGTGAGCAATCACCAGGTTGATGAACAGCACGAAGGCGCCGAATTCCAAGAACCAGTTCACCCCATTGGGTAAACCGAAGCGCAACATACGACGAAACTCGCCCCACTTCAGACGAATGCGAACACTGGCTTGTTCGTACCCAACGCCTCGAGTAAACGCTAACCAGGCGGGAACGAAACCCAGGACACTCGCCGCCACGCTGGCGGCGGCAGCCCCCGCTACCCCGTATCCCGGCAAGCCAAAGCGGGGTTCGATGAGCAAGGCGTTGAGCGCGATGTTCGCCACCATGGCGATCATGCCGCAGGTCATGGCGAGCCGCGTGTTGCCGAGTCCGCCGTACCAGTTGACGAGCGCTTCCGTCGCCACGGCCGGGCCTACGCTCAGGAGCCGAATGGCGATGTACGTCACGAGCAACGTGCGCACCTCGGGTGGGTACTCGAGCTTGCCCACGATGACCGGTACCGCCGGGATGAGCAAGGCCGCCAAGGCCGCCGCCAGAACGGCCAAAGCCAAGCCGTACCAGGCGTAACGGCGCGCGGCTAACCAGTCGTTGCGCGCGCGCAGCTGCGCCGCAAAGCTTTGCACGATAAACACCGTGCCCATCGGAAAGATGATGACCACGAACGTGTTCAGAGCGCCGGTCGTCACCGCCGCGAGGGCGGCCTCTCCCAGGGGAGCCACCATCAAGGCGTCCGCCAAACCCACCACTGCTTGGGTTGCGCGCTGAATGATGATCGGCCAAGCCAGCGACAGCAGGCGGCGCACGGGACTGACGGCGGGGATCATAGCCACGGATTGAGGCCGAGCCTCAGACGCACGGAACGGCGGCGCAGTAGCACGAGAGCTGCCGCAACACCTAGCACGACCACCGCTGAGACACTCATCATCGCGTTCTGCACCCCCTGCCTCAACCAAGTCGGCCATACCTCGGCCCACCAAATCGGCATCAGCAGCATGGCCCCGCCAACCATGGGACAGGCCAGGCGCCAGTGCCACTTCTGAACGACCTGCATCGGAGGCGCGGGGACTGCGCGACGTAGCCACACCAAGAGCGCGTACAGAGCGGTGAGACGAAGCTGAAAGCTGGCGGCTTCCAGCAGCCCAACTCGAGTGGCGGCTTGCGCGGAGGACGCCCAACCGCCCGCGAAAACCGACACCACGAGTCCCGCCAGCAGCAACACGCACAGATCGCCGCAGCTAGCGGCTAGGCCTTCGAGGAGCTTGTTAGCCTTGTGCGGTTCAAAGGTAGACGCCCGGTAGCGTCCCAGCCACAAGCTTGAGAGCGAGACCAACAGCGCGCCCGTGAGCAGCAGGCCTATGGGCGAAACGAAAACGCCCATGCTGCGCGGGTCGAGGGTTTGAGGTTGCGCCAGCTCCCAGACAGAGGCGCTACCGCGTTCGAGGATGAGCACGCCGACGATCGCCCAGAGCGCGACGTGAAACGGAACCTGACGCCACCAATGACCGAGCAATGCCCGTAGCGACCACGTCCGGCCGCGGTAAGCGCCGGAGATGCACGAACACGCCGCGGTCAAGCTCGTCAACAACGCCAGCCCAGCCACGTCGAGCTCGAAGGGCATGAGTCGCTGGCGTTGCGCCAGAGCAAGGTACAGCGCACTGACCAAAATGAAGGGCACGAGCGCCGCAGAACGCTCGGGGTTCGGCTGCGCAAGGTTGCGATGGCGCCCGTTCATCACCAACCATTCCAGCCAGCGCGTGAGCGGGGTTCGCGTCAAGAGCAGCGCGCACATCAGTACGCTGAGCAGGACGAGCCCGAAGCTCCAGCCCGAGGCACCCAAGGGAGCGTAACCCGACACGACCACGGATAGTGCCATGGTACCGGCCACACCCTTGCGTTGCAGAGTGACCTCAGCCAGCTTCTGACCCGGGTAGGGTTCGATGTCTGCTCTCGAATGCACCCGCACCTTCGACCACGAGCGCAACACATCACCCGCTAAGATCCCTGCTTGTGCTGCAGGGAGCTCGGGCACGACGGCCACCACTTCCAAGCCCGACGCGCCGCGTTCCCGTACCTCCAGGCCCAGCCATTCCAAAGCTGGGTGTTCGGTGGGGGTGGGAGCCGTGTCATGCAAGCCACGAAATACATCCAGGACGATCTCGGACGCGCGCCCGACGATCGGGGGCGCGCCCGCTACGCGCGGGGCGAACCCGACTTCGACCTCGCCCTGGAACGTGACATGGGATGGTGGTTCAAAGTTATCATCTGAGCTGCCCAGCGCCGACACCATGGCTTGGGAGACGATGACCTCGACCGTCTCTTGATCGACGGCATCGCCTGCGGTTGACCAATCGACGTGGCGCGGGGCCGCCCCGGGCTCGTGCACATGCCCCTTGAAGCGCACCTTTGCTTTGCCACCGGCCACGAATCCATCGCCCTTCACCACCAAGATGTCGCGGGGCTCCACCCGTGCTGGCGTGAGTTCGGTCACGGCGATCAGCGCCGGCGTACTGCGTCCACACGCTAGCCCTCCCACGAAGAACAGAGCACTGTACAGGAGGGCAGCAAGAATCCGGTGGCTGCGTTGCGGCATGCCTGCCGCAATAATCCAATTCGATAGAAGGGGCGAAAAACCGGCTTCGGTCCAGTCTGGGCCGCGCTTGAACCGAGTCCGGAATGTTGCAGCTTCAAGGCTTTGCTAGAGCCTGTTTAGCATGGCCATGGGCGTCGATCCGACGAGCTGAACCGGCTCAGCTTGACGCCTTCTGCCAAGCTTGCTTTCTTGCGCGTTAGAAGTGAACTTACGCTTCTCGTCACCCACGCACCGTCGAGTGCGTGACACATTCGTCAGCAGGGCTTGCTCACGCCGCTGACGCGTTACCGGAGCCGCTGATGATCGTCCGCCCGACATTGCATGAACCGCCAAGCCCCGAGCTGCCTCGTCAGGACGCGCCGACGGTATGGCGTGTGATCAAGCGCTACTCCAACCGGAAGCTCTACGACACCCAGAGTAGCCGTTACGTGACCCTGCTGCAGATCGCTGAGATGGTTCGCTCCGGTGAGGAAATACGCATCATCGACAATCAGACGCATGAGGATAAGACGGAGGTCACCTTTGCGCTCATCATCTCGGAGCAGCTGAAGGCGAAGGCTGCGGAGGGCAGTGCGTTGAGCTTGCTCAAGGCCCTGATTTGCGAGGCCCCGGCGCACGCCTTGCCGCAGGCCCGGGAAGCGGGGCCGTCAAATACAGAAACGGCCACTTTGGTGACCGCCGATTGGGCGACGCCCTTCGAGCAGTGGCGCGCGACGTTCGAGCGGCGCCTGGCTCACCTGCCGGATGGCGAGGCTTCCGTCCTGCGTTCGCACGTCCAGGACTTGAACGACCGGCTCGTCGAGCTACAACGTCGAGTGGCCACGTCGAGGGAATAAACCCTGCGGGCCGAGGTTGTGCGAACGTGGCCTTCATGAAAACCTTCCGTCCGACTCCTTCCCAGGAGATTCAGGCTTTCCAGACGGAGGTCGTCGAATATGTGCCGGCCATGCTGGCCGTGGCGCGGCGCTTGTGCCGGAACCTGGCCGAGGCCGAGGACTTGGTGCAGGACACGGTCATCAAAGCCATTCGCGCCCGAGACCAGTTCCAAACCGGCACCAATCTCAAAGCCTGGCTGATGAAGATCCTGCGCAACGCCTTCATCAACCGCTACCACCGGGCAGCCGTCGAGCGCACGGCTTTGGCCACGCCGCTGTCCGATCCCATCGTCGACAGCTGGATGAGTCACGCCAGCATGCGCTCGATGCGCGACCCCGAGGCATTCACCCTGCGTCCGGAGCTCGGTCAGGCGCTGGCCGCGTCCATCGATCGTCTGCCGGAAGAGTTCAAGGTGGTCGTCGTGCTCGCCGATGCCGAGGGGCTGTCTTATCGCGAGGTGGCGGAAGTGCTGGATTGCCCGATTGGTACCGTGATGTCGCGCTTGCACCGTGCCCGCAAGTTGCTCAAGGCGGACCTCGTGGAGCATGCCCGGGACCTGGGGCTGGTGCAGCCGGAACGCGAACTGATGGCGGTGAAAACGGAAGCTACTCACAAGAGCCCTATCGCGCTCGACGACTACCGCGCCCAACGCGAGGGCGGTAAGAAGGTCGCTTCGCGAAAAGGAGGAGCGTCATGACCTACGCTTTGGAGCAAGTGGGGACCAGTTGCGCAGCGGCTGTACCCTTGCTGGAAGCCTTCCTCGACGGTGAGCTCGGGCCTGAGCAGACGATAAGCGTGGAGGCTCACCTGGAGGTGTGTTTGGTGTGTGCTGAACACGCGCAGTTCCTCCTGTCCATGAGTCAGTCGGTGAGCAATGCCGTGCATGACGACGTGCAAGTGCGTCCGGAGTTCTTGGCGCGCCTCAACCGAGCGGTGGAGGCCGAAGTGGCGCGCGAGACGGCACAGCGTGCCCCTCATGGCTCACCGTGGCCGACCCGAGCGGCGCTGGCTGCTGCCGCATCGATGACGCTGTGGCTGACGTTGCAAGAGAAGGGCATGCTGCGGGTGAGCGATTCGGACGCGCCGCCAGCGGCCGTCGACGAGGCCGCGACGAACGCGGTTTCGAACGGCAGCGCGATTCCGAACGGCGCGATTCCGAACGGCGCGATT
>CAZNZA010000072.1:17363-22403 GCA_964577325.1 uncultured Polyangiaceae bacterium
GCGCGATTCCGAACGGCGCGATTCCGAACGGCGCGATTTTGAAAGGCAGCGCGGTTTCGAATGGCAGCGCGGTTGCTACGGCAGGTGCCGTTCACCTTGCAGGTAACAACGTTACAGGCAATCAGCTGGTCGGCAATTCGGCGGCCAGCGATTCCGAGCTGACGTTGGAGGGGGCATTGGATCGTTTGATCGATCATCACTCGTCGCCCCCCAAGCCCGACGTGACCAACCCAGCGTTGTTGCCCAAGTACGAGCCCGACGTGGGGGTGCGTTTGCAGTTACCGCGTCTCGACAAGTACGGCGCGAGGTGGGAAGGCGCTAATCTCGTGCCGGTGAGCAATCAACGAGCCGCCTCCCTGAGGTACCAGCTCGACGGTCACCGGGTGACGCTATACGTCTTCAATGCCAGCAAGCTGAGAGTTCGCAAGCACGCCGACCGCGGCTCGAAGATCGACAATCCCATCTACGTGGGACGCTGGCGGGGTTACACCGTCGCCGCCAAGGAACACTTCGGTACCGGCTACGCCATTGCAGGCGATATGGACGACGCCGCCATCACCGAAATGATGACCGCCATCCACTAGGTGAGTGGTGTTTTTTTTCGGCGTTCCCTTCACGATCTTTGCCGCGTCCGTACTCATGGCCAGCAGGCCTTTGCGCGCGGTGCGTGACAAACCTCGCTCGGTCTCACCAAAAATTGTCCAGTCCCCGTGCCCGCTTCCGAGCCCATGTTCAGTGGACGAGGGCTAGTCCGAACTTGCGCGGGTCGGCGGCGGCTTGACGGCGTACGCCGTCGTCGGAAGTGATCAGCTGTACGGCGGTCGTCGTGAAGTCGATGGTTTTCACGAGCTCCCCCCGGCGGCGTAAGTCGTCCATGTGCGCGGGTGACGTGTCGGCCATGACGGCGATGGTGTCACCGCCACCCAACGGGATCTGAAAGCGGGGAGCTCGCAGCAGCTCATCGGGGGGCAGACCGAAGACTAGCCGCCCTAGCACCATTTGGGCGACATCGGTGGCGATGTTCATTCCGCCGGAACCGCCAGCGGCAAGCACCACCTTGCCGTCCTGCACGACGATGGTGGGGGTCATGCTCGAAACGGGCCGCGCTTGAGGCCGGGCACGGTTGGGGCTTTCGGTCTTGCCGAACGGTTTCATCCACGCGTTCTTGGAGAAATCAGCCAACTCGTCGTTGAGCACGACGCCGCTCGCTTTCGCCAACAACTTTGCCCCAAACGCACGGTTGACGGTCGTCGTCAGCGACACGTGATTGCCCTGGGCATCAGCGACGACTAGGTGGTGAGTGCCCTGTTCATCTTGAGCGAAGCGCGGGATGAGGTGAGTGCGCTCCAGACTGATGCTGGCTCGTCTTGCCTTCATGCGCTCGTCGTCCAAGAGTTCATCCATGGCGACGGCCTGCACGTCGGGATCGCCCAGGCGGGTGAAGCGATCGGCGAGCGAGGCGCGAAAACTTTCGGCCAAAGCGTGTTGGTAGGCAGGCGTGTTGAAGCCCAACTTGGACAAGTCGTCTTTAGTAAACACCTTGGCCGCCTGCACGAGCATCATGCCCCCGGCTGAAGGCGGTGGCATGGTCAGGATCTCGGCGTCGCCAAAGGTCGTGCGCAGCGCTTGGCGTTCCTTGACCTCGTAGCTCAGCAAATCCTTTTCGTTGAGCCAGCCCGCGGCTTGGGCAACGGTGCGCACGATGTCTGCAGCAACCGGTCCCTCGTAGAAGCCCTTCGGCCCCGAGCGGGCGATGCGGCGTAGCGTTTGTCCGAGAGCGGCGTGCTTGGCGCGCGATCCTGTGTTTGGCGCCGCGCCGCCTCGCAGCCACAGGGCCGTCAGACCCGGGTCGAGCAGCATGCCTTGCTCGGAATAGCGGAGCGCTCGAGCCAAATGCGGCGAGACCTCGAAACCTCGCTCCGCAGCGACGATGGCAGGGTTGACGAGCTCCGACCACGGCTTGGAGCCAAAGCGACGATGCAATTCGAACAAGCCAGCCACTTCCCCAGGCACTCCCACCCACTTGCCGCGTTGCTCGGTCGAAAAGGTGGTTTCGAACTCCGCACCGACGAGGCCTGAGGGAGCGCGCTCGCGGGCGTCGAGGATGGTCGAAAGGCCTTGCGTTGCGTCCCAATGGTGAACGAATGCGCCGCCGCCGATGCCGCTGGATGAGGGACTGACGACACCGGATACCAGGGCGGCTACGATGGCGGCATCCGCGGCGTTGCCCCCGGCGCGTAACACCTTCATCGCCTCCTGAGTTGCGCGCGGTGCTTCCGTGGCGACCGCAAGGCCTTGCACGCCAGCTGTCTTGGCGTTCAAGCGCGGGACGGACAAGACTATCCACGCGCTCAGCAGGCAGACCAACAGCGCTGCCAGCTTGGCCGTCGGTCGCGACGAGCGCTGCTCGGGTTGCGGCCCCTTCCCACCTCCAGGAGTCGTATGCATGGGGCCTTATACCGCCATCCTCGAAGGCTGACCAGGCGAGCCGCGTGCTAGATCTTCGGTACTGGTATCTCGTTTCGCGGTGTCTCTGGCAACAGGCGCGCCACGAGCTCATCGAGCGCTAACGCTTCGCCGGCGACTTCGGCACGTTGGATGGCAATCACGTCACCCTTGCTGCTCACGGCGACGTTGCCGCCTTGTTGCCACGGATCCCCTTTGACGCCCCGTTGTTGGAAGCCACTTCGGTACGCCCGCTGCGCGTGGCGGACGGCACGGACGTTGAGTGTTCTACCCATACCGTGCTTCATCGCGAGCGCCTTGTAAAGCCGGCGCGATGGATCGGTGAAGACTCCGTCGTTCAAACCATGTTCGAACATGAACTCTCGAGCATGTGCCGGGTTACCATTGCCGATGAGCACGACCTGGCCCCCTGCAGCTTCGAGTTTGGGTCGCACTCGAAGCACTTCCGCGGCGTGTTCGAAACAGAACAAGCAACCGAAATGGCGAAGAAAACACAGCAATGTGGGCCGTTTGGCGAGGATGTCTTCCACGAACGTCGGCCTGCCCAAGGGGTCCAAGAGTTCGTAGCGGGCGAGCGGCTCTAGCATCGTCGCTCCTTGTAACACACTCCGCCTCCACTGGCATTGACAACACACTGACCTGCAACGGCTGTGTTTTTGGCTTGCCGTCTAAAGAGCCTGCTGCGCCCGCCGTTCGGGGGATCATGAAGTTGCCGACCTCTTGTCGCACGCTCGCGGCTTGCTGCAGTGCTTGGGTGCTCTCCCTGGCCTCGACCGCGGCGGCCGCGGATGCCAGTGCGCAGCAAGGGACGGGAGCTCAAGGGGCACGTTGGACTGACGGCGTGGTGCGTATCACCGTCGACAAGTCGCTCGAAGCGCTCGGCCGCCAGGGGTTCGAGGCCGTGATCGGGGCCGTATCAGCTTGGCAAGTCGCGGCCGACCAACTGCCGACATTGGTAGCTGACTACGGCAAGGCGGGAGCACTGGGGTACAACGTCGGTAAGCGCAACCAAAACACCGTCCACTACGTTCCAAAACGGGCAGAGATGGCGCGAGGTGCACTGGCCATCACTGTGCTGACGTTCGACCGCGCCGCTGGCAAAATCCTCGATGCCGACATTGTAATCAATGGTGAACATCGCTTTGGCATCGTCGATTCGATGCAAGGCGACGAAGCCCGGCGCGTGTACGACCTGCAAAACGTACTCACGCACGAACTGGGACACTTCTTGGGCTTGGGCGAGGACTACGACCACCAAGAGACGACGATGTACGCTTACTCCCTGCCCGGCGAGACCAGCAAGCGCGACCTGGACGAACGCGACGCCGCCATCGTGGTTGGTCTATACGAAGGGTCACAAGCCACGGGTGAGGAAGTCGGTTGCGGCGGAGCGAGCATCGTTGGTCGCCACAGCAACAACAACTACTGGGTCGCCTTCTTGTCTTTGGCGTTGACCGCCCACTTCGCTCGTCGTCGCGTTCAGCGCACGGCTCGCCTGGCTGGCGCATTGTGTGCCGTTGCCGTCGCCCTGGCGATGGGTGGTGAATGGGATGATACCGAAGCGGGGCCCATGGTGGTCGCGGGCGTGGAGTCCAGTTGGCAAGACGGCTTGATCGTCAGCCAAGCTGCCTTGACGCCAGCTGATTGCACCACCTGTGAACCCACCAACGTCCGCTTCTACGGGGGCACCGTCGGTGACATCACCCAACAATTCGGTTTGTTGCGACCGCCACAAGCCGGCGACCAGATTTGGCTACAGGCCCCGATCCCCAATGGTGGGCGTCACTCGGGCGCATTGCAGTTCTTGCCTATCGAGGAGTAATGACATGTTTGAACACCCCACGAACGAAGCTCGTTTCGAAGCGGCCAAAGACGAGGAAGGCGAGCAACGCCGCTTTGACCGGTTCAAAGTCGAGCTGGACGTCTCGCTAGGAAGCGATCACAACTTCTATGCCGGCTTCGTGGAGAACATGTCTCAAGGCGGGATCTTCATTGCGACTCACCAATTGAAGAAGGTCGGCGAGCGGCTCGACTTCACTGTGAACCTGCCGGGCTTCGACGCACCCGTGGAAGGGATAGGCGAAGTTCGCTGGGTGCGCATGTTTTCGGAAGAGAGCCACGTACCGCCGGGCATCGGCTTGCGCTTCATCGAGTTGCGCGGCGAATCGTTGCGCATCATCGAGGCGTTTCTCAAGGACCGCGAGCCTCTCTTCTACGAAGACTGAGTAGGCGATTCGTTTGATCGCGTTGCGCCTCGAGGGCCACTTCGACCGTGGCCTGCGGGTTGGGCGCGGAAGGTCCGTTCTTCTTCAGCCAATTTGACCAGGGCTTGGCGGGTGCAGTTGGCGATGCGCTTGTAGACACTTTGACTCGCTGGCTGCGTCAGAAGGTCTCCGAAGTCTATGGGAGCGCCGAACACGGTGTGGATGGGCACACCGGTTCCGTCGAAATTGCCGCGCACCTGTTTGACCAGATCGCTCGACAGCAGACCGTTGGTGAACACGGGGATGACGAGCACGCGGGGGGCCTTTGCGTCCTGCGTGCCATCGGCGCTCGCGCTGGCACTGTTGGAAC
>CAZNZA010000072.1:22503-24098 GCA_964577325.1 uncultured Polyangiaceae bacterium
CTAGCACTGTGCACGAGGCGACCGATCCCCGTGCGCGCGGGGAGTAAGGTGTAGGGGTCGCCCTGATTGCGCGTGCCTTCGGGGTGGAAGCCGACGAAGTGCCCTCCCGACCGCAACAGCCACGCCAGTTCATCGAGAGTAAGGGGGTTGAACGCCGCTTTTTTCCGGTCGCGAAATACCGGAGGATACATGGCGAAGAAGCTCATGCATCCGTTGATCGCTAGACCCAAGGGATTGTCGTAGAAGAACTCCGACCTGACGGGAAACACGAGGCGTTGCTGCAGTCCGCGGTGCACCAGGTGCGACGTAACCACGTACAGGTCGAAGAAGCTGCGGTGGTTGCATACCAGAATGATACTGTCGTGGGCAGCGACCTTCGGTAGTCGGTCTTCGTGATGCACGTGATGCAGGTTACCGGTGACCAGGCGGATCCAGCTCGAGCCGAATCTGCGCTGCATCCATTTCAATCCGTCCTCGAAGCGACCAGGCTCGAAGGTGCGCCGCACGAGAGCTAACTGCAGGCGCTCCATGGGGCTGAGCAGAGGCGCGGCGGCGGTTACCAGGTCCGGTCGCTCACCACCGGCGCTGAGAGGGGAGGCGGAGGGCGGGTTACTATCGGGGGGAGGCGCGGTCGCGGGCTGCACGGGATGGTAACGGGGAAAAGGGCGGTGGCGAAAAAAGCGGTGTAGCGAAGACGCGGTGTAGCGACGGGTCGTGCGTCAGGTCAACCGTCGTTGGGCTGCAGGTCGCTCTCGAACAGGACGTCCAAGTACCCGGGTTCCGGAAGCTTGCCTTCGATGTGCTGCCCCAGCCGTCGATTCAGTTCATCCACGTCGATGGCTTTTTCGTCGAGTACCTTCAGCGTCAAGGTCGGGTGCGGCTCCAGATCGCGCTCGGCATTGAACGTCTGTTTCAACTCGTAGCCGTGCACGCCTTCCAACCCGGCGACGCAGGCGTCGATGGCTTTCAGTAGCTCTGGGTCAGGGGGCACATCGAGTTCCGAGACGAGGGACGCCTCGTCTTTGCCAAACGGGATTTCCTGCACATAACCCACCAAAGGAATCGCTCTGCCTTGGGCCAGTGCGCCGACTTCGTTGCGGTTGAGAATGAGCTCGTGATCGTCGGAGGGGTTGATCACGGCGCCGTGAACGCGGTCGCCATCGATGAGTTGCAGGGCTAGGTCCAAGGCAACGGGACCGGGCAAGCTGCAGTACTGCAGCTCCGAATCGCCATCCGTCGTCCATTGCAGGTACTGACCCACCGTCTTGAGCGCGTCGGGATCGGTGAACAAGGGCACGAACAAACCACGGTCCGCTTCCGGCAACAAATGAGGCACTAAGCGCACCTCGCCGTCCTCGGGCACGACCTCCTCGCCGAGGGGGACGTTGTCGAGCGCGGCCGCCAACGGCACGAGCAATGCCCCATGTGGCAAAGCATCGACCAATTGGCTCACGTCGCGCCGAAACCCCCGTCGCGCTGCGCGTACCTGAAGGCTCAGATCTTGATACGTTTGCAACTCTTTCTCGTCGCCGCTCGACTCCACGTCCGCTTGCTATCATGGCCCCGGGGATTTGCCTCGGCTGCATCAGCGCTGG
>CAZNZA010000072.1:24198-28757 GCA_964577325.1 uncultured Polyangiaceae bacterium
GTGGCCCTCGCAAGAGACGGCGAGTGAGGTCCAAACGCGCTGTTTCCGGCTCTTGCGCGGGCAATCGCGTCGTGCGAAGGCTGTCGCGCTCGGCACCATGCAGTTCAAACACGCCTTCTCTAGAGTCAGGGGACTGCTACGCCCCCGTTCACGTCGGGTACAGGTGGGCGCGCGACGCGCCCACGTCGAGTTCCGAGATCTCGACAGTCCCGAGATTGACGCCTTCGTCAACGCTTTGAACCGCTTGTGTACGAACCTGCCGTACATGCAGTGGGTGGAAGTGAACGTGCACACGCAACGGGTGGTATTCGCGTACCACCAGCACGCTTTCGGTAGCGAAGACCTCGTGGAGCTCGTCGAGCGTGCCGAGCGGCTGACCCAGTTCGTGGGGGCGCCGTTCGCCGAGGACTGCCCGCACCCCGCGGACGAAGAACTCGCGCTGCGCCGCTTGGTGGAGTTATCGTTCGACGCGGCAAGCTTCGTGGCGGGGTTGGGCTTGAGTCTGACGCCGATCCCGCGTTTACCCTTCAGTGGCAACTTGGCAGCTCTGCTTTCCCTCGTTCGCGGGGCTCCCACTCTGCGCCAAGGGGTGGAGCAGCGACTCGGCGTGGAGCGCGCGGAATTCGTGCTCAACCTCACGAATTCGTTGGTTCAAGTTTTGGCACAGCGACCGATGACGGCGCTCGTCGAAGGCGCCCACAAGTACGCGCTCCTCCGCGAGGTGGAAGCCACGCGCCGGGTATGGCGGACGCGGGAAGACGAACTGTTCGCGGAAAGTCGAGGGGGCATCGTCGGCTCGATGGAGAAGGCGAGTCGCCCCACACCTTTGCCTCACGGACCGATCGAGCAGTACGGCGACAAGGCTTGGGTGGTATCGCTCAGTGGGTTCGCCCTGAGCTTTCTCACCACGCGTAGTATTCAGCGAGCAACGGCCGCGCTCTTTGGTGGACTACCTGGACCTGCTCGCATCGGCAGGGACGTGTTTGCCGCTGAAGTCGCGCGCGGTTTATCCCTACGCCACATATTGGTGCTGCAGCCAGAGGTGCTACGCAAGTTGGATCGCGTCGATTGCTTGGTAATCCAGGGCGACTTACTCGCCCGAGAGCAATTCGTGGTGAGCGGCGTCATGTGCGAGGATCCGGACGAAGTGGCGGACGCGCGCGAACGGGCTCAGCGCATGTTCGACCCCGACCACCCCTTGGCCGTGCAAGAAGAGGCCTTGTGGCGCTTGCGCCCGTGGGGCCGAAGCAACGCCACGGCCGATATCGGATTGCAAAACCATGCCCAGCGCCGTCAGGCGACGGGTGTACTGCTGCTCTCTTTGGAGCGTGCCGGGCGAGTCGTGGCCATGGTCGACGTCGACATCATCCCGCGCACGGGGGTCGATGAACTCATCGCCGCAGCTCACGAAGCGCAGATGCGAGTCGTGGTAACCGCCAGCGACGAAAGCGTGCTCGAGCGCTTCAACGCCGACGACATCATTCCCCAAGCCGAAGGCCTGCGGGCAGGCATTCGCCGTTTGCAGCGCGATGGCCATGCCGTGGCCTTGGTGGCGACGGGCACATCGGCGGGCTTCGCCCATTGCGACATCGGCATCGGTTTATGTCGCACCGGTGAACCGACGCCGTGGGGTGCGGAACTCTTGTGTCGCGAAGACTTGGCTGATGTGCAGTTCATCATCCATGCGGCCCACATGGCTCGTATCGTCAGCCGCCAAGCGGTCAACATCGCTTTGGGTGCTGCGAGTCTGGGCGCTTTGGTTTCCGCCGGTGGCCTGCTGCGGCTGACCACGCGCCGCGTGTTGTTCGTCGTCAACACGGCGAGCCTCGTCTCGATGACGAATGGTTTCCGCAAGGCCAATCAGGTCCAGCGTCTCACCCTACCAGCACCGCGCGACCCGACGCCGTGGCACGCGCTGACGGTGGACGGCGTGTTGGCGCGTCTGGGCGCAACCCGCGCTGGTCTGGGGCGCGTCGAGATCGCCCGCCGTCCTGTATCGGCCGGGCTGAGCATTGGTCGCTTCGACAAGTTGGCTGAAGCGGTGGGCGACGAACTGTTCAACCCATTGGCGCCCCTGCTTGCGGCCGGTGCCGGGTTGAGTGCCGTCGTGGGGTCTACGGCCGACGCTGGCATGGTGGCTTCGGTCGTGGTGCTAAACGCGGTCATCGGCGGCGTGCAGCGTTACCGTACGGAACGCAAGATCTTGGATCTGTCGCGGGCCCAACGACGAGCGGCTCGCGTGCGTCGCGATGGCGCGGAGTATTCAATCGATGCTGACGATCTCGTGCTTGGTGATATCGTTTTGCTGGGGCCAGGCGACGTGGTGCCTGCCGATTGCCGCATCATCGAAGCCGTGTCGCTCGAAGTGGACGCGTCTACCCTCACGGGTGAATCACTGCCCGTCAAGAAGAGGGCCGAAAGCTCCTTCGAAGAGCAACTCGCCGACCGCGATTCGATGTTGTTCGACGGCACAGCGATAGCGTCGGGACGCGCCGAAGCCGTGGTCGTTGCCGTGGGGGAAGCCACGGAAGCTCGGCGTGGTGGTGGAGCAGCGCGCAACGTAAAAGCCCAAGGCGGCGTAGACCGACGCTTGCGAGCGCTCATGGATCTGACAGGCCCCGTTGCCTTGGCCGCGGGGATCGGCGTGGTGGGTGGCGGCTTGTTGCGCGGCCGATCGATGGACGAGCTCGTCGGTTCCGGCGTGAGCTTGGCGGTGGCGTCCGTGCCCGAAGGCTTGCCGCTCCTCGCAACCGCGGCGCAGCTGGCAGCCGCTCAACGCCTGGCCAAGCGCAGCGCCTTGGTGAGAAACGGGCGCTCCATCGAAGCCCTCGGACGCGTCGACTTCATCTGTCTCGATAAGACTGGAACCGTGACCGAAGGTCGCATTCAACTCAGCGCCGTCAGTGACGGAGATTACCTCGAGCCTGTCGCCAGCGTTTCGCGGCACCGCCGTCGAGTGTTGGCCGCCGCTCTGCGCGCGAGCCCTGCCCGGGCGACCTATGTCGAGCACGATCCGACCGACGACGCGCTGTACCGCGGCGGCGAGAGTGTCGCCTTGTCGGAGGAGTTCGGCGTGCGTCACTTTTCCCGGCACTCGGAGCTGTCGTTCGAGTCAGGACGTAGCTACCACGCCACCTTGGGTAGCGTCTGGGTGGACTCCGCGCTCGTGGGAGAGTCGGAGCGTCGGCAGCTCATCAGTATCAAAGGCGCTCCGGAAGTGGTCGTGCCCCTCTGTCGCGCTTGGCAACGCGAGGACGTAGCGAGCGAGCTGACCGAGGAAAGTCGCTTCAAGCTGGCCGTGCAGGTCAGTCGCTTGGGCCGTCAAGGCTTGCGGGTGCTTGCCGTAGCGGAACGCGAGGTGGAAGCCAACATCAGCGAGTTGGACGAGTCGCAGATCGACAATTTCGTTCTACTCGGGTTCGTCGTGTTCACTGATCCGATTCGGAAGACGGCGAAAGATGCGCTGCTCGGGCTGCATCGGGCTGGCGTGCGCACGGTGATGGTAACTGGAGACCATCCGAGTACGGCAGAGGCCGTCGCGAGTGAACTCGGCTTGATGGGAGACGGCACGGTGTTGGCTGGAGCTCAGCTTGCTGACCTCGACGACGTCGAGTTGGATCAGCGCATCAGTCAGGTAGCGGTGTTTGCGCGGGTGACGCCCGCACAGAAGGTGCGCATCGTCCGCGCCCTGCAACGTTCAGGACGAGTCGTGGCCATGGTGGGAGACGGGGCCAACGACGCCCCAGCCATCAGGTTGGCCGACGTTGGTGTTGCTGTGGGTGAACAGAGCACGGCCGCCGCTCGCGCCGCGGCAGACATCGTGTTGACGGACGGACGCATCGAGACATTGGTTGAAGCCATCAGTGAAGGGCGAGCCATGTGGGCATCCGTGCGCGACGCCGTGTCCATCTTGATTGGCGGCAACCTGGGGGAGATCGGATTTACGACCGCCGTCGGTTTGATCAGCGGACGACCGCCCTTGAATGCCCGCCAGCTCTTACTCGTAAACCTACTGACCGACATCGCGCCGGCCATGGCCATAGCACTGCGCCCTCCGTCGCGGGCGACGCTCGACAATCTCGCCCACGAGGGACCCGACGCAGCCCTCGGGCAACCGTTGAACCGCGACATCGCGGAGCGAGCAGCACTCACCGCGTTTGGCGCGGGAACCGCCTGGACCGTGGCCCGCTTCACCGGCAGTCGCACGCGCGCACGCACCGTCGCCCTAGCCGCTCTGGTGGGCACGCAGCTGGGACAGACGCTGCGTTCGGGGCGCGACAGCCGCATGGTCAACGCCACCGGCATCGGCTCGGCGGCGCTGCTGGCGGCCATCATTCAGACGCCAGGGTTGAGTCACTTTTTCGGCTGCCGTCCGCTCGGACCGATTGGGTGGTCGACGGCGTTCGGAGCGTCCGTCGTCGCCACTTACCTTCCCGAGCTCACCGCGACGGCGAAACAAGCCGTAGCGGAAGTGCGGGAGAATCTGCTAGGCCCGGCCTCCGAGGAGCCGCAGCTCGATAGCCTGAGGCCCGAGATAGCTGAGGCCCGAGATAGCTGAG
>CAZNZA010000073.1:0-3206 GCA_964577325.1 uncultured Polyangiaceae bacterium
GTTCGCGCTGGCCTGTGCTAGCCCCGAACCCACAGACGAGCCGGGACCGGAGACGCACCACGCTTACCTCGTCGATGAAGGGCCCTTGTTTCGCCGCGTGCAAGTGATGGCCCCGAAACCCATCCCCTCGGCGCCCGAGGCAAAGAGTGCTGCGCGCCGCTACTTCGACGTCGACTCGCCTCCCCCCGCGTGCGAGCAGCCGCCGGCGGCGAGCTTCACGCGAGAGGCTTGTCCGACGCTCGAGCCCGAAGGAGATTGCGCGCTCGAAGGCTTGGAGTGCCGATATCTCCAAGACGCATCGTGCGCCTCCTTTCACGAGTGCGTGTACGGGATCTGGATGTACTTGGGTAAACAGTGCTTGGGGGAACCGGAAACCCCGCAGCGACTGGCGGGCACTGAGGTATGTCCCGAGCGAGCGCCCATTCCCGACTCACCCTGCTCCGAGGACCAGCAGCAGTGTGGGTACCAGGTGTGCGCCATTGGCAGCTGGCCGAGGCTCGAATTCACGTGTGCGTGTGGACGCTGGTCGCTTGCAGAAAGGCAGTGTCCCGTTGACTGACTTAGGGCCCTCACCAAAACGCATCGCCGTGAGAAGCATCGCACTCGTAGTCTTTGCCGTCGCCTGCTCCCAGCGCAACCCGGACGTTGTCGATCGACGAACACCTTCCCCGACTGAGACGTCACCCTCGGGGGTTGAGCCTGGTGTAGCGGCCTCGGACGCCGCTGCCATTGAAGCATCAACGCCGTCCGCTCACGCCCGAGGAGAAGTGCCTGCCCTCGACGTGACCGTGCTGACCGATGAGTGGGGACATTTCGCGGTCGATCCGGAGGGCGGCGTGCTGGTCGCGCGCAGTTACGACCCCGCTTCCGCGTCAGACGATGAAAACATCATAGATGTTCATCGGCTTCCTAGCGCCTATTTGGGACTGCGTCACACTCAGCCGTCGGGACAGCAGACGTGGGCAATGAGTCTGCCAGGCGTCGAGTTGTCCGGAGTGCTAGCGCCGCATCCCCAGTCGGCAATCGTCTTTGGCGCCTTCATGGATGAGCTCCAAGTCGGGGACAGTTCTTGGCGCAGCACCACTAACCCAGAACCCACACACGGCAGCGCCACTGCGCTGCATGACCAGGACTTCGCCCGCGGGTTTCCCTCTCTGGACGGGTTTGTGATGCGGGTGGACGAAGGCGCCGTATCCTGGCTTCTGCCGTTCGCGGGTTATGGCACTCAGTCCGTCAACCAAGCATCCGAGTTGAGCAACGGGGATTACCTGTTCGCGGGCAACTACGTCGCAGACTTGCACCTGGGCGACCTGAGCCTGCGTAACCCGACAGGCTCCCTCACCGGAAGTTCATTTGTGGCGCTGGTGGGATCAAATGGCGTGGCGAAGCGCCTTGTAACCGTATCTGGTGAGCGACCCGTCGCCATGGCTGTCAACGCCAGTGGAATGGCAGTGGTGGCGACGCAGTCAGAGCGCGAGGACGGGGCGTCTGCGTTTCGCCTGTCACTTTTCGATGCCGCTCAGAACGAGCTGCCTACCCACGTGACGTGGTCGTGGACGGCAGCGCAGTTAGGCGGCTTGGCTCTGGACGACGACGGCCACGTCTACCTCGCGGTCACTTCCGGCGACTTCCACGAGGAAACCTTCTTGGGCCTTCTCTTGAACAATGAGTACGCGCTGGTCAAGCTGACGCCGGACGGCAACACCAGCTGGGTAAAACGCATTCCGGGTCGCAGCATGACGCCAACGCTTGCTTTGCGGCACGACGCCGTGGCCTTCGCCGGCTCCTTCCGGGGCACCATCGACCTCGGTGGCGGGCCCCTGTCGAGTGGTAATGACGACGGTGACGTCTTCTTCGCTGAGTTCGAACTGGACGGCAGCCATCGCTACAGCTTCACATTCGGCGCCAACGAAGACAGCGGCGTCGGTGCTGTCGCAGCGTCGTCGCGAGGGTGGGCAATGGTGGCGTTTTCGAACGGCTCGTTGGAGTGGGGAACCCCTGCGCAAACCATTCCGCCCGGCGAGCACGTTTTTCTTTTCGAGCGTGAGTAAAGACCGGGTGCCGCTTCCTCATCGGTTCGGGCGACGGCTTGATGGCCCTGCGCCGAAGCGGGGCACTCCGAGGCGCTAGGCCCGACGTTTCACCTGCACGAGGTGAAGGCAACCGTGCATGCCCACCTCGACACCTGCAGTATTTGCCTCTGTATCCCGCTTCGCCAAACGGGCGACGCGTTCTTTATCCAAGTTACACTCAAAACTGAGTTTTCTGCTCGTGCGTCACCCTACGTGCTGGCTAGGAACGCCGGTTCGGCCCCTCTGCGCGCCGGTGCGCAACCTGGTCGAGCCATGCTTGGGGTGTGATAGGAAGTGAAGCAATCTTGAGTAACGCAGCAAAACGCGGAGAGCTTCAGCCGGTCGAGCCGGTCGAGCCGGTAGTGGACGCCCAGGGCGAACGCCTCGCTTTTGCGTCCATGGTAACTCATAACATTGACTTCATCTGGCGGACCGTGCGACGACTGGGCGTGCCGGCTTCGGAGGCAGACGACGCGACTCAGCAGGTGTTCTTGTTGGCCAACGACAAGCTGGACAGCATTCGACCGGGGAGTGAGCGCGCGTTTCTGATCGCAGTAGCTACCCGCGTGGCATCCCACGCTCGACGCGCCATTCAACGCAGGGAGCAGGCTCAGAGGCGTCTCAGCGAGCACCCGACAGCGGTCATCTCCGCCACCGATCCTGCGACGCAGCGTCTCGAAGCCCGCGATCTTTTAGACCGCGTCTTGAATACGATGCCCTCCAAGACGCGAACGGTATTTGTTTTATTTGAACTTGAAGACATGTCGGTCGATGACATTGCCGCGCTACTAGAACTACCGCGGGGAACTGTCGCCACGAGACTCCGGCGCGCGCGCATGCTATTCGAGGCTGAGAGTAAGCGCTTGAAGGCACAGCGGCGGAAAGGACAAATCTGATGGTGACTCATTCACGCCCGAGCGGCTCATCAGATGGGCTGTCCCATGGACTAACAGACGAGTTCATGCAGGAACTGCTGAGCGCCGGACGCTCCGACGCGATCCCGGAGCCATCGCGCCAGCGCATCCTGGGCCACTTCGGTTTAGCCGTGCCGTTGTTTTCGGATCAAGCCGCGTCTCCGGATCAAACCGGCGCTCCCCATCAACCAGAGCTGTCCTACCAACCGTCGGGCGGCGG
>CAZNZA010000073.1:3306-16600 GCA_964577325.1 uncultured Polyangiaceae bacterium
GAGCTGTCCTACCAACCGTCGGGCGGCGGGGCTGCATCGGGCGGCGCTGCATCAAGCGGGGCTGCATCAAGCGGGGCTGCATCGGGCGGCGCTGTATCGGGCGGAGCTGTGTCCGGCGGGGCATTGGTGGGCAAGGGCGTGGCGGCGTGGGCTACTGGCGGCGTGTTAGCGGCCATGGCGGTTTGGGGGGGACTGCAGCTTGGGGCCCCGGCTCAGGACGCTCCGCAAGACCTTGCGCCTCAACACGACGCCCCCGATCCTGTTCAGCAGCATGAACCAACGCCGAGCTTGCAACCCGAGGAGCTCGTCACCGGGGGCCGCGAGCTCGCAGAGCCCGTGGCAAGCGAGTCGGAAGGCGCGGCAGACGAAGCGCGCCCCCAGGATCGCAGGGCCACCAAGCGCTCCCTCAAAAGCTCGGCTGCTCCGCGCGGTGATACACTGAGCCGACAGCTCGAACTGATCGATCAGGCGCGCGGCGCGATGCAGCGAGGGGATGCAGCGAGAGCGTTGCGACTGGTGGATACTTATCGCTCACAATTTCCCCGCGGCTCCCTGCACGCTGAAGCGACGGTGCTGAAGGTCGAAGCACTGATGGCGTCGGGACAACGCACGCGAGCTCGGCAGATTGCCGAGGCATTCCTATCGAAAGCTCCAGACAGCGCTTACGCCCGTCGTCTTCGTTCGTTGATCGAATGAGCGGTGGAAAGCAGTTGAGCGCCCCCTACCCTCTACCGCTGCGTTTCATGCTCCGATCGTCCGCCGGTCATCGTCTGTTGTCGAGCAGCATCCTGAGTCAAGTCATAGGCAGTGCGCTCCTAGGCGCTTCGGTCTTCGGCGGAACAATGGGTATCCTGTTAGCCGCGGGCGGCTGCAGCCAGACCGTGTCACTGGGTGGCTGGGATGAGCCTGCGGCTAGCGACTCTGCGACGACGGACCCTGCCGTTACGACGTCGGCGCCTACAGTAGAGCCGACCGCTCCGAGCGATGACGCCGGGGGTGCAAGCAGTGACGCTGGGGAGGGATTGGGCCATGCCTTACCCCAGTGCCTACAAGCCGCCGACAGCGTCGAGTCGAGCGCGCCGGGGCTCATCTTTTCGACGAATGAAGTCTCCAGTGAGTGGAACCTGGCTGGGCCCGTGCCGTCCTTGAGCTGGACGTTGATGGTGGAGCGCGACGTGAACCAGCGACCTGACGGCACGCCCACCAACGGCTACTATTGGCACCAGCGCTTCTCGTTCGAGGCCGGCATCGTGGGCCGCTTTGGTATACAAACCCAAGGCATCTACCAACCTGACCCGCCTGATCCGGACTCGGTCATCACCAAAATGGCCGTCTTGTGGTTATCAGGCACTCCGTTAGCCTCGGAGCTCGGGGACATCCCCTACCCGGATGCGCGCATTGCCCCAGCCATTGCTGGTGGGCTCACCTGGGTTACCATTCACGCACTGTTCCTCTGGGAAGAGTGTCACGTGTACCAGTTTCATCTGCGCCTAGAGTCGACCGAAGCGGACGGCGCCATGTGGTACGGGGCCTGGATCAACGATCTGACCGACGGACAAGAGCTCTTGCTCGGGCGCGTACTGTTGCCGGCCGACAGTGGTCTGTTGTCACGCCAGGTCATCTCGCGCACCAGCCCCATCGCGCGAGCGGCGTCGTCGTGTGCTCAACTAGAGCCAAGTTCGGCCATTTTCGGGGCACCAACGGCAGGAGATGAACAAGCCGCCCACGCTGACAGCCGCTTTTCAGAGCCGTTGGGCTGCGTGCCCTCATCGGTAGGACTGTTTCCCGGTGCCGTTCGTCACGAGTTCGGCGCTAGCCTTTGACGCTCAGTTCGAACTACCGCTCTCGCTTCAGAAGTGATAGCCGAGACTCAGCCCGGCAGTCCCGATGACCGATGGTTTGGCGTGAACATTCGTTCGTGGGTTGTCGAACTGAAAGTCGTATCGGGTCAACGGTGTAGCCACTCCTCCCTGCAACGACGTGTACCAGTCCTCGGACAATACTACATCCAGTTTGAGTTTACCCGATACGCTCGCCCAGAACTTACGCGCGCGCCGCTCGACCGGCAAGCCGCGGCCACTTCCGGCCACGATACCGAGTTCCGAGGCCACACATGGGCTGAACTCGAGCACGGGTGTGGGCCGCCAAATTCGCACGCATACCTCGGGAGCGGCCCATACCAAACTGAAGTCGGCCGTCGCATCGTCAATACGCTTGTCCGCTGTTTGCTGGACGCTGAGCTCGATGCCCCAGGTCAGTGGACTTAGTGAACTGCGCGAACTCAACGCCAACGCGCCTCCCCAAGCTGAAAGAGGTGTCGCCCCGACGGTGAGACGCGGACCGAGCGACACCTGCAGCCCGCCAACCCGACGACGCGGTCGCTCTCCAGCACGTTCACCTGTCGGTTCACCGGTAGCGTCGAGTGGATAGGAGGGGGGGCTCTCTCGCCGGTCTGTAGCCAACTCTCTCGACCCGGGTTCCGAAAGCTGGAGCGCGTCCCGCTCCGCATCCGGGTTCTCCCGTGACCCTTCGGCACCCGGCGCGCGCTCTGCGTTTGGTGCTGGGTCTCCTTGCTCCCCGCCCGGAGTCCCTTCGTCAGGGTGAGAGTCGAGCTCAGCACGGGGATCGATGGCAAGTGCTGTGGCGAGAGCTAACACGGTCGCTATCTCCGTACAATCATCGCCGTTGACGACGCGACTGAAAGCTTGATCGACGTCACGAATGGTGAGTGTCCCGCGGTACTTGCTCCCTTGCTCGGCGACATTTACCTCGAACTGACGAGCCACATCTTCCGATGTAGCAGGCCGGGCACTCCGCGTGCGCTCGAAGACGAGTTGTTCGAACTCGCTCCCAGTCGGACAGCCTTTGGGAGCGCTGTAGTTCAGGCGGATGGCTTCTTTGTCGGCGCGGACTCCGGCTGGCCATGCCGCCAGCACGACGCCGCCTACCACCACTTGCATTACTGCTCGCGACACCAGGCACCTCAACGCCACCAGCAGCTGGACCACGCGGTGACGGCGGATGTGAGGCACTAGGGGAACCGAAAAATGCCCGCGACTGACGGGGCGCACGGGGATGGGAACCGACAGGTAGCGTCAAACGCGGCGCAACGCAACGACGACGCCACCGAGCGGATCGCAGGCATCCGAGCGAGGCGCCGCGGCGGGCCTTAAATTAACTCTCGGTGCGGACGGCTACCAAAGCGAAAGCTCGTAAGCGAGCCATGGCAAAAGCCTTGCGGGTTTTGCGCCGTGGGCTACGGTGCACGAGCGGCTCGTTTACAGGTTTGGCTGCTTCGAACGCTGTCACCGCTGCAGGGCCTGAAGGTGAGGCTAGCCCGCCCGGTTGCATCGTCGCCAATCGTGCACCGATTATGCATGCTTGTGCATCGATCTACGCGCTGCCGAACCCGTACATGAGCTGGTTTAGCTGCAATGTCGTCAATCATTGCTTCGCCTGCGGTGTTGCCTGCAGGGCAAAGGAAAGAGCTTGACACTTGCATGAATGCGCACATATGCAACTATCATGCGTTCCCTGGCGACAGAACTTTCAGACCCGCGCGTCTTCCGCGCGTTGGCAGACCCAACACGCGCGCAGCTGTTCGGTCTCCTCTTGGCGTGCGGGGGTACGGCAAGAGTCGGCGAACTCGCCCAACAGATGGCGATCGACGCCAGCGGAGTGTCGCGTCACCTCGCAGAGCTCGAGCGTGCGGGAGTCATCCAGTCGACGCGGCGTGGCAGGGAGCGCATCTGTAGCGTCTGCATCGATACGATGATCGACGTCTTTTCGAATCTCGTGAGACAGCTCGAGCGCGTGAAGCGAGGTCTGCCGTGCTGCTGAACCGCTGGTTACTGAACGCCGTTTCACGTTTTTCATTTCCCGCATCGCTCGCGCTCATCTTCTTTGCCGCGCTGGCTGGTCTCTCTGGCGGCTTGCCCGCTCCGTGGATCGTGCTGGGAGCGGCGGTTTGCGCCTTGACGACGGCCTGGCTTTTGGAGCGCATGCTGCCCTTGGTGCGGTTGCGGCCCCAGCCTCACGAGAGCCGCACCGACTGGGTGTTCTTCGGTTTGACTTCGGTGGTCGACCTGATCACCGTGAGTGTTCTCGAGTCGTTTACCTGGAACGCCTCACTGTCGAGCCTCCCGCTGTTCGTAGCCGTTCCCTTGGGACTTGTGTGTTGGGAGCTTGGGGCCTACGTAGCGCACCGACTCGCTCACGAAGTTCCTTGGCTGTGGCGGTTTCATGCCCTGCACCACGCGCCGACACGCATGGTCACGGTCAACAACTTCCGCCTGCACCCGGTAGACCTCATCCTCAAAGATGTCCTGGCGATGAGCGCCCTGCTCGTGCTTGGACTGGGAACGAAGGCCGTCACGCTCGTGGCCGTGGTGCGTTTGGTCGTGGTGGCTTTTCAGCACAGCAACGCGGCCCTTCGGCATGGCCCCCTCAATCGTATCTTCAGCACCAACAGCGCACATCGATGGCACCACAGCTCGAACGCTACAGAAGGTCACCACAATTACGGAACGGTGCTGTTGGTGTGGGACTTGTGCTTCAAAACCTTGCACACAGCCCCTGACGAGGAGACGCCACGGCAACTGGGATTGTATGCCGAGGACGCAGACTCCCGATACCCCACCCACGAAGTGGTCCGTCCACTCCTCGCGCCTTGGTGTTGGCGCGCGTGTACGCGTATTCCGCGCGGCAATACTTGACGCGGGATTTCTCTACCGTTCACGCGGGCCGAGTGAATTTGCCGCGCGCCGTTTCAACCTGGGGTCTGAGGGCGCACTGCTCGACATGATCGTTGATCAGACCCATCGCCTGCATGAACGCATACGCCGTCGTGGGGCCGACGAACTTGAAACCCCGCGCCTTCAAGTCCTTGGACATAGCCACGGACGCCGCAGACGTGGAAACGGTTTGAGGAGCGGGGAGTTGTGTTGCGTCCGGTTCGAACTTCCAGACATAGGCAGCCAGTGAACCCTCTCGTTCGACGAGGGTAAGCACACAGCGCGCGTTGTTGATGACGGCCTCAATTTTGGCTCGATGCCGGACGATACCTTCGTTCTTCAACAAGCGCTCGACGTCTCGCGACGTGTAGCGTGCCACGCGCTCGAAGTCGAAGTGGTGAAAGGCGTTCCGAAAGTTCTCACGTTTCGCCAGAATCGTGCGCCAACTCAGCCCACTTTGAAAACCCTCGAGACTTAGCTTCTCGAACAAGCGCCTATCGTCGGCAACGGGGAAGCCCCATTCCGCGTCGTGATAAGCGACGAACTCCGGCGCCGCTGCGCTCCACCGGCAACGCGGGATACCATCGGGACCGTTTGATATAGTGGTCATGAAAGAACGCAAGCGAGCTGCAGCGCGCTTTGCGCGTCAAGCGTAGGACGAGTGCCCCGACGTCGTCAAGGCTGCTCACCATGCTCGGCGCTCCCGGCCGCCGCCCCCAAGCCTGCTCCCAAAAAAGCCGTGGACGCTGAACGTTCACTGCCCGAGCGGGCACTGCACTCAATGTCTACAAGTTGGAGCTTCTCTTGACACGCACGCTTCCCGTTCGCCCTTCTCGGCTCGTTTCCCTGTACTTCATCGGATTGACGTCGATCTACGCACCAGCCTGTGATGAGGCCGGGGACTCGCTCCGCCCAACGGACGAACCTGAAGCGGCGGTGGCGGATACTCCAAGCCAGCTAGACGCAGGCAGCGACGCGCAAGCCGTGGCACAGGAGGTGTATGCCTCGTTGGGCCATGGCTACGTCGTCGTGTTCGGTCCCGGTGATGAGGTCGTGTCCTATGCCGTTGCGGACAAACGATGCTGGGCGCAACCCGTTCCCGCCGACGTTTGGCTGGCGTCGAAACGGGATGGTCAAACCCTGTGGTTCGATTACTTCGGACAGAAGCAGCCACCGATGACTTTCGTGCGTCGGCTGAGTTTAGACGCCGTCTGTCCCCATGGTCAGCTTCCCACCGCCCTGGAGGAGGATTTCATCTTCGATCCAGAGCAGGAGCTGCACCTGTTTTGGAGCAGCTTCGAGGAGCACTACGCATTCTTCGAGCTGCGCGACGTCGATTGGCAGGCTCAGCGTGAGACGGCGCTGCGCTCTCTGCCCACTGCCGAAGGGGTGGAGGACTACTTCAAGCTGCTCAGCGCTATGGTTGCACCCCTGAAAGATGGACACGTCACCGTTGTGGCGGGCGATGGCTTGGTGTTTACAGTCAATGAGCGGCTAAACCTAGACGCCATGTTGGCCGCGGAATACGCGGCGCTGCGAGAGGAAGAGACGGCGGGTGACGCCGGCGCTCGTGACATGGAGGCCGCCTTCACTGACCAGGGAGCTCTGAACGAGGGGCTTCAGAACGCCGTGGCTTCGTACATCGAGCGAGAGCGACACACGCTTCGAGAGATCGTGCTCTCGTTCAGCGAAGATGACGCACTTCACACCGGAACCAGCGGGGCGCTGAGCTGGGCTCGGCTGCGTGGCGGTCATGGCTACTTGGCGGTGACTCGTTTCTCGGGCTTCTTGCAAGGGCCAGGCTCCGAGCTCGCCCACGCCGATGAGCACTTGGCCGCCCTCAGCGATGAACTCGACCAAGCGTTGAAGGCCTTGGAGGGGATGTCGGGCCTCGTCGTCGATGTGCGAGACAACGACGGAGGGTGGGACGTAGCAGGCAGAAGCGTTGCCTCGCGTTTTGCCAAAGAGCCCGTCATCGTCTACGAAAAGCGCACCCGGTTCGAAGATGGATGGACGGAATCTGTTGCGCTGCAGGTGAACCCCACCGAGCGCGTGCCCGTCACCGTTCCGGTGGTCGTGCTGACCGGACCGGGTGCTGTGAGCGCCGCCGAGACGTTCGTCCTCGCCATGCGTGAGATGCCCGGTGTAGTCACCGTGGGTGAAGCAACCGGTGGTATCCTTTCGGATGCATTGCCGAAGTTTCTGCCCAGCGGCATCTACTTTTCGCTGTCTAACGAAGAGTATCAGAGCGCCGAAGGAAAGGTGTTCGAGCGCGTTGGCATTCCGCCCGACGAGGTGGTGGAGGTTTTCTCGCAGGCGGATCGAATGCACGGCCGCGATGGCGCGCTCGAGCGTGCACTTCAGCTGCTCGATGAGCTTTAGGCGTCGCAGCTGGCGGTCGCAGCATTGGGTATCCACAGACATCTACAACTGCCGCTTTCGACGATCCCCCACAAAGCCCCTGGTGCGCTCTGCATCCATCCCTTACACTGTCGCGATGTCTTCACTTTTGCTTTTTCGTGGCAGCTTATTGCTCACCACCATCACCGCACTGAGCTGTACGGTGGAAACGACCGGTCCTAGCCCAACATCCGGCGAGGACACCAGCGATGAGTCCGAGGCATCCGCGCCCGGCGAGAACACCAGCGATGAGCCCGAGGCATCCGCGCCCGTTGCGGTTGAAGCCGGATCCAACGTGCCGGGTGACGGTGGTGCGTCCGGCGACCAGCCCGACGCCGACAGCGGTGAAACAGAGAATGGCGCTCCCGACGGCGGCTTGGACAGCGGCTTGGACAGCGGCTTGGACAGCGGCTTGGACAGCGCCTTGAATGACGGAGCGCTACCAGGGGACACGTCCACCGATGTGCCAGATGGCGGCCCCTTGTATTGCTCGCTCATCGAACAAGCTTTTGAGAGTTTCGTGGCGCTCAATCGCGGATGTAAGCAGGACGAGGATTGCACCATCATCGGGGACTGTGGACCGAACGTGGATTGGCGAGCGGTGAACATTACCGCAGAGGAGCGTGGTTACGCCTTGATGGAGCAACGGTGTTCGCTCGTAGGGTGGGACGGCCCCATTTACGGAGCCATCTGTGAACAGGGGCAGTGCGTGATAGGTACGCAACACATCGCCACCTGTGGCGCGCCTACCGCCGATGGTGGGATGTGAGTCCGCTAGACGTGACATTCCGGAGCAGCGGTGACTGACGCCAATGCAGCCGAGCGTTTGACGACCGCCCTCGACGCCATACGTTCCGGGGACGGAACGGAGTTTGCGGTGATAGATACGTGGCAAACCTCCACGGGCGATGGTCATCAGGTTTTCGTCAGCGTTGCCCCGGGTTCGCGTCTGGAGCGGGGCGACGTGTATGAAACGTGGGTCGTGACATTGGGACGAAACGGCGACGTGGTGTCCCTCGAGCGCTTCTCATCGCAAGCTTGCCGATCGCGTTAGGAGCCGCGAAAGGCCGTGCGAGCAATTCGCGGGCCCGCATAGACCCGCGGCGCTGCGATTGCACTCAGCCCGCGCCACGACCGGCTCGGCAATCTCGTGGAAACATTGCGTCGATAGACAGTGATGGACCGTCGACGAGGAGCTAGAGTAGCTTCCAAAGCCTTTGCTGCTCCGTACACGAGAGAGCAACGTAACGCCCGTCCAGCCGTCCACCGTGTCCCGCCCTCTCCAACTGCTGCCCCCTGCTCACCTGCTGCGGCGCCCTGTGAGCGCTGTGAGCCCGGAGAGCGCTGTGAGCGAAGCTCCGGCGCCCACCGCAGCAGTGACGGCGCACCACCATGTTGACGCATCACCAGACACTGCTGGGCGAGACCTTCGCGGGCGCCGCTTGCGGGATCTGCGCCTGTCCGTCACCGATCGCTGCAACTTCCGCTGTGGGTACTGCATGCCGAAAGAGGTATTCGGACCGAACTACCAGTTCTTGGCGCGTAGCGAGCTGTTGAGCTTCGAAGAGCTGTTCGAAGTGGCTCGTGTGTTCGTGCATCTAGGCGTGCGCAAGTTACGTCTCACCGGTGGCGAGCCGCTGCTCCGCAAGGATTTGCCACACCTGGTCTCGATGCTCAGCGCCCTAGAAGTCGACTTGGCGCTCACCACCAACGGCCTGCTGCTAGCGCGCTTGGCAGACGCTTTGGCCGAAGCCGGGCTGAAACGGGTGACCGTAAGCTTGGATGCCCTCAGTGAAGATGGCTTTCAGCGCATGAGTGGTACCGCGGGTTCACCAGCGGCAGTACTTGCCGGCATTGAGGCAGCCGAGCGCGCTGGGCTCGGAATAAAAGTGAACACCGTCGTTCAACGCGGCGTGAACGAGCAGGAAGTCATGCCGCTCGTTCGTTACTTCCGGCCGCGCCACATCCCCTTACGCTTCATCGAGTACATGGACGTAGGTTGCAGCAACAACTGGGAGAACGCCGACGTCGTGCCGACACGCGAGCTCATCGCTCGCATCGCTGCAGAGTTTCCCCTCGCAGCGCTGGACCAATCGTATGGGGGCGAGGTCGCGCGCCGCTACGCCTACGCCGATGGATACGGCGAGGTAGGATTCATCTCCAGTGTGACGCAGCCCTTTTGCGGGACCTGCACTCGGGCTCGTATCAGTGCACGAGGCATGCTGTACACCTGCTTGTTCTCTAGCCACGGCAGCGATTTGCGTGACCTGCTTCGTCGCCAAGGTCCGCAAGCGGTCATGGAATGCGTACAACAGGTCTGGCGACAGCGTGAAGACCGCTATTCCGAACTACGAGGAACGCAAGTTGCGTCGGGCAATCGCGTCGAAATGAGCTATATCGGCGGTTAGCGGGAGGTGATCCGATATTTCGTTAACTTTTATCGTTGACTGATTTGGCGCGGCGGGCGACCCAACGCGCGGCGACAATGCCGACTAGCGGTACCAGTCCCCCCACCATGACGGCGCTTTCAAGCCGGCCCGTCTCAGCGCTGAATGACCCTGCGGCCGCGTACACGAAACACACAGCGGTATTGGCGATGACACAGCTGCCCAGGAAGCGCCAGAAGGACAGTTGCGCGGCTCCTGCAAAAAGCACACTCGCCTCGGCCATCACGGGCACGGCCCGTAAACCCAGTACTATGGCATCCCCATACGTTCTCGCGAGCCGCTCGGCTCGCTCCCAGTCTTCCCGTCCCACCACGCGCTGGGCCCAAGGACGCCCCCCTCTTGCCCCCAAGTAGTAACCTAACGCGCACCCGACGGTGAGCCCAAAACTGCTCGCCCAAGTTCCTTGCCACGTACCCAAAAATGCCCCTGCTGCGACCGCAACGAAACTAGACGGGATGGGTAGCAGGATGTCCACCGCCAACAGCAGAACGACCCAATACAGCGCCCCGGCAGGCAGGCTATCTCCGCTCAGCCAAGCTGCGATAGCGCTTTCGATACGGGCTCCCCAGATGAGCCAAGGACCGATGATGAGCGCCAGCGTCACGACGAGCAGCGTCAGCCAACGCAACCAGCGCTGGGTACTCACGGCGTTTCCTCCATCGTCCCGTAAACGCGCTCGTGGATGATCTCGGCAGCTAGGAGCATGGAGGGTCCAGGATCGTTGATGATGGCGTCGGGCAGCTCGATGACGTGGTGGGGAGCGCCTGTTGTCGGCTTGCAAGCGGCGAGCTGCGATAGCGCCGCATGGGCGCACAGCTGATGTCCCATGCCATCTCGGGTGATGACGTAGTCCGGATCGAGCTCCAGTACCTGCTCGATACTCCAAGCGGGCCAGCCGTGGTACCGGTGTGCTCCGACGTCGACCAAGCCTGCATAGGTCAACACATCGTGGTAACTCGTCTCCCGCCCGCTGCCGTAGATTTTGTTCCCGTAGTACGTAAGCTGAATGGCGGTTCTGCGTCGGCTTGCGGGCAGCTTGGCGGCGATGGATCTCAAGCGCCTCAGATAGGCGTCGGCGTACACCTCCCCAAGCTGCGGTCTTCCAACGAGCGTGGCAATAGCACGAGCATTGGCCAGAAAAGAATCGACACCGCGCATCTCGCCAATGCTGAATATCTCGACGTTGGTTTCCCGCAGTCGTTCCAAGCGCGACCCGGAGGAAAGGGTGCTAACCAGGAGCAAGTCAGGGGATAGGGCGAGCAGACTTTCGACGTCGCGCAACGCATCGACGTGCGGCTTGCCAGCGTAGCGGTAGCCGAACCACTCGTTGTCGGCACTGTACGTAGTGAACGACACGACTTGCTCGGGCGAAGCGAACTCCAGCAGCAAAGCGTCCGACACAGTGCTAGCGGAGGCAATGCGTCGATAGGGTCTCAACGGCACGAGACGACCGCTGGCATCGCGAATGGCTCGACCGCCGTCCGCCAGGACACTCAACTCGAGCGTGGAAGGTTGCGCGCCCACTTCGGGGCGAGCGCCTGGTTCCTGACCCGACCATACCAAACCGAGCAAGCCGAGCGAGACGGCGCCGAGCACACCCAAAAGATTGATGATCGTCGTCCACACGCGACTCATGGCCCTCGCCCTCGATGCCCTGCACCGGAAGCCGCCTCGATCAGTCGGTAAGCGGGCGCCCCTCCCGGGACGATTTCCACGCCATAAACTTCTCGCACAACCTCGGCAGGCAGGTCGGGACCGCCGCTGTACACGATTCTGCCCTCGCTCAACACGACAGCTTGGTCGCACCATTGAGCTGCTTCGTGTAAACTGTGCAGCACGGTGATGATACTGCGGCCGGCCCGAGTCAGCGCCGCGAGCTGCTCGAATAGCAGCAGCACGTGAGCGAGGTCGAGCGCGGCCGTCGGTTCATCCAGGGCAATGACCGGGGCCTCGCTGGCCAACGCTCGCGCAAGGAGAACGCGTCGCTGTTCCCCTCCAGACAGCTCCGGGTAAGGGCGATCGTGCAGCTGCGCCGTGTCCGTCATGCGCAGCGCCTCGTCCACCGCTTGCTGCTCCTGTTGCGCTCTGGCCGACGCGGGTCGCGTCGTCGGAGCTTCTTTGGTGGAAAGCCAAGGAGTCTGATGGGCGTAACGGCCCTGAGCCACAACTTCGCGCACCGTCAGCCTTGCTTGAAGCTCGGAACGCTGGGGCACGTAAGCGATGCGACGAGCGCGCTGCAAGGGTGGCAGTGAAGAAATGGGCTCGCCGTCCACCTGAACTACCCCTTCCCCTTCCAAGAGGCCAACGATGGCGCGCAAGAGGGTCGTCTTTCCGGCGCCGTTGGGTCCAAGTATGGCCGTGTGACTGCCGCGGGGACAGGCCAGGCGAATGTCTCGTAGCACCACGTGCTTACCAAGGCTCACGGTCCCCAGCTCGACCTGCAAGCGCGGGACGATAGCCTGGTCAGGTCCGGACGAAGCTTCAGCCATGGACGCCTCCTCGGCGACTGCGCATCAACAACATCAGAAACACAGGGGCTCCGATCAAGCCGGTCACCACTCCCAACGGCAGTTCTGCCTGTCCCGGCGCATGCCGACACAGCACGTCGCTCGCCACGACGAAAGCCCCGCCACCCAGTGCTGCGGCCGGGATGAGCACGCGGTGTCTCACCCCGACGAAGGGTCGCAATGCGTGTGGTACTACCAGTCCTACGAAACCTACGCTGCCTGCGGCACTGACCGCAGCCGCCGTCAGTACCGCCGTCCAAAGGATGACCCAAAGGCGCACGCGCTCGACGGCAACGCCCAAACTCCGTGCTTCATCTTCGCCACTCAGCATCAGATCGAGGGGCGCTCCCCAAAACCACGCGAAGGCGACTCCGAACACCACCAACGGGAGGGTCAACAACACCTGTCGGCGTCCGCTGCCACCGAGATCGCCGAGGGTAAAAGCGATCACCGCACGACCGAGTTCCCAGCTGTCTTGGGCCAAGTTGGTCAGGAACGCGCCCAAGCTCAGAAAGAGTGACGACAACAAAAATCCCGTCAACAACAAGACGAGTAAGTCGTCAGAGACGCGCGTCACCATCAGCAACAGGCTCAGCGCTATCAACGCTCCCAGTAAACATCCAATCGGGATCACCATCTCACCATGCAGCCAAACCGGAGCTCGGTCGGCCAGCAACCACTGAAACGCCACGAGTGCGGCTTGTCCGCCCACACTCGCGCCGGCCGTGGTGCCGAGCACCGAGGGGCTTGCCAGCGGGTTGCGGAATAGCCCCTGCACGATAACCCCCGCCACTGCCAAACCTGCCCCAACCAAAAATCCGACCGCCGTGCGTGCTAGACGCAAGTCGAAAAAGGTAGCCCGCAAAGCGTCGTCGCCAGGCACGACCTTGCCCGTCATCACCGACAACGCCGCCACCGCTGCGCATAGCAGCACGAGCGAAAGGTAGGTGGCCACCCGACGAGTGAGACTAGACATGCGCTCCCCAGAGCAACAACGTTACGAGTTCACCAAGCTCGATGAGCGCTCCGTGGGTGTCCCCGGTAACGCCTCCGAAGCGACGCCGACACACCAACACGAAGCCTAAGCCCACCAAGAGCCCGCCGAGTGCTGGGGTGAGGGTGCGCAGCGCGGAGCCCGCCGGTGCGGCGTAGGTGAGCGCGAGCAGGGGCAACGTCAGCCACAACGTCCCAAGCCAGGCTTCTCGCG
>CAZNZA010000073.1:16700-28657 GCA_964577325.1 uncultured Polyangiaceae bacterium
GTGAGCGCGAGCAGGGGCAACGTCAGCCACAACGTCCCAAGCCAGGCTTCTCGCGGGCGCACCGCTGAGTGAAACAGCGCGGCCAGCGTCGAACCCGCGGCGGGTGACGAATGAACCATAGCGACAGCGACAACGATTCGCGCCCACACTGGCGTAAATAGCAGAGCCCAGACGCCACCGTGCGGCGAGCCCGCAAGCTCTCCCAAAGCCACCAGTTTTCCTAACAGTACGCCCATGATAGCCACTGCACCGTGGGCGCCTATCCGGCTGTCCTTCATGGCTTTCAGGGCACGCTCTCGACCTCCCCCTGACGCCGACAAACCGTCGAAGGAATCCGCCACGCCGTCGAGGTGCAAGCCGCCGGTAAACAAAACCCAGGCACACAGAATCAAAAACGCCGTGGTCCACGCGCCAAAAAACGCACTAGCCGCGCTTGCAGTAGTAACCAACACAACACCCAACACCACGCCAACCGCGGGAAACCAAAATAGGGCGCGCCGCAGGTTGCCTGGCTCGAACGCCACTACGGGTGCGGGTAGCCGCGAAAGCAGACCCAAGGCCAGCCACAACCCAGCCATCACGGCACTGCGTCCACGTCGGGAACAATCCCGTGCTGGAGAGGTGCTATGGTCCCTGCAGGCGAACAGCCAAGCGTCGGTACCAACACCGCCTGCAGGGCCCGAACCAGCCGTTGCTGCTTTGGATGTGCGGAAACTCGAAACGCATCCGGCATACCGAAAGAAGTACAATCTCGCACGAGCACGCGTTCGCGCGCGGCTAGTGTTGCGGCAAGCTTCGAAGCGTCTGAATGTCTCACGACGAAGTAGTGGGTATCCTCCAATTCTGCCCTCAGCCCTAATGCTCGGATCTGCCTCGCCAGCTCGACGGTGTGCCTTCGCAAGAGGATTGCTCGCTGTCGGAGCAATGGCTGACAGCGTGGGTATGCATCGATCAGGGCTTGGGCGTGCGCACCCATGACCCAAGTCGGCCGTTGCGCCTGCAACCGCTCGCGCCACAGGGGCTGCATGAGGGCGTACCCCACCCGCACGCCGGGCGTGGCGAGCTCCTTGGTGAGCGAGCGCACGCATATGACGTTACTCGGAAAGCGTAGCGCGAGGTCCCCGACGTGCTGACTCAGGCTGAGGTAACTCTGATCCAACACGAAGTGAGTGCTCCGATGCTCTTCGGTCAGTTGCACCAGCATCGTTGCCGGCACCCACTGCCCACGGGGGCTAGTGGGGGCGCACGCATAAACGACGTTCGGGCGCTCGCGCGCGATCGCTCGCGAGAGCGCTTGAAGCTGCGCTTCCACGGGTGCGTCAGAGGCGAAGCGTTGTTCGGACACGCTGCCACCGACAGCGCGTACGGCGTAGGCGAACTCGGAAAAACAAGGCTCCCAGGTCAGGGCACTCAACCCCCCTGCTCCGCGAGCCTGCACATCCGTAGCGAACATCCTCACCACGGACCAAAGGATCTCGGCAGCACCCGGTCCGACGTCGACCATGCTCGGATCGCATTCGCACACAGCGGCGAGAACTTTACGACTAACCACAGAGCAGGGATCAGGATAACTCGCGTACGCCCGGCGCGCGTTTACCTCGTCGAGGGCCTGGGCGACGGGTTCGAGGATTCCGAACGCGTCGATGCAGGTACTCAAATCCAAAACCACGCCGCCGTGGGCGCTCACCGACCCCCCATGGATCCGTCGATGCTTCGCTTCCGATGCTGCAGACTCCGTCATCGACCACTCCAGTACAGGACTGCCAGGAATAGGCCGAGACACAGCACGCTGGCAAGGATCACCAGTCGCTCAGTGAGATGCACGTGCTCAGCGCTCGGTTGCGGATATTCCCCAGCTAGAACGTACTCTCCGCGCTTCTCCAAGCGCACGCAAAGCGCACCGGCAATCGTGGCCATCGGCCAGCCCGCGTTGGGACTGGCCGTGCGGCGGTGGTCGCGATAGCCAGTACGCCATGCACGGATAGCCGCCGACCCACTGGCTGCGGCGATGGCGACTGCGGTGAGACGTGCTGGCACCCAGTTCAACGCGTCGTCCAAGCGTGCTGCGGCCTTGCCAATGTACTCGTACCGTCCTCTGTATCCGATCATTGCATCGAGGGTGTTGCTGGCTCGGTAAAGCGCTGCCCCAACCAGACCTGGTAGGCCCAGCCACGCGAACACCACGTACCAGAAAAGGGGCGCAACGAAGCTATCGCTCGTATTTTCTGACAGCGACTCTACCGTGGCGCCCGCGAGCTCGGGAGGCGTCAGGTGCTCTGCGCTACGACTACACAGGTGCGAGAGGGCCAATCTGGCTTCTTCGACGGAAACGCCCAGGGCATGGCGCATACGACGCCCTGCTTCTACCAGGCCCCTCACGGCAAATAGTGAGCTCAGCAGCAAGGCCTCCAATGCTGCGCCCCAAAGCCCCGGTGAGACACTGAGTGCCCAGGCTGTCGATGCTGCCACGCTAACCACGAGCAGCGTCAATCCGAGCCCGAACCAGAGTTGCTTGGTCGCGCCGCGTGCGGGCATGTAGCGCAGCAACCACGTCGTGAATCTGCCGATCCCCACGACGGGATGAACTCGCGCGGGAAGCTCACCATACAGTGCGTCGATGGTTACCGCTGCCAGCAAGATCGCCTCCGGCGTCTGGAGTAAGGACCTCACCCGCTCTCGCTTCCCTGCCTCATGCCGATGACCGCCTCATAGCGATGACCGAGCGATGACCGTCTCATGGCGCTTGCCGGCTCACTTCGGCGCTGTCGAAAGTTGCCATTTGATTGACGATGTTCGCCGCGGCAGTGAACAGGGGCAACAGCAACGCGGCCCCCGAACCTTCTCCCAGCCTCAACTCGAGGTTCAAGTAGGGAGCGAGGTCCAGCTTTTGAAGCGCCAAGCCGTGGCCCGGTTCGACGGAGCGGTGCGAAGCAAACAGGTACGGTCGGATATCCGGACACCAGGCTTCGGCAACCAACCCTGCAGCTGTCGAGATGAAGCCGTCGAGCACCACCGCCATCCTGTGGGAAGCTGCGCCGATGGCTAGGCCAGCGAGGAAGGCGATCTCCAAACCGCCTATCTGAGTCATCACTCGCCATGGGTCGGCTGGGTCGGGTTGATGGAGGGCAAGGGCACGCTCAATGGCAGCTCGCTTGCGAGCCAGCCCCGCGTCGTCCACGCCGGTGCCGCGGCCGACCAGCAGCGCACGCTCTGCTTCAGACGTCACACGACAAAAAACGGCAGTGAGCGCTGCGGCGACGGTCGTGTTGGCGATACCCATCTCTCCCAACCCGACAATCGTGACGCGCCGCTGCTCGAGTTCGTGAGACACAGTCAGACCGAGTTGGACGGCTTGCTGAACCTCCTCGAGCTCGAGCGCAGCTTGCCTCGCAAAATTACCACTACCAGAGCGGATGCGACAATGACGGATCGGATTGCTCGCTATCGCCACTCGCTTCGTCTGTGGCTCAGCCTCGTCGGCAGCGCTCTTCGCTGGGAAAGTTCGAGTCCCCACGTCGATCACGAGCAGGTCGGCTCCGGCAGCTTTACACAACGCGTTGATGGCTGCTCCGCCAGCTTCGAAATTGAACAGCATCTGCCGCGTCACTTCCTGCGGATAGGCGCTCACTTGCTCGTCAGCTACGCCGTGATCCGCCGCGGCCACCACTACGCTTGCTCGCGCGTCGAGAGGCAGGACAGCTCCACGCAGGGCGCCAAAGCGTACCGCAAGCTCCTCCAGACGACCCAGACTGCGCGGTGGTTTCGTCTTCTCGTCCATTACCTGCCACATGCGTCGCAAGGCGGCCGGTTCAATGTTTGGGACATGAGGAAGGCTAAACCTGGTCGGACTATCGTTCATCGGTGGTATCCTCTTCCACAGTGCATCGTTGCCCGTCGGGCGAGCTCGAAAAGGCAATGCGCCCACTTTGAGGCTTCAAGCAGACCGGGATCCCAAACGCGCACCACCACACTTCATGCGCCTCGGAAGCTAGCCATTGGTTGGCAGTGCCAGCGAGATCGCGAAAGACGCGCCCGAGCCGCGTAAGGGGAACACTGCCCATCCCTACCTCGTTCGTCACCACGATGATGCGGGTGTCGAGTTTCTGCAAAGCGGCAATTGCCAACTTCACCTCGTGCAAGCAGCGCTGCTCCACTTCCAAAAGCTCTTGGCGATCCATGCCGTCTAGGTCGCCAGCGGCAAGCAAGCAATTCGACACGTAGAGCGTCAGGCAGTCGAGCAGGATGACGTCGTAGGAACGCAGGCGCTCCACCTGCTCGTGAAGGGCGCGCGGAAGCTCCACGGTATCGAAGGCGGTGCCGCGCTCAGCACGGTGGCGCTCGATACGCTCTTGCATCTCCGCGTCCAACGCCTCGGCGGTCGCCACATACAAGCGCTTTCCGTCGCAAGCCAGTGCCATGTCGAGAGCCGTACGGCTCTTTCCTGAGCGCGCGCCGCCGCCAACCAACACGAGCTTCGCCCTTCGCGAGGGCGCTCTGGGTGAAGGATGCGCGTGCATGTTGGAAACCACGACCTCGCTGCCTGAGGTCGCTCCGCGGCGTACGGCACACGCCGTGTAGCGTCAAGCGAGCACGGCACAACCGCGCGCTCCAGCGCCAAACGCTGGGCGCAGGGCCTGTCGTGCCGTGGCTGACGTCAGAAGTCTTTCCCCGCTCGCTCCCGTTTTCGCACGCCGCGCTCACGCTTATCCACCACCCGGCGTCGCTTCGCTGCAGCACTGGGCTTGGTTTTCACTCGCGGTCGTGGCGGCAGCCAGACGCTCTGGATCATCTCGCGCAGTCTTTCGAGGGCGTCCGCGTGGTTCATGCTTTGAGAGCGAAAGCGGTCGCTCGTTATCACGAACTCACCAGATTGCGTGACATGGCTCGGGAAAGCCGCACGTAGGCGTTGCTTACGCGGCGCGCTCAACACGGCGCACTGCTCCAGTTGAAAGCGCAGCTCTGCTTTGGTCGAAACCTTGTTGACGTTCTGGCCGCCGGGGCCCCCGGAGCGCACGAAGCGCACGACCAGATCGGCATCCGGGATGTTTACGCCATTGCCTAACTCCAAGCCGGCCATGGCCCATGCTGACAGATCGAGCTCAAGCGCGCACCCGCTTCCGCCAGCTGTCGATGACCAGCCGCATCGCTTGGCGCACCGACTGTCCAATCACACGGCCCGCGGCGGTGTGCATGCCCGCGTAGGATTCTCGAACGCCCCCTGCGCCTGGCACAGGCGAGAACAACGCGACACAGTCGGTGCCAGTGCCGCTTGCGAAAGCTCCGCCCTCGAGACTCGCAAGCTTGGCCTCGAGCACCTCCAACGTGCGTGCTTGAGCAGCGATTGACAGCGCCTCGAGCTGCGCCTCGAGAGTGAGCGGACAGTTTATCCAACACGCGAGATTAATGGTGCCAGGAAGATACGTCCGCAGCGGCCCCTCGTACACCTCACCCACTCGCAGCGCGTTGGCAAACCCAGCGGTGGCCAGTACGCAGGCCGTAACGCCTCCCACACACACCTCGCCTTTGGCATGCGCCGCAACGTCGGCACTCGTCATGGTGGCCACCCAACGATCGCCAGCGCTCGAAGCGGGCAAAGCATCGACTCGTTCTCGGAGCAAGGCCACGGGGTCGACGTCGAGCGGCAAGTCTTCGTTACGTACCTCACAGCAAACGTAGCCCGTCGAGCGACTCAGCCCCCCACCGACCAGCGCCCAACTCGCGCTCTCCCATTCCTCGTCGAAGCGTGCCGTCAGTACACGACGGGACCGATGACGGAAGCGCTGCTCAAAGCAACGAACCTCTACGCCCAGAGCGGCAAAAGCTCCTACCAAGGCAGCCGCTCACCATTGGCGTGCCAGAAGCCACCGCTCGTATCCAACGTCAGTTCATCGATACGTTGCAAGAGGCCACGCCCTGCCTCTTCCGGTTCTACTTGCCCGTGGGGCCCGACCATGTCCGTCTTCACCATGCCCGGATGCAGGATGGCCACCGCGACACCGGCCGGCTTCAGGTCAATGGCGAGAGACTTGGCCACGATGTTCAGCGCGGCTTTGCTCGCCCGGTAACCGTAGGCACCTCCCGAGCTATTGTCCTCGATGGAACCCATGCGACTCGTGATGAATGCCACTTTAGCCCCGCGTTGCAGGCGCGGCCGCAAAGCGTCCGTGCAGCGCAGTGGCCCCAGTGCGTTCACCTCGAACTGCTTGCGCATGCCATCCACATTTACCTTTCCCAAGCCATCGCCCCATACCAAGATACCGGCATTGTTGATGAGCAACTCCACGTCCCTAACCGCCACCGCCGCAACCAATGCATCGATGCCTGCGTCCGTCGCGACATCGACACCGTCGGCGATTTCGACGTTGCCATGATCGCGTAGCGATCGAAGGTCGGAGGACGGCTTGCGACAAGCGGCCAAGACGTGCTGGCCACGGTCGGCCAAAAGACGAGTCAATGCCAGACCGATACCGCGGTTGGCGCCCGTGACGACTGCAATTCCCATTGCCGCAGGGTAGAGGCGCCTGGGCTATCGGAGCAAGCGGCGACTGCACCTTCGTGGCCTAGGACCAAACACTCAGCCAAACCGAGCGCAGGGTTTAGACCCTGCACTCGATCATGGTCACGGGCTCGCGCACCGATGCTGTCGCTGGTGCCGCCGTCACGAGCTCGTACCCTCGACTACTCGCAGGCGATCTGGATGCACACGCCGTCTGGAGGGGTACAGATCCCGCAACTGGCGTTGCAGCAGACCTCGCCCGCGCCACAGGTCGTCTCGCCACAGGCTTCACCTTCGAAGGGAACACAAATGGCGTGACCATCGTCGTTGATGCACTCCGTGCCGGTCGGGCACAAGGTTGCTATACAAGGATCATACTGCTCGACACACGCGCACACGAGCGGCGAGGCGTCCCAGACCAGTCCTGCTTCACACTCGGCCACAGCGTCACATTCGCATACTCCTGAGCAATCGGCCCCGCCTGTCTCGGGATCGCAGGAGTCGCTCGGATCGTCGACACATTGCCCGGCCCCAGGACACGGGATAGCAGCGAAGCCGCCACACATGGGCAGCGTACCGTGGGGCGGGGGTGGCTCTGGTTCGGGATGACACCCAGCAACGCCCAGCATCGCGAGGCCACCTGCCACGGTCCTCCATAAACCTCGCGCCTCGTAACTTTGTATACCTCGTGCAATCATCGTGCTTCTCCCGGTTGGTATTGCCACGAGGTCATGGGCAGGAGCACGGGTCGGCGCAACCCCTTTCCAGCCCTGGCACCGACACGTCAACACAGCGGCTCAGCTGAGCCAACACCGCCGAACAGTAGGCTTGGGTGCACCGAAATCGCCGTGCCCTCAGATTTTCCCGAAGCGGGCGTCATCCGAGAAGGGGCAATGACGCGGCAGTGGTCGATTTAGGTCAGGATCGGCTAAGGCTCCGACAAAGCCTGTCGTATGAAAGGCGAAGTCGCCATTGCACAGCATCGAGTGGCAGCTCACGGAGACAGGCATGAGCAAGAGAATTTTGGTTGTCGACGATTCCCGGACAGTGCGGCAGCAAGTACGCTTGGCCTTGTCGCAAGGCGGCTTTGAGATTGTCGAAGCTTGTGACGGCCTCGATGGTCATCAAAAGCTGTGTGAGGATACACAGATCGCAGCCATGATCTGCGACATCAACATGCCGCGTATGAATGGCATCGAGCTGCTCGAGAAACTTGCGGCTGAGGGTGGCGGGGTGCCTACGGTCGTGTTGACCACTGAGGGACAACCTGAGCTGATCCAGAGGGCGAAGCGAGCAGGGGCGAAGGGCTGGATCGTCAAGCCTTTCAAAGCCGACTTGCTCGTCGCAGCAGTGAGAAAACTGGCGGCAGCGTAAGGAGCAGTGTGGCTGACCATGACTACAGAGCTACATGACCTTCTGGAACGTGTCGGTGAAGATGCGTTGCTGGAGTTGCTTTCGGCCTACGGGATCGGCGCTACCGTCGAACGCCCACACAGCCCTCACGCCCACCAGATCATTGGTGTCGTTGGATTCACGTCCCCGGATTTCAGGGGCAACCTAGCACTCGTACTTTCCTCGCAGCTGGCAGAAGCCACACTGGAGGGCAACGACGTCATCGACTGGGTGGGAGAACTGGCCAACCAGATGCTCGGCCGCGTCAAGAACAAGCTGGTGCCCTACGCCATCGATCTCGACATAGCCACACCGGTGGTCGTGGCGGGCCTGTCGGTCCGCGTGCAGGAAGCGCCGGATACGGAAACTCGCCGCGTGGACTGCAGCACGACGTCTGGTTCTGTTCATGCCCTCATCAACGCTCGACTTCGAGAAGGCTTCGAGCTCGGGCCCCCCTCGGGCGAACTTTCCGCGGTCTCCGAGGGCGAGGTGCTCATGTTCTGAGCGGGCGCCCACGCTGCCGCGTCACACGGGCTGGTCAGGGGGCCGCTCTCGTTCTGCAAGAGCCGACGCTTTTCCTTTCGAAAGCACGCGAAAAACCGCGACAGTTGACCTGTGGCAATCCGCGTTCCTGCGTTGGCTAGCGCCTTGAAGGGTGCCCATACCGGGTGCGCCGTTTGGCTATTGCTGACCGGTTTACCCGCAGGCTGCACGTCGTCGCCCGATAGCCCGGCTGCAGAACTCGAGGCGTGTCGGGTCGCCGACTTGCCCACAGCCGCCCGCTGCGGTCGCTTGAGCGTTCAAGAACAAGCCGGCAACTCCCAGAGTCGAGCTCTGTCGCTGCGGTTCGCGGTGATCCCTGCGGTCGTCAGTACGCCCCATCCCGATCCCCTGCTGATCGTGGTCGGGGGTCCAGGGCAAGCCGCCACTGAAGCGGGCGGCGCCGTGGCCGCGGTGCTGTCCGATGTGCGCCGCACGCGAGACATCGTGCTCGTCGATCAGAGAGGAACTGGCGGGTCGAATGCCCTGGATTGTGCGGACGACGATGTGCCGTTCGTCGAGCGCTTCAACCGCAGCTTGACGGAAGAGGACGTGCGTTCGTGTCTGGCGGCACAAGAAGCCGATCTCACTCTATATACGACCTGGACGGCCCTGCACGACCTCGAGGCGGTGCGCACGCACCTTGGTTACTCGGCGTGGAACGTCTGGGGGGGCAGCTATGGTACGCGCGTGGCACTCGCCTACATGCAGCGTTATCCAGACGCCATTCGTCGCGTCATCCTGGATGGCGCAGCGCCCACGGATCTGAAGCTTCCGCTACATTTCTCCGCCGACGCGGAGCGCTCCTGGCGCTTGGCGGTGCAAGCTTGCCAAAAGCAGCCGAGCTGCCAGGCGGCGTTTCCTGAGCTCGAAGCCGAGCTACAGCGGCTGCTCGTGAGGCTGACGGAAAATCCCCTTACCGTAGCGGTGGCACATCCCAATGCCGGCACACCCGAGCGACTGCTCGTGAGTCGTCTTGGATTTACAGCAGGCGTACGTAGCCTCCTATACTCCGCAGATCTGACGGCCCTGCTCCCTCTCGCGCTAACGCAGGCTGCCCGGCACGACAATTGGGCTCCGTTCGTCACCGCCGTTACGGCACTGACCGAAAGCATGGACGACCGCCCTTCGTACACCGGCATGTATCTCTCGGTCGTGTGCTCGGAAGACGTCGCTCGCATCACGGATGATGAGGTCGCCAGCCACTCGGCGGGATTCTTTGGGCGCGAATTCGTCGACCAGCTCAAGCGCGCGTGCGCGCTCTGGCCAAAAGCAGATTTGCCCGCGAGCTACTTTGACCCGGTCACCGCAGCTCACCCTACGCTCGTGCTCTCAGGTGAACTCGACCCCGCCACTCCCCCTCGCTTTGGCGAACTCGTTACCCGCCGTCTGCCCCAAGCCCAGCACGTCATCGTGCCGGCGGTGAGCCACGGCGTCTCCAGTCGCGGCTGCGTGCCGGAGCTCATTGCGCACTTCCTCGACGCAGCAGAGCCCGCTACTTTGGACACGACATGTGCCCAGGAAAGCGCTCGCCCCGCCTTCTTCACGCGTCTCACCGGTCCATGAAGTCGCCATGATCGAAGTACGTGATGTGTGGAAAGCGTACGGCGCGGTCCAAGCCGTGGCTGGCGTTTCATTCGTGGCAAAGGATGGCCTGGTGACAGGCTTGCTGGGTCCGAATGGTGCTGGGAAAACGACCACGCTGCGGGTGCTATCGTCGCTTTCGAAGCCGGATGCAGGTCAAGCCTTGCTCGACGCCGTCGATGCGACGCAGGAGCCCGAGCGGGCACGAGCCACGTTGGGAGTGCTGCCCGATGATCGCGGCTTGTATCCTCGTTTGACCGCAGCCGACCACCTGCGCTATTTCGGTCAGCTGCACGGCATGGTGAAAGTAGAGCTCGAGCGGCGCATCGACGAGTTGGCGACGCTGCTCGACATGACGAAGCTCCTCGGTCGGCGGGTGGAAGGGTTTTCTCAAGGTGAACGCACGAAAGTCGCCATTGGACGCGCGCTCATCCATGCGCCTCGCAACGTCGTGTTGGACGAAGCGACGAACGGGCTGGACGTCATGAGCACACGCGCCATGCGCACAGTGATAAGAAAGCTCGCCGAGCAAGGTTCGGCAGTGTTGTTCTCGACCCACGTCATGCAGGAGGTTTCCGCGCTGTGTGATCACATCGTCGTCCTGCGCCAGGGCAAGGTGGTAGCCGATGGCACTCCCTCGGAGATCTGCGCTCTGATGGCAGAAGACTCGCTAGAGAACGCGTTCGTGCGCCTCATCGGTGACGCTGCCGAGGGGAGTCGTGGGTGACGGAGCAGCCTTCGGCCCCGCCTGCGAAACGGCGGAAACTGAGCGTGACGTACACAGCCGGCGTGGTCTTTCGTAAAGAAGCCAAAGATCACCTACGCGACAGACGCAGCGTGTTCGGCGCTCTCCTCCTGCCGCTGCTCGGCCCTGCTTTACTCGTCTCAGGAGTGCAACTGCATGCGAGCATGCGTGAGGACGATGATGATGTCGAACTACCCATCGTTGGCGCCGCCCACGCCCCTTCGCTAGTTGCAGCCTTGAGCGCTGCTGGGATAAAAACCACCCCCCAAGAACAAGCCTCGGAACACGATGTGAGCGAAGGCCGCCGGCTCGCCGTCTTGCTGATTGCCGAGGACTATCCCGAACGCCTGGCACAAGGTCGCCCAGCTGGTTTACGACTCGTGTTCGACTCATCGAAACCCAAGTCAGCAAGCTTTGCTCGGCAGATCGAGATGGCCATTGCGGGTCACGCACAGACGTTGGCGGGGCTACGCCTGATCGCTCGCGGCGTATCGCCGAGCGTCGCGCAGCCGGTTCGAATTCATCCGATTGACGTGGCAACCCCAGAACAGATAGCGGCCCAACTGCTTACGGCAATCCCTCTCATGCTCATGCTTGCAGCAGTGGCCGGCGGTCTCAACATCGCCATCGACACGACTGCAGGTGAACGCGAGCGCCGATCCCTCGAGCCCTTGTTGCTCAATCCCGCGCCGCGCTTTGGCATCGTGCTGGGTAAGTGGCTGACGACCACAGTGGCTGGCGTATTGGTGTGCGGCGTGGCAACGGCAGGCTTTCTGCTAGTACACCCTCAGCTGCCTCTCGATGAGCTTGGCCTACGCGTGCAGTTTGGCGCCGCTGAAGCATTGCTCATGCTGATATGGATGGCACCGTTGGCAGGGGTTGGAGCCGCTTTACAGATGCTCGTCGCGGCTTTCGCCAAGACGTTCAAAGAAGCTCAAACGTATCTCAGCTTGTTCATCCTGCTGCCCACTTTGCCGGCAATCTTCTTGATGTTCTCGCCCGTGCCCAACACCTGGTGGGCTTGCCTCATCCCTGCGTTCGCTCAGATTACGGCCGTCTTGGACCTGTTGCGTGGGAACCGGATCCCAGCGGGTCATGTGCTACTGGTATGGGTCGCTTCGGCGCTATACAGCGCTGTCACGCTACTTGCTTTAGAACGCCTTCTGCGGCGGGAAGGCACGATCTTCGGGCGCTGAATCT
>CAZNZA010000074.1:0-11550 GCA_964577325.1 uncultured Polyangiaceae bacterium
CCGCAATCTCAAGCTCACCGATCGCCCCACGAGCGTGCCACCCCTGCAACCCTAAGCGGTAAAAAGCCCGCGCTAGAAAGGTAGCCTGATGGTAGCCGTTACTCCGTCTCCCCGGTCGAAGCTCAAGCTGGCACGGTCGCCATACACCAATTGAAGGCGCTGTTCCACGCTGCGCACGCCGAACCCACTTCCCCCTTGGCCTTCGTACCATCCCGGTCCGTTGTCCGCCACGACGAGCACCAGGTGATTGCCTTCACCTTCGACCTTCAGGCGGACGGTGCCGCCTTCCAGATTCCTTCGGATACCGTGGTTGACAGCATTCTCCGCCAGAGGCTGCAAAAGCAGCGCCGGAACGCTTGCTGCCGTCAACTCCTCATCAACGTCCCATTCCACCTGAAGGCGCGGACCAAAGCGAGCCTTCTCGAGTTCGAGATAGTCGCGCACGATCGCAAGTTCCCTCTCCAAGGGCACCTTGTCCTCGACGGAACTGTTGAGGATGTATCGATACAGACGCGCTAGTCCAAACACCGCTTGCTCAGCGCGTTCTGGGTCCGTGGCGACGAGTTCCGCAATCACGCTGAGCGCGTTGTACAAGAAGTGGGGGTTGACCTTGGCTTGAATTGCCTCCATCTGCAGGCGATGGTGGTCCAGGTTACTCAGGGCGATGGCCGCATGGTTACCCAGCAACGTGACTAACTGACGCTGCTCAGGCGTGAAGACGTCAGCGTAAAGGCTGTTCTCCAGATACAGTATGGAGTTCAGGACGCCGCGGTGAAGCAGGGGCACGCACAGCAGAGTGCGGGGGCTATACTTGGCGAGGTACGGATCTTCGATGATTCGCTCGTGATCGTCCGGTAGCTGGACCACCTTACGCGTGCGTGCCACGTAGCGTACGACGGCTATCGGTAGTTGGTGACCGACGTCCGCCAGTGCCCGAGGCTGTGAGATGATGCTTCCCCGATCTGGGTCCCACCCCGCCTGCAGCACCCATCCGTCCTTGTGGTGCATCAATAGGAGCGCACGTTGTGCTCCAGCGGCAGTGGCTATGACGCGCAACAGAGTCGGACCCAATTGTTCGCCCGATGTCTCTTCGGCGATGGCCGATGCGGCCTTCATGACTGCTTCGATCTGAAGGCCACCACTGGTGGGTGACGTTTCGGCATTCGCACGCCAATTGATCCCAGGGTACTTGACCTTCAGTTGTTCGAGCTTTGCTCGCGCTCCGAATCGCGAGTATGCAAAGCCAGCCACTCGCATGTATTCCCCATGCTGAAGTGGCTCATGTTGTAGCTCACAGTACACGGCAAATCGCTCGGCGCACAACGCGGCGAGCAATGGATGCCCATGCTTGTTGCAAGCCACCAGCGCTTGGTGAAAGAGCTCACCTGCCAGCCCGGCGTTTCCAGCAGTCGCTTGCAACTCGGCCTTGGCAAGGAGGTGCGCAGGACCAAAGTTCGCTGGCTTGATGCCGGCCAAACGCTCCAGCGTACGTAAGGACTTGGTGGCGGCGCGATTCAAGCGTCGCTTGGCACGCAGGAGGGCGAGAACGTGAAAAAGCGCGTACATGCAACTGTGCAGAGGATTGCTTTGGATGACGACGTCGCCAGCGATCTGATTTGCCAGAGCTAAAGCCTGTTCGTCGTCATCCCAAAGATAAGCTGTCTGCATGCGCAACAGATCACGCACACCCGTGTATGACGCGTAGGTTACCGGAGTGTCTAGAGTCGACTGAGCGGTGTCCGGTCCGTCCTGGAGAGTGAGACACCAGCGACTTACCACGTCGATGAGTTCTAGCGTCGAGTCAGCGCCGACACTCTGCGCGGTCACCCGATACCGCGCAAGACTGCCTGAGATTGCGGAAACCCCGACCTCGAGCGCTGGTAACGTGGTGATGATGCCGTCCAATAGATGGCTGGCGACATGCTCGCCAACGGTCAGACACTCCTGCAGGGCTTGCTCATACAACGCCACGTTCTCCGTTGCAGAGCGCTCAAAGGCTCCGAAGAAGGTCAGCGCCAAGAACTGGACACGCAAGCGGATGAACGGCGTCGTATCTTCGGCCAGAGACAGCGCAAGCCGCGCGTACTCCAAGGCGGCGCGGTGCCTCTTGAGCAGGACGTGGTTCAACACCGCGAAGCATACGTAGGCAAAAGGCGCGTTCTTGCTGTTACCGTGGCGTAGCGTCAGCTTCATCAGGTGGATGACGACAAGACCGTTCAAGCCCTTGTTGACCCAAAAAGAGGGCCCCCACAGCAGGGACAAGAAGTCCAGGATTTCGCTTTGCTCAGGGGTAGCCTCGTCGGCGCGCGATGCCAGCACGTGCGCGTCCACTGACCGGGTCTTGGCCATCAGATTCGCGATGCCAGCGATCAAACGAGGCGGTGTCGGACGTTTGGGAAGCGGATGACCGAGGATGGCCAGCGCTTGCAACGCAACGTTTACGGCATCTTCGTAGCGCTGACTGTGTTGGTACAGACTGAGGCGAATGCGAAGTACTCTCACCTGCTGCTCGGTCGAAGTGGCCGCCGCTTGGCATTCGCTCAGTGCTTCCTCTGCAGCATCGTAGGCTAGGCTGAGATAGTAACATTCAGCAAGCATGAGTTTGGCGTCGATCAGTTCGGCGCCAGAAGCTCTAGACTCCGCCAAGAAAGCCTCTAACAATCTGGTGGCGCGTTGGTAGGCGATTGATTCGAGCGCCTTTTTAGCAGCCAAGAAAATCAAAGCGGCGAGTTCTTCGGTTTCCGCAGGGGCAAGTAGTGAGCGCGCTTGGCTCAGATGCTCCACACAGCTGAACAAGCATTGATTGCTCTCCTTTGCGGCTGCACGAAAGTGCCGTCCCAGCCGTAGATGAACTTCGCGGTGAAACGCCGTGTTTCCGAGCGTAAAGGCTGCTTGTTGCACGCGGTCGTGGGCGAAGCAGTATTCACCATCCGACTGCGGCACCAACGCCAGCAGGCCTTCGTCGACCGCGTTGCGCATCAACTGCGTAGCCACTTTCGTGTTGTCGCCGAATGCGACTCCAAGTAGCTGTACGCTGAACCGTTGTCCCGCGCACGCCGCCGCCTTGAGGAGGTCTTGAACGGGTTCCGGTGCGGCAACGATACGAGAGGTGATCAGGTTGACGACAGTTTCGGAGGGTGCGGCGGGAGAGCTCCCCGTGGGGTTGATGGTGCTGTCGAACCACCAGCCCTGTTCCGTGGGCATCATCGCTCCGCTCCTCAGCAGGCGCTTGAGTACCTCCATGCTGTGTAGCGGATTACCACGGCACACGGTGTGGACGTTCAGGGCCAATTGAGCGTTGTTGGCGCAGTGAGGAAACACCGCAGCGCACAAAGCTGTGGTCTGTTCGTACGTCAAAGGAGCAAGGCGGATGTGTGCTGCGGGCTCTTGGGCCGCGAGCAGGGGCGCCAGGCGCTGGTTGCTCTCGGCTTCATCTGGCCGGTAAGCCAGCACCAGCGTCAGGAAGCGGGGCAGTGAAGTCGTGATGAGTTCATTGAGCAGATCGCACGTAGCACTGTCTGCCCACTGCATGTCGTCGAGGATGAGAAGCAGGGGCGCGTTTGGATCGCACATCAGTTCCAGCACGGTACGGAAAGCCTGCTTGAAACGGTTCTGCGTTTCCGTTGCGCCAAGTTTGGGAGGAACGGGGAGCCACCCAGAGACCAGCTCTAGTTCGGGGATCTCGCTCCGCAATACTCCGAGCATCTGGCGGTTACCCGTCGCCAGGCGGTCTTTGAGCCGAGCGAAGCCGGTGTCGGCATCCGCCAGAGCGTGCTCCAGTACGGAGCGTAGGGCATCGAGCAGCGCACTGTAGGGACGCTCGCGGCGAAATTGATCATACTTTGCTTCAGCCACGGCACCAGCACGAATGACTGGTTGCCGCTTGAGTTGTTGAAGAAGGAATGACTTGCCTACGCCAGGCTCCCCCTCGATCAGCACGAGCTTCGCCTGCCCACCGGGTCGGTGAGACGCAGCCTCTAGCAGTTGCTCGAGTTCAGCCTCACGAGCGACTCCTTCTCGCAGTTTGAAGTTAGCTTCAGGCTTGTAGTGCGGAACGCCACTTCGAATGGCTTGCAATTCAAGAAGCACTCGGCCGGCGCTCTTCGCGCGCAGTGCTGGACTCTTCGCGAGCAGCGTTTGCACGAGCTCAGGTAGTCCCTGCTCGAAGTGTTGGGGGTCCAGAGCGGGGAGCGGCTGACCAACGAGTTCGAGCATCGTGTCGCCGCCCGGCGGGGAACCTGCCCGCGGAGCGAATAAGCGGTGCAGCATCACGCCTACGGCATAGATGTCGGCGGCTTCCGTGAGCTCGCCATCCTTCGCGCCGATGAGCTCGGGAGCTGTAAATTCATTCCAACGAGGTGCGGGCACGCGTCCCGCCGTCGTGCGCGGTAACGCACCAATGATGGCCGCTCGTTGTCGCCGGGGATCCAACCAAACGCAAGATGGATCCAAAGCACCATGAATGCGGCCACTGGCGTGGCAATCACTGATGCAGGTTACCAGTGCGAGGGCCAGTTGCCAAGCCTCCTCACGTGTATACGAGCGGTCGAGGGACAAGGGTTGCCCGTCGCGGGCCTCATAGAGTAGCCAGCAGTTGCGCTCCGTATCGATGCGTTCGAGGGGCGCCCACACGGCAGGGCATGGCGGCAGCAGGTTGCCCGCAAGCTCGGCGGCAAAGCGGTGGAGCTCCTGTTCTGCGGGAAACTCAACGGCACATGACCGTGCGAAGTACTCTTGGCGGTCACTCGTGCGTTGAACCCGACGCAGGGTGCCGCCCAAGGTGAGCATGGGTTTACCGACAGCTTGGTAACCCGGAGGCAGCGAAATCATGTTCGGACAGAAGAGGTGTTCAGGAAGGGGGGGTCGTGCACGGCCATGAACCCCAGGTACGCCTTGTAGTTTACGCCGTCATCCTCTATCACGGCCTTGGTGTCCAGCCATCTGCGGATCCAGATGCGCTTGCCATCTAGCTCGCATTCGGTGACGCCAGGCCAGCAAGCCAGGAGTGTCTTGGAGAAGTCGAGTTTTCGCGGCAGGCTCAACCACTGTAACCCGCGCGCTTGTGAACCGAGCTCTCGCCGGTGGAACTGCGATGTCGCCAGGCCCAGTCTGGCCTCGACACGATCGGCAAGCGTCAAGTCCAGAAAGGCAGTCTCTCGGAACGGTGCGTAGTACTGCCCAAGCACGTCGTTCAGCCCTGCCGCAGAGCCCGGCCATTCAATGGCGTTCAAGAACTCTACAACGTCCTGGCGCGGTAGTTTCACGTACAGCTTGACGCTTACCGGCTTGCGAGTCGTCATGACGGAGATGTAGCCGACGGCTCCGAAACGCGGCAGCACGTCGATGATGCTTCGACACACGCGTTCCCTGCTCACCACGGACGTCTGCGCTACGAGATGACGCAGCGTCGCCGAAGCCAGGCGCTGAGCTTGCCGCGGGTCGAACGAAACATCGCTACGGTCGTGGTACTGGTAGTACTGCGGCTGAAGTCCGACCGAAAGGCTCGGTTCGGACACGCGGTTTGCCGAGGCGACGTCGTCGTACTCGAGCCAGACGCAAGGGGCGTCACTCAGGTCCGAGGCCGGAGTGCTCCATTCTCGTAGTAGGCCGAGGTTACGCTGCCACAGGTGACTGTTCGCCCCTAGCGGCCATCCGCCATGATCCTCCCAGCCTACGCCTTTGCAGCGAGTGTAAGCTAGGTAGTCGAGTTGCGGATCTCCGTTTAGTCTGCACTCCATGTAGAAGGAGGTGAATGAGCCAGGTAGAGTGGCCGCCAGAGCGGAACAGCAGTCCAACGCGTGCCTGTCGATGAAGCTAGGCACCTTTGGCCGCACGTGCTCCAAAACCCAACTGGGAGCGGCTTGCACATCTTTGCTCACCAACACTCGGACCAGCAGCCTGTGCGCAACGCATACTCGGTGGCTAACACGGAACAGATGGCGTTAGTGTGGGGCAGCAGTTGATCGAACCCTGCACGCCCCGGTGGCTGCTGCAGTGCGCTGTGGACTGCCTCCCAAGCCGCGTTCAGCGCTGTGGTCGCTTGCTGGGCCATGCCACTGGCCAGCGTGCTGTTGACGCGGGGTTTGACATCCCTTTGGGTGGAATAGAAGGTGTCGAACAAGCCCGCCAACAGCCACTGTCGGTGCTCGGGCTGTACACGGGATCCGCTTGCGCCCTCAGCCAGTTCGTAGGCCAAGCAAGGACTCAAGAGTCGGTACAGTTCGCCGGCCGCGTTGGCCATGGACTCCAGTCCCTGATCCGGATCCTCACCACGGATCTCGAAGGCTGCGCGTTCCAAGTCGAAGGCTGCGCGCTGGAAGGCCTGCGCGCTCGCATCCATCGGGTACTGCGCGTAGCGCTCGAAGCCTTCGTCTGTGATCCCGAACCGCTCGAAGGTTTGTCGAATGTCGTGATGCAACTCGTCGCGGTAGGCTGGGTGCAACGTGACATGGTAGATGAAGGATAGGGGCGTTTTGGGGGGCATGAGGCTTGCCTTTCGTCAACGTGAGGCTTTGAGCTGTTGGATGCCCGGAAGACTCGGGGCAAAGAGATAGGATGATCCTTGCAAGCGAACGGTGTCCCAAATGTTGAAGTCGATGTCGATCGTCGACTTCCACCGCTGATAGCGGGTAGTACCTGGCGGATATGGGTTTGCTGTCCGCTCGAAAGGGGTGTCGTCGATGCGACCAATCAGAGCATCTGCATCAGGTGTCGGTCTCAGAGAAACATCTGTAGCGTCGGCGTTGACCCACTTTTGCTGAATGTATTCGAACTGTTTGCCGATGCTCGATTGCGCACACCAAAACAAGAGTCCGCGGTCGTCGGCAGCGTCGGGACTGGCGTACGAAATGCCGCGTCGAGCGATGGCCACGCTGCGTTCCAAGGCGTCGTCGCCGGTTAGACCGCGCGGGTTAACTTTGCGTATGTGGGCGTGAAAAGGGCAGCGCTTGCCATCGGTGTCGGCGGCGAAGTTGAAGCCATTCAAGGGGGCGCTGGCGGAGAGGCCGGGTGCGGTTTCTCCGCTCATCGAACGGCCCATCACCCACAGATGAATGAGGGCTCGTAGGCCTTCGCGGTCTGCTCCGTTTTCGAAAGGGCGGAATAGCGGATAACGATCACCGAGCGGTACGGCGCCTAGATTGCTCACGGCTCCCATGGCTCCCATGGCTCCCATCGCTGGCGAGTCCGCAGCGCCGGCTCTTCGAGCGATGATGGCGTCGGCTAAACTCTCAACCCTTGCCTCGAAGGCCCGCACGTCTTGATGATACTTCCGAAACACCAGGTACGAGCCGAAAGCCGTGGCTGGCTCCGCCAAGGGGTCGCGGACGAGCAGCGTACTCAGCGCGCGCCGCGGGTCGTACCGAGCCAAGTCATGGTCGCCTTCCACTCTCGCGTAGTCCCGTTGGGTATAGACAGGATTGCTGATGCCGTCACGGTAGCCGAAGTGGCCAAAACGGGCCTCCTGTTGCTGGGTGAGCGGCTGCCGATCAGCGCCCAAGCTGACCCCATGTTCGACGGTGCAGTCTTCGTCGCGAGCGAAGGCGGGTAATTCATCGCTGACGTTTGCATGGGCAGCCCCCATTACCACCACCACATCCCACTCCCGGCCGTGAGCGCCCCACGTGCTGGGATCATCGCGCAACTTGGCAACCGTGTCTGGGTGCAGGGAGCCCCTGGTGAAGGCTGGGTCCATCGCTCCGATGATGGCGTCGGCGACTCCGCACTTGCGTAGGCCGGAAGCGGTGAACAGCAGGTTCCGGTATTCTTCAGGGTCGGCATCAGCCGTCGTGGGTTCGGGTGCCTTGTCGCGTAGCCACGCGCTCAGCGTGTGTCGATCTTTGAAGCGGAGAAAGATCTGCTTGGATCGAATGGGACGCGCCGACGTCAGGATGTTTGCCTGTAGCCAACCCTTCGCGCGAGGCGAGAGATCGTCGCTGTAGCCTGCTTCTAGGTCATTGAATTCGAAGGTGTTGCTTGAGGTGGTGGTTAGAGTCTCGTCGCACGCCGCCATTTGAGCTCCCGTCACTGTTCGTAGGTGAGCCGTCGACGCAAATCGCGATAGTGTCTGCGACTGATGGACAATTCATGCTCGTCCCCGATGAGCGCCGTCGCCTCTCCCTCGTGGCGGATGGCGGAGATGTGGTGAACGTTGACGACGGTGTTGCGGTGGATGCGAACGAAATGGTTCGGCAGCCTGCGTTCTAGAGCCGTCAGCGATTCGTTCATCAGTTGGTACCCTCGGGACGTTTGAACGTGTGTGTATCCACCTTCTGCGCGCAAAAACTGTACGTCGGCGGTATGCACAATGACGGTCCGGTCCCGGTCACGACATAAGAGGCGAACGACCTTCTCACTACCGATACTGGAAGAAACTCGGGCGATCGCCTCTTTGAGACGGCCCGGTTCGATAGGCTTCATCAGGTAGTCGACCGCATTGGCACGGAAGGCTTCGACGGCCAGATCATCGTGAGCCGTGGTGATGATCACGTGTGTATCGCTGCTGACCTGGTGTAGGAGTTCGACGCCATCGATGCCGGGCAGGTGCAGGTCGAGAAACAGAATGTCCGGCTTGTGCTCTTCACACAGCTCGAGAGCGGCCGGACCGTTGTCCGCCTCGGCGATGACGGTCAAGGCGGACGCGTGGCGCTGCTCGAGCATCCGGCGGAGCGCTTGGCGTGGGGCGAATTCATCTTCGACGATGAGTGCGGTCAGTTTTTTCGGCGTGTCCATGACCATGTGTACGGATTTGGTCCAGGCACCGGTGACGAAGGGCTGCGCACTAGCCACGGTGTCCAGCCTGTTGTTTTGAAGGTGAGCGTAGAGATCGCTGGCAGAAGGTTCGTCCGGGGCTACCGGCAGGGGATGAGGCGCGTCTTGCTGATTTTGAAGAAATGTGGGGCCGGTGGGATTCGGTTTCGGCGCCGTAATAGTCCGAAGCTGTCTCTTCGCGTGCCGCTCGTAAAGGTAACGGCACGTATGGTCCGCGGTGGAGTCTCGCCGCCCGCATGGACAACGCTCGACGTTGGTCTTTGTGCAACGCGGAAAAGCAACCTTGCATCAAGCACTCCCCCGTATTCCAGTGGGAAGTGGCAACGGCTCCGACCACGCCCCGACGTGCCAGGCCCTCCCACGCCCGCCTCACCGACGCTTCGGGCAGGGCGGTGATCTGTCGCAGCACCGGAACACTACGGGCGGACAGTGCACAGCCGAGGGAAAGTAGGGACCCAGCCGCGGCCACGAGGCGTTCGTCGGCCGACAACCGGCCTGAGTCGGCTTCACACACTTCCACTACGGCTTGCCGCAGCGGTTCGAGGAGCTCACCAACGTGCGCCACACGATCCGACGGATCCATGGCCAGCGTACCGGCAAAGACCCTGCGCAAGCTCGCAGGTAAGCCGCTGGCTTCCCAGCGCGTGCGAGACGAGGACGCGGTACTGAAGGCGCTCCAGTTGGCAGTATGCCCGTGAAGAAGTTCGTGGAGCAGCATGCCCACGGCCCAGATATCTGCGCGGCCGTCGACGGCTTCGAACGCCCACTGCTCCGGAGCCATGTAGCCGGGAGTGCCCACGACGAACGATTCGGCGGCGGAATCACAGCCCATCGTAAGGCGACAACCGACCCCGAAGTCGAACAGCTTGATGTGTCCGGAGCGTCCGATGAAAATGTTTCCAGGCTTGACATCGAGGTGAGACACGCCGCGCGAATGGGCGTGCTCGAGCGCTTGCACGAGCTGGATGACGACGTGCAGGGCCCGTTGGCAACTCATTCGACCCGCAGCGAGCACCGTCTGCAGCGTTGGAGCGTCGATTTGTTCCAGAAGCAAACACGGCTGGTCATCCGCGAGCACGTAGTCATAGGCCCGCACGACGTTGGGGTGGCTGAGTTGAGCTGTAACGCGCGCCTCCGCTTCGAGGGCATCGCGCGCGGCGGAATCCGACGGGTGGTACGGTAGCTTGCCGGCGACGCGCCGCTTCAGGATGTGATCGTACAGCGAGTAAACGATGCCGACGCCGCCACGACCCAACACCGCCCCCACTTCGTAGCGGCCGGCGTCGCCCACTTTGCGCCCGACTGTCCACGTTGTCGAAGGCGGGCCGAGAGCTCGGCGGGCGCGAGAAGCGGGTCGCGGTGCAGGAGCAGCTTCCCATTGAACGGCGCCTTCGAGGTCGAGATCGCAAGTGTCGGCTTTCATGGTCACTGACCACCCTGGCAGACCGCACCAAAGCTAGCGCCGGCGGATGGCTTAGCGGTAGGATCGGGGCGTCGAAGGGTCACTCTCAGCCCACGAGTGACGCGCTCGGGGCGCGCCAAAGGCTACCTCAACTGGCGAACGTCCCTTGGCGAGCGCAGCCGGAGCGAGGGGGGCAGACGGCGCTCTAGTCCGCATTGACCAGCCTGTATGGGCCATGTTCAAACCGACCTCTGTCCTGCATGCGGCTCGCAAGGGTTCGCGTCCCATTGTCTGGTGGTGCCGTCCTGGCATCGCGCGCTACCCTGGTGGACATGACCACACCGCACAGGGTTGAGCCACCGGCAGGACTCCCAAGCGGGGCGCAATGGGAGGAGGGGGCCTGGCGGTGTGGTCCGAAAGACGAGCAAGGGCGGCTGCACGGCGAGCAACAGTACTTTCGCGCGGATGCCACGAAGCTGGCAGAATACACCTTCGCGCACGGCGAAAGAACCGGCGGCTATCGGCGCTATCACACCGACGGACAAGTAGCGCGCCAGGGGGAGTTGGTGCGGGGGCAGCCAGTGGGTGAGGAGTGGGTTTACGCCTCTCTAGATCCGAAGGATGAACGCTTGCGTGCTTGCTGCGTTCCCCCTGGTGCATGGCAACTACACGTGGTGCACGATAGTAGTGGGTGGCGTCAGGAGACGTTCTACGATCGACAGGGGCGACGCCTGCTGCCCGACGGCACTGTGTACCCTGAGCGTCCCCCGACCGTAGGAGACGCCGCGGAGTACCTTCCGGAGCGCAAGGTTTGGGTTCTAGGAACACAGCCCGACGGTTTGCGCGAGGGGCGCTGGACGTGGTGGTCGCTCGACGGTCAACTCTTGGAGGTCGCGGACTTCCGAACCGGCCAACGCCACGGGACGTGGGAACAATACCGGGACGGGGTGCTATGGGCCAGGTGGGAGTACGAAGCGGGCCACCTGCATGGGCAGGGCTTTGAAGGCGTCCCTTCCGGCACGTATGTCGATCAAGCCATCAAAGCTAGGGCCGGGAGCTATCGAAAGGGGTTTGCATGCGGGCGATGGCGCTACTTCAACGCCGAAGAGGAAGTGATTGCAGAAGCCGAAGTCGGATTGGGGCTCGATGCGTTAGCCCCGAGCGATCCCGTGTTCCAGTCAGACGTTGAGCGGGTTCATCGCAGCATCGAGGAATGTGTGGCGCGAGGGGATTACGGTCGCGCCTTCATCGCGTACGTGAGACAGACTCTTATCGGGGACGTGCGACGAGCAGCGACCGACATCAAGGCGAGGCCCTCGAGCGTCTTTGGTGAGCCACTGCGCTTTGGTGAGCCACTGCGCGGTGCACTGATGACGCGC
>CAZNZA010000074.1:11650-19393 GCA_964577325.1 uncultured Polyangiaceae bacterium
CTTTGGTGAGCCACTGCGCTTTGGTGAGCCACTGCGCGGTGCACTGATGACGCGCGAGGCTACTGTTCTGGCGGTACGCTCCATCCGCGAGCAGAAGGGGGATGTGCCGCACGTCCTGGCACGGCTGCTCGAGGCTTTGATGATCGGCGGAAAGGCCGATGTGCTATTGCGCGAGATGGCGAGCATGCTGCTGCAGCAGCCTGGAGCCGGCTTGGACCTCGTTGAGGTTTCGCTGGCGATCAACGACGCCGCCGTGGAAGCCTGGGCCGTCAAGACACTCTTGCTGCTCGAGTGCGGGCGTTTACAAGAGGCGCGTGAGACGTACGCCACGTTGTCCAACCAGCGTCCGACGCTCGCTCGACCGATCGGCGAGCACCTAGAGATCATGTTTCCTCGCTTCGAGTTCTGGCCGTCCGCTTGCCCGCTCGAACCCCACGTGCTCGACGAGTTGCCGGATACGGTCACTCAGGACTCGGGCGCGCTACGCCGGATGATAGGCAAGGGGGCTGTGCGCCTGCAACGTATCCGCGACGCTCTGCGCGCCAGATTGCGCGACTACGGCCAAGACGACCAACCCGACTGGTTACCGCCCGATCTTGCCCACTTGTGTCGTGCCGAACCAGCGTCCCTCGACTGTTATACCTTCGAAGCGGTGTTCGAGGGTGACAACGCCGACGAGCACACGGTCGACAGCATCGAGGTGAACGAGGAGGTAGGCTGCGACGGCCTATCCGTAACGGAGCTGATGCGCCGAGCTCGTGTGGAATGGACGGCCTTGTGTTGGCTCTGCTATTCCGCCGGCATGACTTCCGTTGGCTTGCCGCCGGAAGTGCGCGCCCCCGACACCTTCGCCCAGGCCATCACTACCGCCTTTGCCCGCTACCAGCGCCTGAGCGACCAGTTGCAGACGGGGAGCTTGAGGTCCAAAGCTTTGGGTATTGCCAGTTTCGAATGGGAAGGGCGAGACATCGAAGGCCTGTCAGGGCAGCTCCTGCAGCAGGCCATCGCCGAGTACCTCGAGATGCGTTCGGCGCTGTTTTTCGCTGGAGACGAATCGTGCCGTTCACTTTGGCAGGACGACCTACGGGTGTAGGTCGTCTTGCAGTGTGTGCGGCGTCAGGCCTTGATGACCTCGAGTTCACCCGGTTTGGTAATCGTGCCCACGGAGTTGCTGTCCGTATTGCCGAAGCTTTCGATCATGCTGCCGTCGGCGTTGCGCGCGCCCAAGCCGTTGAGCAGCGTCGTATACAGCTGATTGATGGGGTGGCCGCCACTGCCGAACCCGCCGAACCCGCCGCCACCTCCGCCCCCGCCGCTACTCGTCGAGGTGTCGGCGTTGACGGACACGCCTTGCTTGAGATAACCGCCCATGCTGCCGGCAATGACGATTGGCAGGTTGTCGTTGTTGTGGGCATTGCCGTCGCTGAGCTCGGGCAACCACATGGTGGCGGAGTTGTCGAGCATCGTGCGCTCACCCTCGTCGATGCTGTCGAGCAACTTGACGAGCGACGTAAACTTACGGCCGTACCATTGGTCGATGTCCTTGATCAGGAACTCGACGTCAGGAAGTGGCTCGCCTCCGACCGCGGCGCTGCCGTTGCGGTGAGATATCCCGTGGTGATCGTACTGATGGTCGAGCCCATCGAAGTTGAAGGTCACGAACCCCGGCCACTGCAGCACGATGACACGGTTGGCGTCGCACATCATGGTGAGCGCGATGAGCTTGATCATCATCTCGCTACCCAGCGTGAACGCTGTGCCGACGTCGCCTCCGAAGCCGCGCCCGCTAGGACTGGCGGCAGCCAAGGCTTCGTCGGAAATGCCGAGCGCTGTGGCCGTGCCCAGATCACAGGCTGCAGGTACGATGAGTTGTTCCGTTTCGCGCAGTAACTCGAGCCAGTCGTCGACGCGCTTCTTGTCGCTGGCGCCTAGCGGCTGGGCTTTGAATCCCTGCAGGTCGTCACGGACGAGATCGATGATGCTGTTGCCCCGGCTCACGCGATAGTCAGCCTCGGTACTGCCACCGGTCCCCGTTGCCCCGCTAAACATGCCCGTCAAGCGACTGTACACGTTGTTCGGATTGAGCTCGGGGGGGTAGGGGGTGGCCGCGTCCACGTAGGACAGCACGCCTTTGACGTTCTCGAAGTACGTGCCCACCGACAGTACGAGCGGTGTCTTGTCCCGCGGATTCACGAGCTCCGCGGCGACATGGTCGAGCGAGCGCGCGGTTGCGTAGTGGTTGCCTTCAGAGTCTATGGGCGCGCACGTCAACTTCGAGCCCATCCCCTGGTCGTGGGGGTCGAAGTAGGTGACGCCGTTGTACTCTACGTTTCCGCGCGGGAACATCGCGAGGTTGCGTGGGTAGAGCAGCTTCGATGTCATGTCTGACAGCCCATCGAGCGTCTTGCCGACCATGGTCGAGCCGTCCAAGGGCCCGTCCACGGGATGAGTTAGTAGGTCTGGCACCCAGCAGCCGTTGTTGGTGTAGAAGATGACCAAGCGTTGCGGGTCGGCTGACTGTGCCTGCGCAGGCTTGGTGAGCGAGCTCAGATATGGCGTCGCTAGCGCCGCGCCGCCCAAACCTTGTAGGAACAGACGGCGCTTCACGTTGCCTCGTTTGACGTTGCGTCGCACGTTGTTGGAATTCGGTGCATGGCTTGACTTCACGGTGCCACCTCGGTTTCTGAAGCTCGATAGCGGAAGGCATCGGTCTGGGTAAGATCGGTGATGAGGTTGAGGATCGTGTAGCCGCCTTGGGTGAGACGGTTGCTGAGTTGGTCGACGGTGCAAGCATCTGCTTCGGCCAGGTCTCGTTTGTAGGCGTACTCGACCCACTTTTCGGCGTAGCAGCGGCGCGCTGCGGGAGAGTTGGCGATGGCGGTCATCAGGTCGGCGGCTCCGGTGATTGACCGCAACTGCCCGTCGATCAGGACTTCCGCCTCGGTCACGACGGGAGCGCCGTTGTCCGTCGCTTGCAACGCACCGGTTGCATCGAAGCTTTCGAGCGCGAACCCGGTCGGGTTGATGACGGTGTGGTGGCAGCCGGCACATTCCGCGGGCGCCGTTTGGGCGTCCACACGGTCTCGGTTGGTAGCGAGTCCTTCGGTCGGAAGGGGGGTGCCCTCTACGCCGGGAGGCGGTGTGCCCATTGGCGTGCACAGGATTTCCTTTTGAATGAAGGCTCCGCGCAGAATGGGGGAGGTGCGGTTGAACGAGGAATGAGACGCCAGAAAGCCAACCCGCGTCAACACGCCCGGGCGAGTCGCGGGGTCGAGTTCTACCGGTTGCAGTTCGTTGCCGAAGTCGGCGGCATTCAGACCGTAGAAGGGAGCCAGGTCCGCGTTCACGAAAGCAATGGGTGAGGTGAACAGATCAGCAAAGCTTCCCCCGGAGAACGCGATGTGGTCGAGGTATTGCTCGGTTTCTCGCGACATGGCCGGGACCTGACTCTCGGCGAAAGTCGGGAACAGCTGAGAGTCTCTCTGAATGACCTCCCAGCGCGTGCCTGCCCCCATGTGCATGTATTGGCGGTGGAAGCGGGCCACGGTGGTTTTCGCCTTCGGGTCTTGGAGCATGCGCTCGGCTTGCCCCAAAATCCCGGCTGATGTCGTCAGCTCTCCGGCGTCTGCGGCGGCAAACAGAGCCGCATCCGGCATGCTCTCCCACAGCAGATAGGAAAGGCGCGAAGCCACTTCGTGGGGCGTGAGCAAGAAGCGATCACCCTCGGCGACCAGACTGAACTCGCTACGCGTCAAGAAAGAAGGCGACGCGAGGAAGGCTTCGATGATGAGCTGAGCCGCTTCATCGAACGAGCCGGTTTCGGTGAGCTCTGCGCGGCGGGTGTACAGCGACTCGTAGCGAGACACTTCGTCGTCGGTGAGCGGGCGACGAAACGCCCGTGCACCGAAGTCCGTGACGAACTGACGCGCGCACGCGGCACCATCGCCCTCGGGCTCACACGGGATGACCGCCGCCCGGGCATCGGGGGTAGCCATCACCTCTGCGGCCACGCTTTCGGCGGCCTGGCGATAGCCGTCCCAGCGGCGTTGGTCGACACTGCCTGTCCCATCGGGTGGGAGTAACGACGAAGGCGTCAGGTCGAGCCCTACGAGATCGCGCACGGTATTGTCGTACTGGGTGTTGGTCAGCCTCGGGAGTTGTGACGTCAGCGGCACTCCGGGAGTGCAGGAGGACGGTTCAGTGCCCGGGCCCCCGGTGTCCACGTTGCCCGTGGGAGGGGTCGTGCCGTCGCCGTTGCCCGCGCTGGGGCCGTCGGATCCGGATGGGGTATCTGAACCGTTCGTCCCTTCGCCGCCCATACCCGAACCGTCGCCGTTGCCCGAAGGCATACCGTCGGCGTCGTCGCTTCCGCCGCCGCCTTCACTTCCGCCGCGGGGCGAGCCGTAGTCGACTTGGTTGGGGCTTTCGGTCGAACCGCTGCATCCTGCCATCAAAGCCGTGGTCAGAGCGATGCAGCTCGTCCAGGCGGTGCGTTGTACCTTCATCGAGGCCTCCATCCAGAACTACCAGTGTTCCCGGTCATATGATTGGAGCGGAGCCTGGGAGCAACGCAATCGTGCCACGTTTTTGCGTCATCTTTCGGTGGCGTAAATCTCCTACCCAACCGTTGCCCGATTCGCAGAGCTTCATGTGCCGTTTCGGTGTGGGTGTTAGGCTACTAAACGGCAGCGGACGACCTCCGGTATCCGCGAACTGCCGCAGAACCGCCCGAAAATGCGCGACTTTCTGCGGCGGCCCAGAGGTGGGGTGTTATCAGTGCAAAAGTGCTGGTTGGCTGGATATTCGTGACAGGGAATGATCCTGTGACAACCGAACGTGAGATGGTGAGCACAAGTGCAACGGAAACATGAAGTATAGGTGAAAGTCGTGCCAGGCGCCGAAGCAGGAGGGGGTCCAGCTCGCATCCGAGGCTGAGCAAGACGGCGTGATTGTCGTAAATAAACAGGTGCCCTGCCACCAGCCATGCGGTGGTTCGAGCATGCCGCCGCCGCGACGTGAACGGTCTGATGCGTCCAGCTCCACGAGTGCGGCGTGAACGCGCACACGGAGTAGCGACCGCGGCGCACGAGTTGGGGAGATTGACCGCCGCTTTTCCAAGCTGACGCGATCGGCTTCCGGCTTACGCGGTGACGTCACCTAGACAGCTGCTGGAGGGCCGCGTAGGCTCGCAAGCCGTGCACTTTATGAGGAAACATTTCAAGGCGAGGGCGTCCGCGCGACGTTTGGCGTGGGGCCCGTTGTGGCGAGGTCGATCGAGCGAGGGCGCGCGCCGGCGCAGGGCAGCGCAGGCGCTGCTCGCCCTGTTGCCCACGAGTCTGATGTTGGGCTCGCCAGGCTGCGCCAGCTTGCTCGGGGTGGAAGAAGCACGCTGTGAAGCCGAGGGATGTCCGGGGGTCGAGGACGACTCGTCCGATCCCGACCGCCCCAACGGTCCGAGTAGCCCTCAGGACGACGCCGGAGCGTCCGAGGCAGGCACGGACGAACCGCGTGCGGATGGTGGGGAGCCTGAGTTGGACAAGGCTGAGATCTGTGAGGAGTACTGCACACTCGTGTCTGCTCGCTGCAGTGCGGCGGCCCCTCAATACCAGAGCCAGACAGGTTGCGAGATTTTGTGCAACGCGGTGCTCGAGCCGTCCGCCAACTTTTACGACGAGAACGACCGCAACGACACCATCGACTGCCGGCAAAATTTCGCCCGGGCGGCGGCCGCCGGCGAGGTGGCGGAGAATTGTGAAGCCGCGGGCTTGTACGGAGGGGGGGACGTGTGCGGCGATCGCTGCCAGAGTTATTGCGGGCGCATGGAGCGCTTCTGCCCGAACCAATTCGCGGAGTTCGAGGACTGCCCCACAGAATGCGCCGGCGTTCCCGAAGCGGACGAGCCGTTCGACATCGAGCAACCCAGCGCCAATACGCTTTCCTGCCGCGTTTATCACCTGCAGCTATCGGTGATCACTGCGGATAGTGAATTGCACTGTCGGCACGCCGCGGGCAAAGACAACGTGTGCGTGGATCCCGAATGAACGCCAAGCAGCGACGTCCGGTTTGAACGTCGCTGGCTCGCGCTTTGATCCGCTGGTCAACAGTCGGCGGATCCGCGGCCCAGTGACGCCGGGGGGCGACGCCGGGCCGTCGTCACCCTGCCGAACCACGTCAGCGTGCCGGACCCCCAGACTCGCGCCGGCAGACAGCGCTGCAGCCGTCGCCGTTGCGGCGGTTGCCGTCGTCGCACTGTTCGCCGAACTCGGTCTGTAGTTCGCCGTCGCCGCAACGCAGCCCTACCCGGCAGCCGGGGGCACACTCGCCGTAGCCGCCGGCGTTGACGCCGTCGTCACATTGTTCGTGATCGGCCTGGACTTGTCCGTCGCCGCAGCGGGGACCCACCGTACACCCCGGTGCGCACTCGCCGTAACCGCCGTCATTGACGCCGTCGTCGCAGGCTTCGTCCGCTTGGCGCTGGCCGTCGCCGCAGCGTGGAGCCAACGTGCAGTCGGGGCGACACCCGCCGTACTCGCCCGTGTTGTCGTCTTCACCCAGATCGCATTGCTCCGGACCGTTGCGTTCACCATCGCCACAGCGTGGTGCGGGACGGCAGTCGAAGCCGCAGGTCTTGCCGTAGCCGCCATTTTGGAAGCCCTCGTCGCACACTTCGCCTTCGTCTTCGTCCACCTCGCCATCGCCGCAGTACGCGCCCAGTTCACAACTGGCGGTACAGCCACCGTAGCGTCCGTCATTGTCTGCGCCCTCGTCGCACATCTCGAAGGCGGGATCGCGCACCCCGTCGCCGCAGAAGGGAGGTAAGGTGCAGTCCGGGCTACAAGCGTTGCTCGCCAGTTGGTAGAAGTCGACGTTCGCGCCATTGTCGCAGGCTTCGTCGCCGTTGACCGTGCCGTCGCCGCAGTGGGGTCCCGGCTGGCAGTCACTCGCGCAGCCGCCGTAGGCGTTGCCGTTGTTCGCCCCCTCGTCACACAGTTCGTGGCCTTCGTCGACGTGGCCATCCCCGCAGCTGGGACCTGCAACGCATCCTGGTTGGCAACGGCCGTACCCGCCGACGTTGAGTCCGTCGTCGCAGTCTTCGCCTTCTTGCACGATGCGGTCACCGCACGAGGGGTTCCAGCGGCAATCGCTGCCGCAACCTTCCCGCTCAGCGTCGGCATTGTCGGCACCGAGATCACACTCCTCGGGACCGTTGCGGATCCCGTCGCCGCAGCTCGGGGCGGGTTGACAGTCAAACCCGCAGGCTTTGCCGTAGCCACCGTTGTTGGCTCCCTCGTCGCAAGCTTCGCCGGAGTCGACATTGCCATCTCCGCAGTAGGGGCCCCACTCGCAGGCGGCCGTACAGCCATCGTAGCCACCGGTGTTGTTGTCCGTGCCGAAGTCGCAGGCTTCGTAGGCGGGTTGAACCATGCCGTCACCGCAGTCCGGTGGATAAACGCACCCGGGAGCGCAGGCGTTGGCACTCGCCGTGGCATAGGTGCTGATGTTGGACCCGTTGTCGCAGTCTTCATCGTCACTGGCGAGCACTCCGTCGCCACAGAATTCGATGGCCGTGCAGTTGAAGTTGCAGCGACCGTATTCGTCCTGCCCCTCCTCGCTGTTGTCCTCGCCGTCGTCGCACACCTCGCCGCCGACGATGACGCCGTCGCCGCAGACCGGAGAGCACACCGAGCGAGGTGCCAGAAAGCCGGCCAGGGTGAGCTGAAAGTTCGACTCGATGGTGTGGCG
>CAZNZA010000074.1:19493-24499 GCA_964577325.1 uncultured Polyangiaceae bacterium
TCGGTCGTGAAGTGGAAGTTGCGGCCCTCGCACGCGCCGCCGGCCTCGCAGCAGGATTGGTTCTCCGTGCGCACCGCCTCGCTCGCGCACGTCTCACCATGACCGCGCCCATCGAGGGGGAAGTGAGCGGTGCTGTCGTAAATGTAACTCGAGCTCGTTCCGATACGCTCGAGTTCGAGCACGTCCTCGATGCGCTCGATGTCGACGTTGCCGCTCGCGTCTGCGTCGCGGAACCACGAGGCAAAGCTTTGGGCGCTTTCGACAGTGACGTGCGACGTGCGCAGCACCGGTTTACCTTGGGCGTCGAGCCGTCCGCAGCTGCTCTGGTTGCTGAGCGTGCAGGGGGCGCCGGGTAGGTTAAGTCCGTCGGGCAGCCCGTCGAAGCTGTCGACACTCTCGAAGTCCGGATGACCTCCCGACGTCTCATCGGTCTTGAAGTCGCGGTACGTCACGGCCATCTGCACGCTGTCCGGTAAATCCAGCAGCTCGTCACACGTGTAGCCTTCTTCTTCCGTGCAGTCTGCCGAACAGCCGTCGTCGTTGGCGGTGTTGCCGTCGTCGCATTCCTCGTCGCCGGTTTTCAAGCCATCGCCACACCGCAACTGCGCGACAGGCACCCCGTCGTCGTCGAGTTCGAACGTCGGCTCGTTCTGACAGGTGGGGCCGCAGCCGTCGCCAGCTGTGCGGTTGCCGTCATCGCAGCCTTCGTCGCCTTCCACTTCGCCGTCCCCACACTGGGCCAAGACGCAGCTTTCGCCAGGCTCGGAACAATCGTAGCCCGCCTCGCGGGAGCACCCAGCGCTACACCCGTCGTTGGAGCGGACGTTGCCGTCATCGCACTGCTCGTTGCCGGTAAGCACCCCATCGCCGCAGCGGGCGACACAAGCGGCATCCTCGCGCGGACAAACCCAGCCGTCTTCGACGACGCAGTCGCTACTACAGCCGTCGTTGGAGCGCGTGTTGCCGTCATCGCACTGTTCGCTATCGGTACGGTTGCCGTCGCCGCAAACTTCGCGCACGCAGCCATCGACGCCGCACACGAAAGTGTCTTCGATGGCGCAGTCGCTACTGCAGCCGTCGCCGTCATCGACGTTGCCGTCATCGCACTGCTCGCCTCGGGTCTGGATGCCATCGCCACAGCGCGGCGCTTCGGTGCACGGCTCGCCCGGACGCAGACACACCCAGCCGTCTTCTACCCCGGAACAATCGTCCGCACAGCCGCCGGCTGCCCCAGAGTCGTCGCATTGCTCGAAGCCTTCGATGATGCCATTGCCACAGCTGACCAGCGGCACGCACGTTTGACCAGGCGATGAACAGTCGTAGTTCAGGTCCCACACCCGACAGTCAGCCGAGCAGCCGTCGCCGTCGTTGGTGTTACCGTCGTCGCACTGCTCGTTGCCCTCGACCACTCCGTCGCCGCACTCGATGGTGAACATGCAGCTCGAATTTTCGTCGCAGTCATAAAAGGCCTCGACGCTGCAGCCGGCACTACAGCCATCGCCCGAGCTTCGGTTGCCGTCATCACACTCTTCGTTGCCCAACGCCACGCCGTCGCCACACACAGGAATGCAGGTTCCGGATCGCGCGGAGCACACCCACCCCGTTTCGAACTGGCATTCGAAACACCCGTCGCCGTCGTCGTCGTTACTGTCGTCGCACTGCTCGCCGGGGGTTAGCACTCCATCGCCGCACACGCGAGCGACACAGGCGGCATTGGCCTCGATGCAAAGGTGACCTTCCTCCGTTTCACACGCCTCGCTGCAGCCGTCGCCGCTCTCGGTATTGCCGTCGTCGCAGCGTTCGCCGAACTCGAGCTCACCGTTGCCGCACTCGGCTTGCTCTACGCACGCTTGTCCCGGGCGCAAGCACTGCCAGCCGTCTTCGATGCCCGTGCACTCGTCGTTGCAGCCGCCTACGGCGTCGCCGTCGTCGCACACCTCTGCGCCGAACACTTGGCCGTCGCCACACACCGATAAGTTAACGCACGGTTGCCCAGGCTCTGCGCAGTCGTAGTTTGGGTCGCGTGACAAGCAATCTTTGGCGCAGCCATCATCGTCATCTTGATTGCCGTCGTCGCAGACCTCACTGCCCTCGAGCTTGCCGTTGCCGCACACGATGCTGGACACACAAGCTTCGCCTTCGTCGCCGCACGTGAAGTTGGGTTCGAGCGTGCAAGCTCCCGAGCAGCCGTCACCCGGCTCGCTATTGCCGTCATCGCAGGCTTCGCCCTCTTGCTTCACCCCATCGCCGCACGCGGGTCCCGCGTCGCCCTCGAATTCGTACTCTTCACATCCCCCATCAGCGCACGGATCCTCGGGGTCGGGAGACGAGGGAGGGGTGATGACCTGCTGCGTCGGTGTGTCGACGCTGGCGTCGGCCAGGGGCGGAGCTTCCGCATCGCCGAGGGCCGGGTTGTAAGTTTCTACCAGTGGTGAGCTCGAGCAGCTTGCGACCAAACTGAGGGCAAGGCTTGCGAACAAACTGATGAAAGGCCCGTTGTCACGTAGAGTCATACTTTTGCCTAAACCGATGAATTGCCCGCGAGGGGTTGGCCCTAGCGGGAGCTGGTCGGGGATGTCAGAGCTCGCCTCACCTCGCCCTATTCCACGGAAGCGCACTGTCGCAGTTCCGACGTCGGCTTTCAACGGGCACCTCGTCTTTCAACGGGGTCGCTCACGATCAACAAAGCGCCCGGTGCGATGGCGTCGAACGCGAGAGATAAACGATGCATGCTGCGGGCGATGGTTTGATTCGAAGCGCGGCTGTCACACTGCGTCATCGACGGCTATCCGGCGTCATCCGGTGCGCGTAAACTTATCCGCTGCACAGGAACCACGATCAATGCACGGCGAATTGAGGACTGGACCCGCACTTGGGGCGACATCTGTTAGAGAATGGTTTTCATGAACGCCTGCAGTCCCGGTCGTTGTTCGTACGCGGTGGCCTTCGTGGTCGGCGCGGTCGCGTTGAGTTCGTGGTCCTGCAGCACCCAGCCTGGGGGAGGGGGACCCGACTCCTGGGGCACGGACCCCAACGCCGGGGGCGGGGGAGGCCTGCCCCCAACTCCAATGGGTTCCGGAGGGGTAGGTCCCGTCGCGGGGAGTGGAGCGAACGGTACTGATGGATCTGGCGGACCTGGTGCTGGCGGACCTGGTGCTGGCGGACCTGACGGGGTACCGCCCGCGGGAATGGGAGGGGATAGCTCTGGGACTCCCGCAGGAACGACGACTCCAGCCGGGATGTCGAGCGCACAGCCCAATGTACCGGCAGCCCTGCAAGCGCGCGCCAGCATTGCGACACGTCTGAGCAAACCGGAATATGCCAACAGCGTGCTCGATGTTTTGGGCGTTGGCTTGGAGGACGCCGAGCTAGATGCCGCAGTGGGTGGTATTCCCGATGATTCGGGCGACGGCGTGTTCAAGCGCTTCGGCAATAGCCAAACTTCGATCGAGCAGCATGCCTCGGCCTACTTCGAGACGGCCGCTGCGGTAAGCGAACGCGCCGACATGGCCACGCTGACCGCGACCTACGCCACCTGCACGGAAGCGACCCTCGACTGCGGTTCCGCCATGACGGCCGCGTTGGGTCGCCGTCTCTTCCGGCGGGCGTTGTCGGACCGCGAGCTCGCCACGTTCACGTCAGTCTTCGAAGCCGCGGTTGCAGAAGGCGAAGACTTTCAAGCGGCGATGCGTTGGACGTTGCAAGCCCTGCTTCAGGCACCGCCGTTCTTGTTTCACCTGCACGGTGAAACGGAGGGCACGCCGGACCAGGAGCGTGCACTGACTGGACCGGAACTCGCCGCCCGTTTGGCGTCGTTCATTTGGGTGAGCGTGCCCGATGAGGAACTTTTGGCGGCGGCAGAGTCGGGCACCATTCTCGAGCCTGCTGGCCTGCAGACGCAGATTGACCGCATGCTTGGCGATGCGAAGGCGCAACGGCTGACCGAGACGTTCGTGCGGGACTTCAGCCGGGCGCAATTGGCCTCCTTCGAAGGAGCCACCGACGAGCTGCGTCAGGCCTTGGCGGAATCGGTCATTGCTACCTTTCAGTATCACTTGTGGGAAGCCGGCCGCAGCGTGGCGGAGTTGTTCACCACGAACGAGTTCTTGGTGAATGCTCCCGTGGCTGAGCTTTTGGGCGTCGAACACTCGGGGCAGGGATTGGAGCTCGTCGACGTGAGCACCCTGCCAGAACGTAGGGGACTGATGACTCATCCCGGCATGATCGCTGGTATGGGTGACCGGGACATCGGCTCCTTCGTCAACCGGGGCAAGTACCTGATGGAGCGCTTGCTGTGCCGCAATCCGGTGGCGGTGCCGGCGGGCCTTCTCACCGAGCTCGAAGAATTCAATCAGGAGACGACGGGGCTGAGTGAGCACGAGCGTGCGGAGCTGCGCATGACGCGCCCGGAATGCTGGGGTTGTCACACCCAGTTCGAACCCTTGGCGTTTGGATTTTCTCGCTACGATGGCGCCGGGCGTTACATCGGTGAGACGGACACTGAGGGTAGACCTTTGCCGCTGGATGGCTGGGTGCCGGTGAGCTCTCAGGACCTGAGCCCGCGCTACACGAACATCGCGCAGTACATGGAAATTTTGGCTTCTGACGAGCTCATCCAGACCTGCATGACCGAACACTTTTTGAGCTTCGCTACGGCCCGCACGACCGACAACGTGGCTAAGAAGCACGCGCCGTTAGTCGGCGCGCAATACCAGCAGAACGGCAGCACGTTGTCCGCCATGGTGTCGGCAGTGGCTCAGAGCGATCTCTTCAAGCGCTTGCTGGTGCAGCCCGCGGACCCCGCTTCCGACCTCGAGTGATGATCCTATGAAAAAACTTCCTCGCCGTACGTTACTTCACGGGCTTGGCTCCGTAGCCATCGCGCTGCCATTTTTCGAAGAGATGTTGCCGCGCCGGCTCTCGGCTCAAGAGGCGGCCGTGCCCACCCGCGTCATCACCATGTTCTTCGGCTTAGGCATGCCGCGCGAGCAAACGCTCCAGGGCTT
>CAZNZA010000074.1:24599-28128 GCA_964577325.1 uncultured Polyangiaceae bacterium
GTCTCTCAGTACACCCGCCACTGGAACCAAGACGGCAGCCCCGGTGAACGACCAGAACGGCGGCCCACCCGTATCTTCGAACAACTCTTCGGACACGTGCAACCAGCGGCAGGTGAGGGTCCGGACGTCACCAGTGTGGATCCGGAAGAAGTCAAGAAGCGGCACCTCAGGCGCAGCGTTCTCGACGCCGTAGCCACAGAGTACAAGTACTACACGGGTGCTCGTTCGCCTTTGGGCGCCGATTCCAAAGCCAAGCTATCGGTGCACTTGGACAACATCCGAAGCGTCGAACAGCGCTTGGCGCCGGTCGAAGAAGCGATGCAAGATGCGTTGGAACAGGAGCGCGTGTGCGAGCTGCCGGCGCAAGTGACCGATCCGGGCGTGGACATTCCGTACGATATCGCCCAGGGCGGTGCCGGCGGCAGTGCTCCCGTGATCAACTACGAGGACTTCGCGGCTGCTTTCCAAATCCAGGGGCAGCTGATGGCCCTAGCACTCCGTTGCGACGTGCTGCGCTTCGGCAGCATGCTGTTCGTCGGCGCTGGGGGGCACGTGGGTTTTCGAGGTCAGTACAGCGCCCTTGGTGAGACGCTCAACTTCTCTGCCGATCTACCGGGCACGAGTTCTCATGATGCTTACTTCCACAACAATCAGTGGAACAAGGTGCGGCTGCACCAGCACTTGGCGCAAACCAATTTGGCCGGTGTCCTGCAGTCTTTCGACGATCCGACGTACCTCGAAGCGAACGGCAAGACCGTCCTCGACAACACCCTGGTGGTCATCGGCACCTGCTACGGCGGAGGCGGCAATACGACCGGCCACCATCCGCAGGAAGTCTTTCACGCCATCGCCGGCGGCAACGGCCACTTCAAGCCGGGCTTTTACGACACCGCCTACAACTTCATCGATCTGTACGACACCGTGCTCAAGCCCTACGGCGTGGCGTCGCAAATGGGCAGTGGCAACCATCCGACGTTCCGTCACACCCCTAAACAGATAAGCGAACTACTGGTATAGACCCGCGGTTCAGCGGTTTGGACCTTGCCGCGGAACGAGCAGCTCAGCTGAGCTCCATCCTGGCGTTCGAGGTGGCACCCGCCGGCGCTGCGCTCGAGCAACGGACTAGCGCTTGGCGTCGAGCGGCTTAGATCGTGCGCATGGCTTCCTATTCCGTGCTCGATCTCGCCCCCATCGTTGTCGGTGGCGACGCCAGAACTGCTCTCGAGCGCTCCGTCGATTTAGCTCGCCATGCCGAACAGTGGGGCTACCGCCGTTTCTGGCTGGCGGAGCACCACAACATGCCTGGGATCGCCAGCTCCGCAACGGCCGTGGTCATTGGACACATTGCAGGGGGTACTTCTACGATCCGCGTCGGGGCGGGCGGGATCATGCTTCCCAACCACGCGCCGCTGGTCATTGCTGAACAGTTCGGCACCTTGGAAACCTTGTATCCCGGGCGTATCGATCTCGGTTTGGGGCGTGCCCCAGGTACCGATCCGTTGACGGCGCGGGCGCTGCGACGCATGACCCAGGGCTCGGCGGACCAATTTCCCGAAGACGTCGTCGAACTTCTGACCTACCTCGACGATCCCGTGCCGGGCCAGCGGGTGTCCGCCGTTCCCGGAGTGGGCACCAAAGTCCCCGTGTGGATCCTGGGCTCGAGTCTGTTTGGCGCCTCGCTTTCGGCACGCCTCGGTTTGCCATACGCCTTTGCGTCGCACTTCGCTCCGGCGCAACTGATGGCGGCCATCGAGGTGTACCGAAAGCAGTTTCGCCCGTCCAAGTGGCTCGCCAAGCCATACATCATGCTCGGAGTAAACGTTATAGCGGCGGCTAGCCAAGAAGAAGCAGCCTTCCTTCAGACGTCGCTTCAACAGGTGTTCGTGGCGTTGCGCTCAGGTCAGCCAGGGCCGTTACCGGCTCCGGTGCAAGGGTACGAGGCAAAGCTCGGGTACGTAGAGCGGATGCTGCTCCAGGAGCTGTTGAGTTGTTCGTGGGCAGGGACTATCGACACCGTGCGCCAGGGACTGCACGACTTCCTCGCGCGTACGGGTGCCGACGAGCTCATGATCAATACTCACGTGTACGATCACCAAGCGCGCTTGACGTCACTGCAATTGACGGCCGAGGCGCTGAGCTGAACGGCCGCGCCAAGGACGCAAGCTGCGTCGCCGCGCGGTTAGGCGCTGTGGGTCGGCCCCCGCGTCTCGACCGCCGTGCGGCGCTGCCCAAGCTCTTTGCGTTCTCTGCCGAGCCGCAAAGCTTCCACCCCTAAGCGCACGAAGAGCGGCCCTGCCAGCAAACCCCATGCGCCAAACATGGCGATCCCGCCTAGCATGGCGACGAACAACAGGAACATCGGCAGGTCGAGATGGGCGTGGCGCGACAGGGCAGGGCGCACGAAGTTGTCAGCGACGGCGATGACGCAACCCAACACCAGAACGGCGATGGCCTCTCCGACCAGGCCCGTCAGCGCCAGGCCGGCAGTCAAGGGTGCCCATACGAGACCCGTACCCACCGACGGAATGAGCGCCGCGAACATCGTCAGCAAGCCGAGGACCAAGGCTTGAGGTACGCCGATGATGAGGTAACCCACGGTCGCGACTGCGCCTTGAAACACCGCCGTCAACCCCACTCCGATGAGTAGGCCGCGCCCCGTCTCCTCGTAAGCCTGGGACAGACGCAGGCTTTCCCAACGCTCCAACGGGGAATGGTCGAGCAACCACTGGTGGACGCGGCGTGAGTCGACCAAAAACGTGTAGAAGCCGTAGATGAAGACGAACAGGCCGATGGTGGCCGCGGTCGCCGCCCCAAACACGCGGGTCGCGGCGTTCAGTGCACCGCCGCCGTGACGACGCGCCAACGTCATCAGCTCCCGCGGATCGAGCAGCTGCTCGAGACTTCGCGGCGTGGAGCCTGAGGCAAACAGGGCCTGCATAGCGTCCCGGGCACCGCCGGGCTGGTCGAGGCGGTCGAGTAAAGTGCCTGCCGCACCCAGGAGCGACAGCGTCATGATGGTGAGCGGAGTGAGCGCCGCAAGCACGAGCAGCACCGTAACCACGGCGGCGGCGCGTCCGCTTCCCTTGACGCGCTTCACCAGGCGTTCATACAGCGGACGCACGACCATGGCCATCCAGCTTGCCAGAAGCAGCGGGGCCCAGAGTGGGAGCAGGGTCAGTGCCGCGGCCAAGCACAGGGCGAACAGTCCGTAGTGAAATGCCGTCGACTGCAGTGTTCGCTGTTCCGAGGCCGTGACGCTCGGCGGCGGCTTGTTGGACTCGAGCGCGTAGCGACTCTCGTCATCCGCTCTTTCGTCAGCGAACAATCGCTGCGACGGCGGCAATTCTGCAGGTTCGGGGGGTGACAGGTGCTGGTTGGGCATAACTCATCGCGTGCAGTCACCCAACGTCTAGCACTTGTCGTGCCGTCTCGTATGAACGCCGAATGCCCCAAGCAACGCGGTTACTTGAACCGCGGCCTGGGGCATTCATCCACGAGCGAGGCAGGAATGGCAGCGGCGCGTACCCGA
>CAZNZA010000075.1:0-12372 GCA_964577325.1 uncultured Polyangiaceae bacterium
GAGGCGCGAACGGTTGCCCCGAGTCCTTCCGGAAGCGCGAAAGGCCAGCGATGCTGGCCTTAGCGCGCCCGGAAGGATTCGAACCTTCGACCTTCGGCTCCGGAGGCCGACGCTCTATCCAGCTGAGCTACGGGCGCGTGCCCCCAAAAGGGGGAGTGGCGTTGTAGCGGAAGTCGGCCGGAATGCAAATACGACGTCGGGAGGGGGCGATTTTCGGGCGGCGTAAGCGGCCGCAGGCCGGTAGCCAGCCCCACGAGCGCAGGGGCTTTAGCCCCAAGCGAGGCCGCGAGCGTAGGCCGCAGGCCGAGCGGAGCGACCCACCGAAAAGAAAGAGTATTCGCGAGGCTCGAGGGCGGGGTCTTGGCGGTGACGTGCTTGGATGAGTTGCTCCGGCCGAAGCCCGCCGCATGCGGCGCACGCAGAGGCGAGGCGTTCTGGGGCATGATGCTGGTCGAGGTACGGCGTCACGCGGAGGGCAATTTCCGCAAGCCGTCGGTCACCTCCTGTAAAGTTGTGGGGCGTACAACGCGAGCCACCTCGCGCCCATCACTGAGATAAATTAACGTCGGCCACAACTTGACGGCGAAGGAGCGTCCGAGGCGTTTGCCTTTGCCGTCCTCGATGGACAGGTGACGCACGTCGGGGTACTGCGCCAACGCGCGATCGATGAGAGGCCGTGCGTTCTGACAAATCGGGCACCAGGTGGCGCCGAATTCGAGGACGAGCGCGCCTTTGGAGGCTGCGACTTCTTCCGGGGTGGGTTCAGTGGGCAGGGGCTGCATGACAAGGATCCGATGCACAACTCGTACCACAACGGCGTGCGGCGCGAGTCAGCGCTGCACGACGCGGGAGCAGCAACGGCCGCACAGCTAGCCAACGCGGCGTAGGGCGAGGCGGTGGAGAGTGCCGATCCAAAGCGCGTGGGTGAGGAGGGAAGTAGGGCGATGGTAGCCGCGCTCAGATCCCGACGGCTGGCTGTAAGACAGCGGCTTGACTCACCTTGAGGTCCCGCAGATCGAGCAAGACGCGGTCGCCCTGCTGAACTCCGCTCGTGTGTAGTTCGTGCCACGGCATGTGCGCCATCAACCTATCTCCATCTGGCAATACGATGGAGAGCTTGACGTAGTTGCCCACCCGGATAACACGCTCGAGGGTAACGGCACGGTCGGGTGAGACGGTGGAAGAGGCTTTGCGGACGCGGACGTCGTGAGGACGAACGAACGCCTCAACCGTCATTCCATCACTCAGGGCGACGCTCGTGCTGATCGCCTGTTGCGCGAAAACAGCACGGCCTCCCTCCACGCTACCGGTCAACACTTTTGCCCCACCCATGAACGACGCGACGAAGGAACTATTAGGCTGCTCATACAAGTCGGTAGGGCTTCCCGCTTGTTCGACACGGCCGTCTTTCAGCAAGACGACATGTTGAGATAGTTCCAGCGCCTCCTCCTGATCGTGCGTCACCAGAAGGGTCGTAACTTGGGTCTGCTCGTGAAGCCGATGAAGCCATTCGCGCAACTCCAAACGCACCCGTGTGTCGAGGGCTCCAAACGGTTCATCGAGCAGCAACACCCTGGGTTCGGTAGCGAGGGCCCGCGCGAGAGCCACCCTTTGGCGCTGTCCTCCCGACAGTTGCTCGGGACGCCTGTGGGCATAATCCTGAAGCTGCACGAGCTGCAGAAGATGATAAACGCGGGCAGAGATGTCCGCCTTTCTATCTCCCCGCACGGTGAGCCCAAAGGCTACGTTGTCGAAGACGTTCATGTGTCCGAACAGCGCGTAGTTCTGGAAGACGAAGCCCACTTGTCGCTGACGCACAGGAACGTTGGTCACGTCGATGCCGTCAATCGATATCGCTCCTCCCTCGGGGACTTCGAGACCTGCAACGAGGCGTAGCAAGGTGGATTTACCCGAACCCGAGGGACCGAGCAGGGATGTGATGCAGTGTTTGGGCGCAGTGAACGTGACGTGGTTGACGCCCACGACTTCGTTCTGAGTGCCAAAGTGCTTGACCAGATTGGTGACGGTTATCGACATGAGTTCATTCCAAAGACGAAGATGATTGGAGCGACCGCAGTGCGGGCAGCCCTGAAGAAAGGGGGAAGTTTGTCGGTGGTAGTTCCCGGCGGCGACTACGCAGTTCGCGCCACTCGATGAAGTGCTTGAGAACCAAGGTCACCAGAGCGAGGAACGTAAGCAGCGAGGCAACGGCAAACGCGGCCGCAAATTGATATTCCCCATACAAGATCTCCACGTGCAGCGGCAACGTGTTTGTCTCACCACGAATGTGACCGGACACGACGCTGACTGCCCCAAACTCGCCCATGGCGCGGGCATTGCACAGGATCATACCGTAGATGATGCCCCACTTGGCTTTGGCGAGCGTGATCCGGAAGAACACCTGCCAACCGCTCGCTCCGAGCGTCAGTGCCGCCTCTTCCTCCTGATTGCCTTGGGCCTGCATGACTGCAAGCACTTCCCGAGCGATCAGGGGGAAGGTGATGAAGGTGGTGGCGATGATGATGCCAGGCACGGCAAATATGATCTTGATGCCGAGCGCGTCGAGGACAGGGGCGAACCAACCACTAGCGCCGAAGAGGAGTACGAAGATCAGCCCGGCAACTACTGGTGAGACGCTAAAGGGTAGGTCGATGAGGGTCACCAACAACCCTTTCCCAGGGAAGTCGTACTTGGATACGACCCAGGCTGCGGCGAGTCCAAAAACCAAGTTGAGCGGCACAGATATGGCAGCCGCGAGAACGGTCAGCCAGATCGCCGAACGAGTCTCACCATCGCTCAGATACTCGATGTAAGAGCCGATGCCGTTGGCAAACCCGGACGTCAAGACGACGGCGAGCGGCACGATCAGAAAGAGCCCGAGGAATGCGAGCGCCAGCGTGGTGAGGAGCACCCGTGCCAGTGAGGATTCGCTCGCAACCGCAGCGGCGCTGTGATACGGCCGTTGGCTGTGCGCTGCTGATACGGCTGTCATACCGTTCCGCCTTTCCAACGCTGAATCGCGTTGATGGCCAGCAGCGACGCGAACGAGACGGCGAGCAATACACAAGCAATTGCCGTGGCCCCGGCGTAGTCGAACTGCTCCAGTTTTGTCACGATGAGCAGCGGTGCTATCTCGGTTCTCATGGGCATGTTCCCGGAGATGAACACCACGGACCCGTACTCGCCGATGCCGCGGGCGAATGCCAAAGCGAAGCCGGTGAGCACTGCGGGAATGAGCTTCGGCAGGATCACGCGCCGGAAAGTTTGCCAGCGCGTGGCGCCAAGAACGGCTGCCGCCTCCTCCAAACTTGGGTCAATGGTTTCCAGGACGGGCTGCACCGTTCTGACGACGAAGGGAATGCCGATGAAGGTCAACGCTAGAAAGATGCCGATCGGGGTGAAGGCGACATCGATTCCCAATTTGGCTAGCGGCGCTCCGAGCCACCCCGTACGGGCATAGACAGCGGTGAGAGCGATACCGGCCACAGCGGTAGGCAATGCAAACGGCAAGTCCACGAGGGCATCGGCAAAGCGCTTTCCCGGAAAGGAGTAGCGGACGAGCACCCACGCCAAAAGTACGCCAAACACGGCGTTGGTTGCCGCCGCAAGAAAAGAGGTGCCGAACGTCAGGCGATATGCAGCCAGAGCTCGCTCCTCCGTCGTGATCTGCCAGAACGCGACGAACCCCAAGTCGGCAGCTTTGAGTACGAGTGCAACGAGCGGCAGTAGGACGAGAAGCCCTAAGTAGAGCAGCGTGTACCCGAGCGCTAACCCGAATCCAGGAAGCACGCCGCGCCTGCGGTTGGCCAACGCTTTCAAGGCTTCACCCTCTCGGGAGCAGAGGCATCCTTGATGTGCGAGGTATGTAAACCGCACTCGCGATCTTTTCCAAGGCTCCTTCCGGCACGTGCGTCCTGTCCGGGCGGTGTTGGTTGCGTGGAGTGCACCTCGCCGATCGATCGATAGCCCTGGGCGTACAACGGGTGGTACGGGAGGTCGTGCTTGTGCATGTAACCCCTCACATCCTCCTCCGTCCAATCGAGGATAGGGCAGAGCTTGAATACCGAACCCTGACGCTCGATCTTGCGTAGTTGAGCCCGATACGGTGTCTGTTCTCGACGTAATCCCGCTATCCAGGCACGGGCATTGAGTTGCTCGAGAGCTCGATTCATTGGCTCGACACGAGTAAGGTGTTGGTATAGCTCACGCCCCGACCCTTCCTGCTCCCAGAGACGGCCGTGCAGGGCTTCCAAGCACGCGGGGGTCAAACTTGGCACGAAGATGCGCAGGTCCAAGTTGAAGCGGTCGCGCAGTACGCGCATGAAACGGTACGTCTCTGGAAACAAGAATCCCGTGTCGATGAATACGATCTTCAAGTCGCGAATGGTTCGCGTTGCCATATGCAGCATGACCGCTGACTCCGCGCCAAAGCTGGTTGTCATGATCATCGTTTCGCCGAAGATGCTGTATCCCCATTCGATAACTTCTTCTGGTTGCAGTGAATCAATGTGGGCGAAGGTGACGTTCGCCGGTGCATGATGATGGGACTGAATGGACTGGAGTGACATCATGTTCTACTTTCCGGGTTGGTAGATTTGATCGAAGACTCCACCGTCGCTGAAGTGTTGCTGTTGCGCGGCTTGCCAGCCTCCGAGCGCTTCATCGATGGTGAACAGTGCAAGTTTCGGAAACACGTGGGCGAATTCCTTCGCAACGCTTTCATCGCGAGGTCGATAGAAGTGCTTAGCGACGAGCTGTTGGACCTGCGGGGTGTAAAGAAACTCGAGGTACGCTTTACTTACGGCCTGGGTCCCATGCTTCTGCGCGTACTTGTCGACCACTGCCACCGGCGGCTCGGCAAGAATGCTCGTCGGAGGCACGGCCAGCTCGAAACGCCCTTTTCCGAGCGTGTTTACAACCAGCAATGCCTCGTTCTCCCAAGCTAGCAATACGTCCCCGATGCCGCGCTCCACGAACGTCGTGGTCGAGCCTCGCGCTCCGGAATCGAGTACGGGTACGTTCTTGAAGAGGCGTCGAACGAAGTCTTTCGCCTTCGCCTCGTCATTGCCGTTGTTGTGCAGGGCGTATGCCCAGGCTGCAAGATAGTTCCAACGAGCGCCACCGGAGGTTTTAGGATTGGGGGTGATGACTTGTACCCCATCACGCACGAGGTCCGACCAATCCGTAATCCCCTTAGGGTTGCCCTTCTTGACGAGGAAAACGATGGTGGACGTGTAAGGGGTGCTATTGGAAGGCAACCGAGTCTGCCAGTCGTGCGGCAAGAGCTGCGAGATCTCGTGCATCATGTCGATGTCATAAGCCAGAGCTAGAGTGACGACGTCAGCCTCGAGTCCGTCAATCACTGCTCGCGCTTGCTTTCCAGCTCCACCATGTGACTGCTTGATGGTGACTTCTTGCCCTGCCTTCTCTCGCCAGTGCTTAGCGAAAAGCGGGTTGACTTCGCCGTACAGCTCTCGTGTTGGGTCATAGCTGACGTTCAGTATTGATATCTCTTGCGCGACACCGGGCGTGGACTGGGCACGAGCAAGATTGGAGCCCTCATCTTTCCGGGTGCAAGCGAAGCCGAGAAGAAGGGTAAGAAACAGGAGTAAGTGTTTGCTGCGGAGATAGTGAGACATGGGTTGAGTTTCTCTTTGTTACAGGGCCGTCTGGAGTCGTGTAATGAGGACGCTTTCAGGTTCGCGTCGATTGGAGGCGTCCGAGAAGTCGAACGTGGTGTGGTCAAAGGCTACGAGTACGCGACTGCCCGCAAAGAGCCACCACGCCGCCGAGAAACCGAAGCTACTCGCCGCCTGCGGCGCCGAGCTTGGGTCGGAGAGGGCGCGAGTAAACACGTCGTCGTCGATCTCCCACTGTCCATAGCGACCAGCGAGCTCTACGGCACCCCACGTGCCGGCCTGCAGATCGAGAGCGGACTCTGGTGTGGCGCCCTTATATCCGGCTTTTCCCCCGACGACGACCGAGGCTACCAGTTGCCACGCCGTCGAATCGACCTGCACCCGATCCTCGTCGTCCAACGTCACCCATTGCTCGCTGTGAACCCACTCCGCCAATAGTCCTACCGGACCGTAGTAATAGTAACCTTGAGGTGCGATTCTGGTCCGGCTGCCGTCGGCGGTGACGCCATCCGCATAGTTGAACAGTGTCTGCCGACCCGGGGTGCGGTGAGCAGGTAGCGCTCCCTCTTGCTCGCCCCAGGAACCCGCAATGCCCAGGCCAAGGCCGCTCAAGCCTTCGACTCCTAGGGGAGCAAAGGGATGCAGGAAGAGTCGCGCCGCCACATCGAACGGCTGGTTCTCGTCCTCTTCGCCGTTCGAGCCATCGGCGACACCATTGAAGGCGCCTCCGGCGTACGACACGGCACCGTCGAAAAGCGTACCTAGTACCATCGCTCCGAGGTCGCGATTGGGTACGAGAAGGCTGGGCAGCCCGCGTTCAGGAAAGGCAATGTCCCGCGTCGACTGCAGGAGCTCCAAGCCAATCGGGGCCTTCATTTTCCCCACCTGGAGCTGTAGCTCGGGAATGAAGGCGAGGTTCACGTACGCATCCAGCAAGTTGAGGCGGCTACCAGCAAGATCCGCGTGTAGGCGGGCACTGAGATAGCTCGTCAGCGTTGCCCTCAGATCGAGGCGGGCGCGTCTCACGGCGAAGGTGTCAGTGCCTCGGTCGCCGAACAAGAAGCGGCCGTCGGCTTGAAGAAGGGCAGCAAGCTTGAGGCGTTGGTCAGTGCCTGCGGCAATCTCGAAACCCTTGAACGGCAATGGGGGAGGCGGCGCCTCTGGACTTGCCGTTTCGCTTGCAAGCGGCGTTTCTGGTGGTAGCGCAAGGCCGCCCACACCTGCAGGGTCGCCAGGAGGCGCGGCCTCGTCGGAAAGCGCAGCGTCGGTAGGCGCGGTTTCGCTCAAAACCGCAGGGTCAGCTACGGACGGAGGTGGTAGCCTGGGGGACGCCGGCGCGGTATCCGAGGTGGAACTCGTGCCAATGTTTTCGGTAGCACGATTGGCCGTATCACCAAAGTTGTCTTGGCTTAACTCAGGTTCAGCCGGTTCAGGCTGGGCATGCGCCGTCGTTGGTGCGGGGAAGGCTGCAGCGGCAACTGCAGCCAGAAGGAGGAGAGATCGAATGTGCATCTAAGATTTGGTCTATCGTGCATAACGTTCCTCCTGGTTGGGGTCGGCCGTTGGGGTTGATTTTGCGATTGCACCTTGTCGCTGGATGGCGTCCGTCGGTAGCGCGCAGTGGTTGAATCTAGTTAACGGTGGGTTCGGTTCGAGCTGTGGGGTTCGGGCCCGTTGGCATCCACACGAACCTTTTCGGTGCGGGTGATGCGAACGATGCGGGAGTCGTGAACTTGAATTTCAACGCAACCGAATCGCAAGCCTTGGAGAGCTGCTCCGATGCGTTGTTGGACTTCTTGCAGTGTGAGCTCTGATGCGGTTTTTTGGTCTGTAGCCACGGCTTCACCTCATATCGAATAGGAGTAGACCTCTGCCGCGTGAGTGTTTGCTTCCCGAGTGCGGCGAACCAAGTCAGCGATGGTGGTCTGTTCCAGCACGTTGGCAGTCGCGTTGTGCAGGTCTTTGAACACCAAGCGAACGCCGCACGCGTGTTCACTTTTACACTCATCGCAACGCCGGTACGCCGTTCGGCTCAAGCAGGGCACGGGAGCTATCGGACCATCCAAGGCGCGAATGACGTCGGCCAGGCTGATGTCCTCGGGCGGTTGCTTCAACAGGTAACCACCCCCGCGGCCTCGTTGCGCCGTCAACAGTCCTTGCTGCTTGAGTTCGCGCAGTATGGCTTCCAAGAACTTCTTGGGAATGTTCTCGCACTGCGCGATGTGGCTCATCAGGGTCGGTTCGCGTCCCGCACCTTGGGCTATTACCGCCAGCGCTTTGAGCGCGTATCGCGTCTTCATGGTGAGCATAACTATACCAACCCGATAGGAATAGTAGAATTAGCACCGCTCAGGCGGCTGAGTCCAGTGAAATGTCGACGTGCCGGCGCGATGCATCGCCCCATTCTTGACTGAACAAGTGGGAAATAATTGCCGGGTGGTCGTTTCGACCGGAAAATTGTTGGGTCATCAACCGCTTCAGTGCCACGCACTGTTCCGCGTTCGAACGAGCTGCAGCTGGGTACACCTGCGGCGTGAGTACGATCAGCCGCGATGCTGCAAAATGTTGAGCAAGTTGCCGAACGGGTCGCGCACGAAGAAGCGACGCACCCCCCATGGTTCATCCGCCGGACCGTAGACGATCGGCACGGCTGCATCTTGCATTCGCGCAAGAGCCGCGTCGACATCATCCACTTCTATCGACAAGTCCGGCGCGGGGGCGCCCGAGCCACCTTCCGTCATGAAACTCAGCTGCACGTTCATTTTTTCTTGGGAGCCGTACGTGGCGATCCAACCGAAGTCCATCAGGAGGTCGAGGCCCAAGATGTCTCCATAGAACCGCTTGGCTGCGGTGACGTCGGGGACCTGGAGGTCCGCGACGATGCGTTGGATTTTCATGCTTACGGCATCCTTCAGTGATGGGCAGAAAAGGTTCGGAAACTAGGCGTCGCTGGCTAAGCGCAGTCCCACGATCCCCAGAATGACCAGCGTCAAACTTATTAGTTTAAGTGGATTAACGGACTCTCGAAGAAGCATGATCCCAACCAATGCCGTGCCCACCGCGCCTATTCCCACCCATACCGCATAGGCGGTACCTAGCGGCAGCGTGCGCAGCGCCAGGCTGAGGAGATAGAAGCTGGCCCCCATGGCGCCGAGCGTCAGGAGAGACGGAAGGAGTCGGGTAAACCCCTCCGTGTGCTTCAGACCCACCGCCCAAACGACTTCGAGGAGCCCGGCGACGATCAACAAGAGCCAATTCATGCCTTCAGGTTCGCTATACAAGGCACGCCGGCGGGTTGAAAGGCGCTTCTCCTCCACACGTGGGCCCAACGGTGCTGCAACGCGCCGCTACTGAACCTACGGAAGGTCCAGGACGCGCTACGATCGGAGCTGCGGGCGCTTTTTGCCACGCAGAGCCGCGGCAGCGGCCCCTAGCGCAAACAGCCAGAGTAATCCGGCCGTACGCGAGGATGCGCCCGCCGCTGCCACGTGGCAATCGCCCTCGTCATTGAGACACGTTCCGCCTGGGTTAGCGGTCAGCGTCAACTCGAAAGGCGGAAGTTCCGTTTGGTTGCCCGCTCGATCATAAACCGCGACAGCCACGCTGAGACGCTCGCCGTGCAGCGTTGCCGGCAAGGCGAATGAGTTCCAGCAGTCGATGCCGCTTACATCGGTTGGAGCCGCGAGGATGACGCCTCGTCCCGCGCCGAGATGGGTCGCATCCGCGAACAGGACGTGTTTGCCTTGTCTGCTCGTTACAGTGACTTGCACGACGGGATCGTACGCGACCGCCGCATCATCGTCGTGGATGGCATCCCATATCAAGTGCGCTCCGAAAAACTCGCCGCACGCTCCGGAAGCAAACTCTTGCTCTATCCGTGGAAGATTAACGGAGGGAGGTGACGTGTCGCTGTCTGAGCTGGTGCGAAAGCGTTCGCTAAAGTGAGGCTTGTCAGTGCCGCCGACCTGGAGTTCGAACTCGTTGTCCGCAGGCAGCTCTTGGCGCGGGACGAGCCACACTTGTCCTGCCGAACCCGCCGTTTCCACGACGTCGACGTCCACGGGCTGTGAGGTGTCTAAGTTCGTCCAACGTATGTCGCTGCGCTCTAGCTTCGTCTCGCCACCTTCTGGACTGTGCGCCGTGAGCTCCACGAGAAAGCGCGCATTCAGCGGTACTTCAGTGAGAGAATCAGCATGCGGCCGTAACCCGTACGGCGCATCGCAGGAGCAGGGTTGGCACGCCTGTGCTTGCTGAGGAAGCGACGTTGTCCCCACCGCCAACAGTACTCCCAGCGCCTGCCAGCCGTGACGGGAAATGGAGGAACGCACCAGCCCAAGCCGCGAGTGAAGCATCCGTGCAGTCTGCCACGCCTGCACGGTGGCGGGGGGCAAGATGTCTGCCCGACCAAAGCTAAGGTTGTTTCGCAGGACCCACATCATCGCCAACTGTTGCGTCGGAACGGGGCGAACAACAGTCAGGAAAACTTTCACCGCTTCCACGAGGTTGACAGCCGATCACCCGCCGCCGTGCGTCCAGCGCGATGTGGCAACAGTTTTCCAAAGCCGTTCGCAGCTTTTCACGGCCACGCTGCACGCGAGACTTCATGCCGGATACGGAGATGCCGAGCCTGGCGGCGGCGTCACGTTGGGACATCCCTTGCAGTTCGGTCAGAGTCAGCGCCTCACGGTAGGGGGCGGGCAGGGTGTCGACGAGCAGCGCCGCGTAGTTGGCGACCTCTTGCTCGGTCGCTTCCGGAAGGTGCTCACTCGTGTGCTGCTGACGATGAAGTGCCGCTTCCCCTGGCTCGCTGCTGGCCAGCGGATGCCGTGCGCTCCGGCGCCAGTGATCGACGACGGCGCTGCGCGCGACGCGATACACCCACGGGCCGAAGCGCTGGTCGTCGCGCAACTGGGACAAGCCGCGCTGGATGCGCAGAAACACCTCTTGCACGACATCGTCGACATCTCTTGCAGGCACCCGCCCGGCCACGAACGGCCTGAGCTTGGCATCTAGCACCTGCCACGTTTGGCGGTCGTTCAGGTCGTCAGGCTGCTTTGGATCCATCATCGCTCGTTAAAGACGCAGCGGCGCTCTAAAGGACGCACACATTCGTGGCGCTCATCAAATATCGTCGACAGGTGCGCTCCCGCGCAGCCAGCTGAGCTCAGTTTCCTCCATGAACTCGGCGCCCCACCCGATAGGGTCGATCTCCCAGGTCCGAAACCCGCGGATCATAGTGTCGAAAGCTTCGACGCTGGCGAGGTTCGGCGCCTTCGCCAGCTGCTGCATCGCGTCCAGCAAGCCTGCAGGCTTGTCGGGAGCCTCGGAGAGCACGCGCACGAACCACTTGTGAAAAGGATACAACCGTTCATTGTGCGCTAGCACGATGCGACCGCCGAACAGGCACAGCTTACTTGCGGCCGTCTGCAAGAGATAAGCATCCTGACGCTTCAGCGCCTCGCGGGCCATCCACGACCAAGCTTGATACTGCGCCTGAAAGCGATGGATGCGCGATGCCTTCTCTTCGACCGGGTAACGGGCTATATCCGCGATGAGGTCGGGCAGGCCTTCGAGGCGCGTAAACAGAACACGCGCGCCTTGAAAAGCAAAACGCGCGGGCTCGCTTCCCTTCGCCCTCACGGCGCGGAGGAAGTGCTCCGATACGTACTTTCCGTCGACATACCCGTCCGCGTACGTGCAAAGTTCGCGACTGAAAAAACAGGTGCGGCGCGTGCGGAGCCGTTCGTCGTGGTCGGCGTCTGAAACGACGAGCATGATATCGACGTCCGACTGCGGTGTGCTCCAGCCATGAGCAATGGAGCCGCACAGCAGGAGCGCCAGGACTTCCTGCTCATCGCGAAAGGCGTTCACCACGCGCTCTACTGAGTCCGCGTGATGAGGAAACATCGGGGGGTGGGGCGCAGCCATGATCGGGCACAAGTGTGCACGAAACACGGCCGCGGCGCGAGTGTGGCAGCTGGTCCTTACTCGACGCGGGCAAAGGCATTCGCGACAAGCGTCCGAGCGAGTCACGTGCGCTGACTGGCCGCGGAGGGCACCTACGAACGTGTGTCGGCTTGTACGCCAGTAGGTAATTGGTTCGAACCCAAAACCGTGCAGGGAGTTTGACGCACCACCCATGGTGGCGCCGGAACGTGCTAAACGTTGCCGGCATCTACCATGCCCGTGACTCTCGACCGCACCATTGCCCGACCGCCTGAAGATGTTTGGCGCATCATGACGGACTGGAAAATCGCCGAGTACTGGCTGGGAGTGAATCGCCTGCGGCCAAACAACCCGAGCCAAGCACCTGGCGTCGGGATGCGGATGACGTACCGCGTGCGCGGCGAGCCCCATGACCTAGAGATAACGGACTGGGCTCCCAGACAGCGACTGGGTCTTGCTACCCGCCAGGGCGGGCTAACGGTCCACTACCGCTACCGCCTCGAGGACAACGAAAGCGGCACCCGGGTAGTACTCGTTGCCGAGGTGAGCGCGGACAAATGGCCGTGGAAGGCGGTTGCGCCGCTTTTGCAGGCCACCATGCGCTGGTCCGACCGCAAGCAGTTGCAGGCGTTGGAGAACCTCGTCCGCATAACCACGGGCAGCGGCCAGTAGCTTGTCGCCATCAAACCGAGCGCTGGTGGGAAACTAGCGCTGCTGGGCACCGAGCGTCAGTAACCGAGCGCCGGTATCAAACCGAGCGCCGGTATCAAACCGAGCGCATGCGTGC
>CAZNZA010000075.1:12472-28111 GCA_964577325.1 uncultured Polyangiaceae bacterium
TAACCGAGCGCCGGTATCAAACCGAGCGCCGGTATCAAACCGAGCGCATGCGTGCCGCTAAACGCACGACTTTGCCGCCTGGCGGGGGCTCGACCGGCGGTAGCGCCATCACCAACTTCTCAATGCGTCCGGCGGCGTGCAGCAGAGCGCCCACGGCTACCGGCTCCGACAGCATGCCGTCGAAGTAAAGCGACACCACGTAGATCCCGCCAAAGAGTTTGGCCAGGCACTCGTGCTCCGTGCGCACACTCAGGCGGATCACATGACCGCGGGAGCCGCGGAGGTCGTTGGCATACGTCGAACGCAGCTCCCCGACCCACTGCTCGAGGATCTGAGGAGCTTCCGGTTCGCTCTTGAGGCCGAGGCGCGACGCACCCCAAATGATTTCCGAATTCAAATCGAAGACGGCAGCCCGGTTGGCGCCGGCGCGGTCCGCAAGGATGCCTAATTCAGCGTCCAAGCGCTCGCGCGGATCCTCTGCTGCCCGGTTGACGGAAATCTGACCGGCAGCGTTGGCGACTGTATCGCTGAAGCCGGTGCAGAAGGTGGTTAGTCGCTTCTGCACCAACTCGCGGTTGGGAATTGGTTCAGCAAAGATGGCCACCAAGCGCACGTCGCCGAAATCATGGCACGCCACTTCGGCGGCCGTAGGTGGATTGCCCCCGATCTCCAACCGCGCGTCGACCGCGCCAAGCTTCGTTTTTACCAGGTCGAGAAGCCGCTCGATCTTTGCATCCACCACAGCGCGACCTTAGCGCGGAGCCGCGCAGGAAGCGAGAGCGAGATGTTCGACAATGGCGCTGGAATCGGCCCATGGGGCCGCCGCTGTCCCGTTTTGAGGGGCGGTCGACAGCCCATTTCTGCTGGATTGGCCTTTCAGGCTGTGGCGTTGCGCGCCAAAACTCACTAACAACGCGGCATGCCAGGAGCCGCCCCCGTTACCTCGTTTCCAGAGACCTCATTTCCCAAAGACCAAATCGAAGTACTGCTGCTCGAGAATATTCACCCGAGCGCCAACACTTTGTTTCAGGCCGAAGGCTTTCGCCTGGAAGTCGTTTCTGGGGCGATGTCCGAAGAGGAGCTCATCGAGCGCATCGGGTCGGTACACGTGATCGGCATCCGCAGTAAGACAAATATTACGGAAGCGGTCATCGAGCGCGCGCGCCGCCTGCTGGCGATCGGCTGCTTTTGTATCGGGACCAATCAAGTCGACCTGGCTGCCGCCAATCGGCGCGGTGTTCCCGTATTCAACGCACCTTTGAGCAACACGCGCAGCGTTGCGGAGATGGTCTTGGCAGAGATCGTCATGCTGTCGCGCAAGCTCGGCGACCGCAACACCGAGATGCACCAAGGGATCTGGAACAAGAGCGCTACAGGCTCGAATGAGATCCGCGGTAAGACCCTCGGCATCATCGGCTACGGCCACATCGGTACGCAAGTTGGCGTGCTAGCGGAGGCGTTTGGTTTACGCGTCGTTTTCTACGACGTCGTCGCTAAGCTACCGCTCGGCAACAATCGTCCCTGTGAGACACTCGATGAGTTGTTGGCTCAGTCCGACTACGTCACGCTGCACGTGCCGGCTACAGAGCGCACCAAGAACATGATGGATGCGGAAACCCTCGCCAAAATGAAGCGCGGGTCGAAGCTCCTGAACCTGAGTCGCGGAAACGTGGTCGAGATCCCAGCGCTTGCGCGTTTGCTCACCAATGGCTACCTCTCCGGTGCGGCGATCGACGTGTTTCCACTGGAACCGAAGAACAACGAGGAGATGTTCGTGTCGGAGCTGCGCGGCGTTCCCAACGTGGTGCTTTCGCCGCACATCGGGGGCTCCACGGCCGAAGCCCAGGAAGCCATTGGGCGAGAGGTGGGCACCGCGCTCATCCGCTTGATCAATACCGGTAGCACTGTGGGGGCTGTCAATTTCCCTATCGTCGATCCTCCGCCGCAGGGGCATCACCGCGTGCTCAACGTGCACCACAACGTTCCCGGCGTGTTGACCAGCATCAACCGCATCATTTCCGACTGCAACGCCAACGTGCTCAGTCAGGTGCTCGCCACCGACCCGCACATCGGCTACCTCGTGATGGATCTGGATCGCGAAGTAGCCGAAGAGGTTCGAGCTGCAGTAACCTTGCTCGACACCAGCATACGCACTCGCATTCTTTACTGAGGCGCTTTCGCGCGCCGCACTGCGACGGCGCCGCGCCATGAAGGAACCCCATGACCGCGTCGCCGCCGAAGCTCACGCACATCCCCGGACTCACCTCCGACACGGAGCGCTTTCTCGAAGCTCTCCGCGGCGCGGGTTTCAAAGGGGACGTCCACACCGACTATGCTTCGCGGCTGATCAACGCGACGGACAACAGTGTTTACCAGATTCTACCGCAAGCGGTAGTCGCCCCACGCACGGCGCGAGACGTCGAACTACTCACAGCGGTACTCGGTAAGCCCGAGCACCGCGCGGTCACGGTCGTGCCGCGAGGCGGGGGGACGGGCACGAATGGCCAAGCTCTTTCCGCAGGGGTGACCGTTGACTTGTCGCGGCACATGACGCGCATTTTGGAGCTCAACCTCGAGGAGGGATGGGTAAAGGTACAGCCCGGGGTCGTGCTGGATCAGCTCAATGCGTACCTCAATCCCAAGGGCGTGTTCTTCGCTCCGACGCTCTCTCCGAGTAACCGAGCCACCTTGGGTGGCATGATCGCCACCGATGCCTGTGGCAAAGGCTCCCGGATTTACGGCAAAACGAGCGGTCACATCGTCGAGCTGTCTTTGGTATTGGCCGACGGCTCTACATGGACGTCCAACGAGCTGGGGGAAGCGCAACTCACCGAAGGTAAGAGCCGCAATGATCGCATGGGCGAGGTGCTGCGTGTGGTTGACGAGATCGTCACGCAGAAGAAGGCACTGATACAGGACCAGTTCCCGAAGATCCCCCGCTTCTTGACTGGGTACAACCTGGCTCACGTGAGGCGCGACAATGGCCCCTTCACCCTGAATCCCATCATTGCAGGTTCTGAGGGAACGCTCGCCTTCGTGACTGAAGCCAAGCTGCGTATCCTTCCCATTCCCGCGTACAAGAGCCTCGTTGCCATCCGGTACGCCACCTTCGACGACGCGCTCAAGTCAGCTGAACTCCTGGTAGCAGCCGACCCCTCTGCCATCGAAACGGTGGACGACACCATACTAGCATTGGCTAGAAAAGACGTGATTTGGGACCGCGTGTCTCACCTGCTGCAGGATCCACCGGGGTCGTATACCGCGGCGATCAATCTGGTGGAGTTCTCGGGTAACGATTTCGACGTGGTACAAGGCAAGATCGACGAGCTGGTGCGCACGCTCGATGATCACCTGGGGCAACCCGGGCAAGCCATCGGCTACATCGTAGCGCCGGCTCCGACCGACATGGCAGCCCTGTGGGACTTGCGCAAGAAGGGAGTTGGCCTACTCGGAAATGCGCCTGGTGAACGCAGGCCGGTTCCCTTCGTCGAGGATACGGCGGTGCACCCAGAGCAGTTGGCCGACTACATCCGCGAGTTTCGTGCCATTCTGGACGCTGCAGGTTTGCGCTATGGAATGTTCGGTCATGTCGACGTGGGCTGCCTGCACGTGCGCCCCGCGCTCAACTTGCGCGATCCAGAAGACGAGAAGCGCCTACGGGAGATCTCGGATCAGGTGGTCGCGCTGGTGCGCAAGTACGGCGGCGTGATGTGGTCGGAGCACGGGAAGGGCTTTCGTAGCGAGTACAATGCGCAATTTTTCGGCGAGGAATTGTTCGGCGACTTGTGCCGCATCAAGCGCGCGTTCGATCCGTTCAACCAACTCAACCCTGGGAAAGTCGCCGTGCCGGCCGGATCTGGCGCGCAATTGGTGAGCGTCGACGACACCAAACGGGGAGAGTTCGACCGCCTGATCTCTCCGCAATCGTTGGCGCGTTATGCTCCCGCCATCAACTGCAACGGCAACGGACTCTGCTTCGACTACGCGTCGGACACGGTCATGTGTCCTTCAGCGAAAGGTACGCGCGATCGCGTCCATTCGCCCAAGGGTAGAGCGACCATGATGCGCGAATGGCTGCGCCAAACAGCGGTGGCTGGCTACGACGCGGCCGCCCAATTCACCGGTCGCCCCGCCTCCGCCATGGGGCAAGCGGTCACATCCACGCAACCCGTGTCCACGGTCGGCGGCAACCTGGCGCTAGCAGAGCCGGAATATGACTTCTCCCATGAAGTGTATCGCGCCATGGACGGCTGCCTGAACTGCCGAGCCTGCGCGACGCAGTGCCCGGTCAAGGTTGACGTCCCGGAGTTCAAGGCGGAGTTTCTGAATCTGTACCATCGTCGCTATCGTCGACCGCTCAAGGATCACTTTGCCGCCGCGTTGGAGACCGTCATCGTATGGATGTCGTGGTTTCCACGTTTGGTGAATGCCGTGATGCGCTGGCGTTGGGTCCAGCGACTGATGCGGGACGTGGTTGGGATCGTCGATACCCCGCGCTTGTCGACCGTTAGTTTGAAGCAGGGGTTGGCTGAGCGCGGCGCCCCGCGGTTCAATCTCGAGCATCTCGAGCGCTTGAGCGACGAAGAGCGTGCCCGCAGCGTGCTCATCATTCCGGACGCCTTCAATGCGTTTTACGACACCCAGGTGACGCTTGCCTGCTACGACCTGATGAAGGCCTTTGGCTATACCGTCTATGTGGCACCGTATCGACCCAGCGGTAAAGCTTTACACGTGAAAGGTTTCCTGCCGCGGTTCGAGCGGGTGGTGAAGGATAACGTAGCGCACTTTCGGCGTTTGGCGGAACTCGATGTCGCCATGGTCAGTATCGATCCGGCCGTGACGCTCGTGTATCGCGAAGAGTACGCCCACATGATGAACGAGCCATTGGGTTATCGGGTTCTGCTCGTTCAGGAATGGCTGAGCCAACAGGAATCGAGCATAGAAGCCATTCTGATGGCTCAAGGCGAGCGCATGGGGGATACGCTAACGAGCGGCACCGCGTATCACTACGTCCTGATGGGCCATTGCACGGAAAGAACCACGGAGCCTGCTTCCCAGCGCTTGTGGGTCGATCTGTTCAAGCGCTTCGGCGTAGAGCTCAAGTTAGAGCCCTTGGGGTGTTGTGGGATGTGCGGGATGTACGGCCATGAGGCGAGTCACCTGGAGGAATCCCGGGCCATTTACGCCATGAGCTGGGAGCGGCACTTGCCCGATGATCCCAAGCAACTGCAACGCTATTTGGTCCCGGGCTATTCGTGCCGCAGCCAAATCAAGCGCTTTAGCGCGTCTCACCGCACGCTGCGTCACCCCGTCGAAGCCTTGCTCGAAGTCGTGCGTCAATAAAGAGCGGCTCAGGCAACGGCTAGGGCCGGCTGGGCACCGAGCGGTCCGTCATCGGTAAACGAGTTCGAGGAATCGTACCAGGTCGCGCGTCGTGACGATGTCCCACAGCTCTCCATCCGTATCCAGAACGGGCAAGCAACGGAACGAAGAGTGGGCAAGGATACCAATCAGTTTCTGAATGGGCGCCGCCTTTTCGATGACCTCGGGCTGGGGGGTCATGATGTCCTGCAGGTAGGCTTCCTCGGGATCCAAGGCGGCACCGTTGGAGTAGAAGCGCAGCAGATCGGTGGTGCTGACGATGCCAACTACATGTCGCCCCGATACTACGGGTAGGTGGTGCAAGTCGTTGGTCTCGAATAGATAGTGGGCATCCGTGATGCGATCGGTGACTTGACCAACGATCACCGGTCGACGTCGCTCTGGAGAGGCTGCCCTCAGCCGCTCCACGACGTACTCCACATTGTCGGCGACCTCTTCATGGAGCCGCAGCCCGAACAACCGTTGCGCTAGTGGGGTGGCCATGTCGTCAGGGTGTGCAATAAATGTGCCCCTGGACTTGCGCGTTTAGCGCTGTAGGAGGCGGCTTTCGCTGCGAATTCCCGCAAGAAGTGCGGCAAAGCTGCGTAGCCGCGGCAAAGTTGCGGGCGCGGTCACCCCTCCTCGAGTGGCGCACCCGGCACCGTAGCCCTCGAGCTTCATGCCGGGCTATAAGCCGAGCCAATGGCAAGTGAGGCGCAGGAGCTCGAACAGATAGCACTCGAGGTGGCGCAGGCGGCAGGGCAGCTGGTACTGCAAGGCTTCCGCCGCAAGCTCACCATCTCCAACAAGGGCCCTCACGCAGAGCTGTTCACCGAGTACGATGTGCGGAGCGAGGCGCTCGTGCGTGACCTGCTCGAACGGCGCACGCCGGGCATAGCCATCGTGGGAGAGGAATCGGGGGGTCAAGCGGGTCCCGATCTGACTTGGTACATCGACCCGATCGACGGCACGATCAACTACATCGCCGGGCATCCTTTCTTCGCCGTCAGTGTTGGCGTAATGCGCGGAACAGATCCCGTGGCAGGCGCGGTCGTTGCTCCGGCGTTGAACGTGGAGTGGTTCGGTAGCGTCGAGCGCGGCGCGCGCAGGAACAACATTCCGTGCCGAGTAAGCCCCGCGACAGACCTCGCTGAAGCCGTGGTGACGACAGGTTTTCCCAATCGTACGGGCGTGGCCGGCGCTGAGGATGCGCTGCGCCTGGCTCAGTACGCCCGGCTGTGCAACACCGTGCGGGACGTGCGCCGCGGCGGGTCAGCAGCGATCGACTTGTGCTTCGTTGCCGATGGCACGTACGAGGTGTCCTGGATGCGGCGCATCAGCCCTTGGGACATAGCTGCTGGAAGCGCCCTGGTGCTTGGAGCGGGAGGAACATTCGAAGAACTCGAATACGGAAGCCCTGCTGCCCAGTACCTGACGACGAACGGACACTTGAATGCCGGTTTCAAGCGTATGCTGGAAGGCGTTGGCTGACGTTGTTCTGGTGTGAGTTACCCTCGAGCACCACTACCTACGAGGCCGTACCCGACGCAGCCTGTTGGTGGCGCGCCGATGCCACGAGCGCTTCGAGGACCGATTCGTAATCCTGACGCAACTGGGTGCGTCGAGCTTCGACGTCTTGCAGGGTGAGCTGAGTTCGCGTCTCTTGCTTGCTCAATGCCACGAGCGCAGCGTCGGTACGCTGCAGCGCTTCGGCATCCGGCTTCTCCTCCGCTGCGAGCACTCGACGATGGTCCTCCAACGTGGCTCGAATGGAGCTGATGCGCTCCGCTTGGCGTGCCAGGCGCAGCTCGTCCGTTTCGAGGCCGATGTATACGATGTAGCTCGTGAGACTTATCTGGTCGAGTTGGTCCGGCAGCAGGGAAGTTGCTTTGGTTCCAAGCTTGTCCTTGCTGTACTGAACGTGCTGCTGGGCGCTGCTCGTGGCCCGCCGTCGCTTCTCCAGGTGCTCCTGGATGCCGCGTTGCAAGCCGCGCTGCGCGGCCGAAGTCAGCTGCACGTCGCAGCCTTTCTGTTTGGCGGCGTACTCGGTGCTCGAAGCGATGCGCTGGGAAAGCGACAGATCTTCTTCAGTAAAGAACGTGAGGATGACTAGCCCCTCGTTCTGCTGATTCGCGTAAGCTTCACTGCGTCCTTCTTCATCGGCCATGAGATAAAGATTGGCGACGGTTTCCGGGTCACTTGGTCCAAGCTGCACCGCAAACTGCTCCATCTTTGCAATCGAGCCGCTAGCGGCTTCGCGTTGCGCTTCAATCCGCACGACGAGTTTATCGAGCTCTCCGGCATACAGTTGGGCGAAGGCGGGGTTGGAGCTCGAAGAAGCCGTTTCCGGGGCGTGGTTGTTGCCGGCGCAACCCACGGCGAGCAGGATGACGGCGAGCCAGCGATTCAGGAACCTCATGCGTCGTGTCCTACACAAGGTTGGCCCTTCGGGGAATAGCCCGCTCCCAAGCACGCTTCAACCGGTCGACCGCGACCTCGAGTTCGCTGGGGGTCAACGCCGCGTAACCCAGCCTCAGCACCGTATCGCTTGCACGACGCAGAGAGAAGGGCGCCCCGGGCTGGAATTCCACGCCTAGCTTGAAGCTTTCGGCATGCCAATCGGTGACCGTTGGACCCCCTACGACGCTCAACCACAGGGCCATGCCGCCGCAGGGGACACTGAACGTCAAATCGTCACCAAAGGTGCCGCGCAAGAGTTCGACGCACCTATCCCGGCGCTCTTGGTAGTGTCGGCGTGCCCTGCGCACGTGCCGTTGAAGCTCCCCGTCCTCCAGTAGTTCGGCGATGGCAGCCTCCCCGACGACGTCACCCTGCCGATCGAAGTAGAAGCGGTGAGCGATGGCTCGTTGAACGATGGGAGGCGATGCAACCAAGTAACCAATGCGTAGCCCGGGAGCCATGACCTTGGACAGGGTTCCCAGGTAAACGACTTCTGTCTCGAACCCAGCACTAGCGAGGGGCAGCAGGGGTTGCCCGTCATAATGGAACTCGTGGTCGTAGTCGTCCTCGAGAATGACGAATCGATGCTCCGCCGCCAGATTCATGAGGGCAAGGCGACGGCCTGGAGACAATGAGACGGTCGTTGGGTACTGATGGTGGGGAGTCAAGTACAATGCCTTGATCGGCTTTCCGGTCTCCGCCGCACGCTCACACAGCGCTTGTAAACGCGGAAGGTTTATACCCTGATCGTCAACGGGGACAGGTAACAACCGGGCCCCATGAGCACGCAGCGCTTGCCATGCCGGCGGATAGCCCCACTGTTCCACGGCAACCTTATCACCCGCAACCAGCAGTGAGCGGGCCGCCAACGACAAGGCCATTTGGCTGCCGCGCGTGACGAGCACGTCGTCGGCGGTCACTGCCAAGCCACGCGTACGGCGCAGCATCTCGGCGAGCTCGGCGCGCAATTGGGGATTGCCGCGAGGATCGGCGTACGTCAGTGCCGACTGTGGGCGTCGGAGTACCCGTTGATAGGCACGGGCGAGCGCAGCGGCGGGCAACAGCCGCAAGTCACCCAAGCCACCAAACAGCTGATAAACCCCCGGGCGTGGTGGCAAGTAGGGGGGTGGCGCCAGCGGCGGTCCCGGAGGCAGGTGCAGATTGCTGTCGCGCCCGCCGCGTGCGGTTGCCACGTCTCGTGCGCGTTGGCGTGCTTGCAACCGCGTTCCCTCAGCCCCCGCTTCGGGCAGCTTGCTCGAGACGAACGTTGCTTTGGCGCGTGCGGTCTCCAGCCAGCCCTCGGCCAGGAGCTCCTGAAATGCGCGCAATACTGTGTTGCGATGTACGTTGAGCGCCTGCGACAAGGTTCTCGATCCCGGTAGCCGTGAACCTGGCGCTAGTCTTCCTGACATGATGGCATCGCTGATGGCGCGACTGATGTGAAGGTACAGGGGGAGGTGAGTGTTTGACGCCGGAGGCTCGGGCAAACGGATCACCAGGGCCCAGTCTCGTCCTCGCGCGCTCGAGCCCGCACCTACTGGTCTGTGGTACTTCTTCATACTGGACCTTTCCGACAGACCAGTTTGGGGGCAGGCTGCGCTCGATGTCACCCAATTCTCGCTTCAGCCCCGGACCGCGCACCCGCGTGCGACGTAAAGATCGTGCACTTTCGCTGCCGGAGGCAGCAATTGCCGTCATCGACGAGGCCCTGATTTGCCATCTGGCCTTCGTGCTTGCGCCGGCAGGTTCGTCTGGACGCGACGCTGACGCGTCATCGGCCCCCACGCTAAGCGACGAACCTGCGCAATGCCTGCCCATGGCGCACGCGAGAATAGGTGAGACCATCTATGTGCACGGAGCGTGCTCGAATCGAATGCTGCGTTCGCTCGTCGGTCGCCCTTGTTCACTCACCTTCACGCTGCTGGACGGACTGGTTTTCGCTCGCTCTGCGTTTCACCATTCCATGAACTACCGCTGCGCGGTCGCAATTGGTGCCGCCCGGCTGGTCGAGGATGAGACGGAAAAGAGGCAGGCGTTGCACGCGCTCGTAGAACACACGGCACCGGGTCGAGCCAAGGAGTGCATCGAAGTGACCGACGCAGAAGCTCGCTCGACGCTGGTCTTGGCAATCGACGTCCAGGAGGCGGCATGCAAGGCACGTCAGGGCCACCCCGTAGACGAGGCGGAGCATGTCGCGCGACAGGAGCACTTTGCTGGCACCGTTCCGTTGAAACTCACCGCTCGGGCGGTGGTGCGCGACGCGCAACTCGAGCGACCGCTGCCAATTCCGCCCTCGATACGGGCCTGCCAAGCGCGCCATGGAGCTCGAGTGCCGGTCGAGCTGATACGCGAGGAGACGCTATACAGTTCCGATGCAAGTCGCTTGGACTGGGCATGGGTGCACGAGTGCCTCAGCCAACACTCGTACTGGGCCGCCGGTGTCACGCTGAAGGATCTCACGGTCAGTTTGGACAACAGCATCGTGTTCGGCGCCTATCGCGACGCACGCCAAGTGGCGTTCGCCCGGGTGCTCACCGATCAGTCGAGGATCGCGTATCTGGCCGACGTGTTCGTCGATGCGAGATACAGGGGCCGGGGTTACGGAAAAGGCATCGTAGACTTCGCTTTGGAACATCCGTGTGTTGCGGGCTGTGACCGGGTTCTGCTGGGTACCCGCGACGCCGTGGAGTTGTACACGCGCTGTGGGTTTGCAGTGGCTTCCAACACCAGTATGGTGCGTGTGAGAATGTGACTGCACGTCATCCGGGGATCTCGAAGCGCAAGGTTTCCTGCGCGCGGGATCTTGCGAGGCGGCCGCAGCGACCCGGGTTGACGGGGGCCTAGCCCCTAAAGTTCTGGCGAGGGACGGCAGGCGCCGGAATTGTGCGGCACCTCGCGCGGGACGTTCTACAATCGAGCACATGCTGAGCCCTTACGAACAAATGGGTGGTCGCGAAGCGGTGGTTCGACTGGCAGAGACGTTTTACGACGTCATGGAGGAGCGCGAGCCGGAGCTCACGGCGTTGCACGAACAGGACCCGTCGGGCAAAGTGAGTGCCCGCTCGCGCGAGCGCTTCGCGCTATTCCTCATCGGTTGGCTTGGGGGACCGCAGGAGTACATGCAGCAGCACGGGCATCCGCGCTTGCGTCTACGGCACGCCCGCGTGCCGGTCGACATCAAGATGCGTGACGCATGGTTGCGAACCATGAACACCGCGATGGATCAGTGTGCGGTGCCAGCGGATATCGTCGCGTTCCTCCGCCAGCGTTTCATGGAGGTCGCCGATTTCATGCGCAACGTGGAAGAGCCGGGTTGAGGTTCCGGCGGGACGCGTTGTCGGTGCATCACTGTCGATGCAGCACCTGCACGGCGACAAACAAGTTGGCAATGACACAGGTGGGCGGCTCTTCAAGCAAACAGTCCGGCGGAGGCAACGTCATACTGTCCATTTCCAAGCGTTCGCTCTGAACGCCATGCGCCACGAGTTGGTCAACGACACTGGCAACGCGACGCACCGCCAGGGCATCCAATTCCCCACCACTGACGCTATCGTAGGTAGCGACCTTCAACGTTACGGATGGGTAGTCTTCGAGGATGTGGGTCACGTTCTCGAGTTGGCCTCTGCCGACCTGGAGATCGACGTCGGCCGCGTCGGCATCGAACGTGATGTGATCCAAGTGGAACCAAGGACTCGAACCCGCGTCCGCGCCTCGTTCGTCGAGCCGGTCCAGGTACTCCAGTAGCAGATGTTCAGTCCCTTTTTCTGGGCAGCTGACGACGAACCCTGACGGCAAGGTGCGTACGAATGCGGTCGTGAAACGCGATTGGTCGGCGCGTTGAGCAAGCTCCGATTCCAGTGCCGCCAGTTTGCCCCGGGCGGAGTAGAGCTGCGTGTCCACAGCGTTTACCACCCTCTCGAGCATGATTACCGTCTGCTCGAATTGCTCTTCCCAATTCTGCGCCTTGTCGACGGGCTCAGTTGCATCCAACGTAGGGGTCACTGCCAACAGAGCCTGCTTGGCCGCCATCACGTCCGTTGAAGCCTGGGTTACCACGTCCCGTAAGGCACGGCTTCGCTCGTCGGGCAGCCGATCCAGGCGCCTTCCGAGCTTCGTGAGATGTCCACTGGCAGCTTCAAGCTTGGGCGCCCAGTTTGCCTGGAGTTGGCGCGCCCGCTCCAGCGCCTGTTCCTGCTCGCGCGACTCATCACAGCCGCCGAGTGCCGCCAGCAGAACCAGGTAGATCCAATAGATTACCACGATTGCTCCCTCATCGACGTGGCGTTCTCGACGCTGCGCGTCAAGGGACGGGGAGCGAGGGGCGGCATGCTTTTGTGGGCTTAGCGGCTCCAGCAACCCACACTGACGTTCGATGTTTTCGCCTCAGGTCGGAAGCAAGCCTACCCTGCGCCCTAGATCGGAGGCGAACACGCCTTGTGGATCGTACTTGCGCTTGAGCGCATGCCACTGCGGCATCGTCGGGTACATCCGAGCCAGGGTTTGCGCGTCGACAAAAGCGTCCTTGCCCAAGTAGATGCGGCCACCGGCGTCCAGGACCATGGCGTCGAGACGCTGCGTCAATGCACGAAGGTCGTCGCGAATCGGGAAGTCGATGGCGAAGGTATATCCCTCCCGCGGGAAGGACAGCAAACCGCCCGCACTCGACCCCATGCGCTTGAGTACGTTGAGGAATGGACGATTGCCGGACGACACGATGGTATCCAAGATGGCGTGCAGTCGGCGGTAGCCATCCTCGAGCGGGATTACGAACTGATACTGGATGAACCCGCGTCTACCGTAGCCACGATTCCAATGTCCCACCGCATCGAGAGGATAAAAAAACCGCTCATAGTGGGCGTAGGCCCCGCCATGAGCTTGAGCGAACTTGATCACGCTATTGAGCACACGAATGCTCAGCGGGTTGAGCACGAACTGTGGGAGCTCGAAGGGCACCGTGATACGCGGAGGACCGGAAAGCGCCAGCGCTCTTTTTGCGAGTTGCGGTGGCAGGTCGGCGATGCTGGCGTGGTCACCTACCGTGAGCACCCCGCGCCCGAGTTTCGTGCCAGTCGCGACGGCATCCACATAGGCGACGGAGTATGGATACAGTTGGTCGTATTCCGCGAGAGCCTCCAACATGTGTTGCAGGTCACGTGTGACGATGGCTCGCTGCTTGAAGTACGTCGTTTCGATGCGTCGCAGCCGCAGAGTAACATCAATGACGACACCGAGCAGACCCATGCCGCCGAACAAGCCCCAGAACAGGTCCTCGTTTTCCGTACGACTTGCTTCGACGATGTCACCGTTAGCCAGCAGCACCCGCACTGATTCGACGCACCCGTTGAAGGAGCCCTGGACGTGATGGGCTTTGCCATGAACATCGTTGGCGATGCAGCCGCCGACGGTAACGTACTTAGTGCCGGGTGTAATGAACGGAAACCAGCCGCGGGGAGTAAAGTCGTGGATGATTTGCGCCAGGCTCACGCCTGACTCGCATGTCAACACGCCGTTGACTTCATCGAAACCGAGGTACCGATCGAGGCGAGCCATGCCCATGACTTGTCGACCATCATTCAAGGCCGGATCGCCATAGCTGCGGCCCAAGCCGCGTGCTACGGTGCTCGTTCGATCGATCCACCGCGCCGCCTCGCTCAGCGTTTCGGGCTCGACGAGAACACAGCGAGCGCGGGGATAGGCGCCCCACCCAGAGAGTTCAGTTGCTGGTACGGATGCGGAGGCGGGCGGCACTCTGCGGCGCTACCAGCCCCTCGGCGGAGTGTCAACTCGACGCGCAGGATGATCGGTGAAATGGGTGAAGCAAGGTCAACGACAGCTAGGGCAAAACGAAGGGTTCGAAAAGTGCGGCCTGTAGTGAGGGCGTGAAGTGGGGTAAGACCAGCGTCGATGACGCTTGATGGTCGGTTGCGGGCGCTGGCGTGGACGAGCATAGGATGCGCGCTCTTCGTCCACGCACGTAGCTACGACTTCTTTGCAGACGATGGATTCATCGCGCTGCGCTATTCGCAAAACCTGATCGAGCGTTTCGAGCTCGCCTATAACCCGGGAGAGCGGGTCGAAGGATTTACGAGCCCATTGTGGGTTTTGCTGGTGGCACTGCTCGGGGCGTTCGGTGGATCGCTGAGTGGGTGGGCCCAGGCGCTGGGCGCAGCCTGTGCACTCGCGACGCTATACGCCGTGGCGCGTCTGTGGAAGGTGTTTGCTCCCGAGCTGAGTCCTTGGGGCGCAGTGGTAGTGGGGGCGTTGCTCGCCGGCTCGGCATCGTTTGCGGCGTGGACGATGGGCGGACTCGAGGCTCCTTTGTTCGCCTTGTGTCTCACGCTGGCCATGGCCACGCTGGGTGAGGCATGGACAGACGCAACGATGAAGCGGTGGGCGGTCTGCGGCACGTGGTGTGCGCTAGCGAGCCTAGCACGTCCAGAGGGCATGGCGCTCATCGCACCGGCGTTGGTCTTGGCGGGCGCTCGTAGCGTTGGCCAGCGAACGTGGGTGCCGCTGCTGGCATGTGCACTGCCCGTCGTACTGTTGCTGGGGGGGTACTTTCTCTTCCGTCTCAGTTACTATGGCTACCCGTTGCCCAATACCTACTACGTCAAAACGACCGGTGGGAAGGGACTGGTGCGCCGCGGCATACGTTACGTCACTGCCATGGCGTCCGAATTCGGTTGGCCGACGGTGGCAACACTGGGGTGTGCCATCGTCGCGCCTCTCGTTGTGGCCATGAGCTGCCTGCGGTCTTGGAAGCTGCCCGACGCACGCCTCGTGCTGCACGTGCTCATGGGCGGCACGTGCGTGCTGTTTGTCGTCTACCTTACCCGCGTCGGTGGGGATTTCTTGGACCTGTACCGATTCGTTGCCCCCATTTTACCCGCCGCGTTCGTGCTCATCGTGGCTTTTGCTTTTCGGCTGGCGCTAGGGTTACAGAAGCGACTTCCAGGTCGAGGGGGCCAGCTTGCGCGTTGGGCGCTGCTGGCGGCGGCGTGCGTTTTGAGCGTCGACTATGCGCGTCACCAACTGTGGATGGGCACGCGCTCGGCGGCGGCCGAATGGTACGAGCCACCGCGTGACGCTCCCGAGAAGCCCAAGGGCGTCGAACCCATTCACTGGACGCGCATGGCCGCGTTGCAATGGTCATCACTAGGGCGCGCCATCGGGGCGGTGGCGCGCGAGGGAGACACCATGGCGACGGGTGCGGCAGGAGCGGCGCCGTTTGCTGCCGGCTTGCCCAACCTCGACCTCTTCGGACTCAATGACGAATGGGTGGCCCACCACGGGGAGGTCATCGGCAATCGTCCTGGACACCAGCGCCGAGCAGGCATCGCCTACATCCAGCAACGAAAACCCACGTATCTGTTTGCTGCCGGCGGGTTTAGCAAGCGGCGTGCGAAGAAGTTGCGGGCCGAGAAAGTGTGGACGAGGCGCGGCTACATCTTAGCTGAAGTGCGTATCGACGCGCCCAAGAACGGAGCTCACGAGAAGTTCTATCAGCACTTGTACGTGCGCAAGCACCGGGTCCCACAATTGTCGAAGCACCCGCAATGGCGCTTGCATCAAGCCTCGAAAGCCAAAAAGAAGAAGTCCGCCACCCGGTGAGCACTTTCAGAGTGCGCGTAGCTAGCGTCTCTTGCGACGCATTGGTTTCGAAGCTATCGCCTTGGGTGTTGCCTCTTGCGCACGAGTCTTCTTACCGCGCGCCACCTCGGTCGCGAGTGCATCCAGGGCATGGGTCCAAAATCCGCGGAAGTGATCCAACCACGCGTCGACTTCTTGCAGAGGCGACGCATCGAGAGAGTAGATGCG
>CAZNZA010000076.1:0-7981 GCA_964577325.1 uncultured Polyangiaceae bacterium
GCAGCGGCCGAGATCGGCGGGCGCCCTCACCAGTTCGAGATGAGACCAATGCTCAGCCCCACTGGGCGAGGGCGTTCGAATCGCTACTTGTACGGCAAACTATCAGCCGGTGGGACTGCTACACTTGCAGAGTTCGGTTCAACTGAACCGAACTCTGGGGTTAGGAGTTCTTGGCGTAGCGGCGCTCGAGCATGCGAACGAGCGCCCGCACACCCAGCATCTCCCCCCCATACGGACGCCCGGGTAAACTCTCGAGGTTGAAGGCCATCGTATCGATGTGCATCCAGGGCGTCTTTTCGCTCACGAACTCCTGGAGGAAAAGCGCTGCGGTGATAGCTCCGGCGTATGGTCCGGAGGACACGTTAGAGATGTCAGCGACGCGACTGTCGAGCAACTTGCGATAGGGCTTGTGGAGTGGCATCCGCCATAGGGGATCGTCTTCCATCAACCCCGCTTCCAGCAGTTCCTGTGCAGCGGTGTCCGAGGAAGAGAACAGCGCGGGCATCCCGGTGCCGAGGGCGACACGGGCCGCTCCCGTCAGGGTGGCCACGTCTATCAACAGATCTGGCTTTTCAGCGTCTGCTTCCGTCAACGCATCACTGAGAACCAAGCGTCCTTCGGCGTCCGTGTGCCCCACCTCCACGCTCATGCCTTTACGCGTCGCTAGAACGTCGAGTGGGCGAAAGGCATTGCCCGCCACGCTATTTTCCACCGCAGGGATCAGAACGCGCAGACGCACGGGTAGGTTGAGCTTCATCACCACCGAGGCCACCGCTAACACACACGCAGCCCCACCCATGTCTTTCTTCATGAGTTTCATGGCGTCGGCTGGCTTCAGGTCGAGGCCTCCCGTATCGAAACACACTCCCTTACCGACGAGGGTTACTTTCGCGGCTTTAGGACTACCCCATTTGAAGTCGATGAGGCGCGGTGGCCGGGACGCGGCACGTCCCACGGCATGAATGCTCGGATAATTGTGCTGCAGCAGCTCGTCGCCCACGAGTTCTCGATAATCTGCGCCGCACTCCTGGGCCAGGCGCCTGGCCTCCGCCGCGAGATTATCCGGCCCCATGTCTTCAGCAGGGGTGTTGATCAGATCGCGCCCAAGGCGCGTGGCTTCAAGCAACGCTTGGACACGTTTCTTGTTCACCTTTTCCGGCCAAGTCAGGGTCGCAAAACTTTTGGCCTTCTTCTTATACCTATCAAAGCTATAAGTGCCCAGTCCCCACCCGAGGCAGAGCCGTTCCGCGAGTGCGGGGTCTCCACAGTCGGCCACACGGTACTTGCCCTTGGGCAAGGCTGCAGGCAGCTTTGCAAGCTGCCATAGAGGCTCCTGCTCATCGACGCCAACGAGCACGGCACTTAGCTCACCCGCCTTGCCAGGAACCAGCAGGACTTGGTTCGGCCTACCCGTGAAGTTGCTAGCCGTTGCCCACTGCTGCACGAACTTGGCTTGGTCGCGGTTATCCGCCCCCGTTAACCAGCTAGCGAGTTGCTTGCTCCCCGTGATACGATAGATGGGAATGCCAGCTGGTGTGTTGCGCGACGTGAAGCCTTCCATTCGGGCAAGAGTCTGCGGAGGATGCTCGTTGCTGTCAACGCCCGCTTTCGCGTCAGTAGGGAGACGTAGGATTGGGCAAGGGTGCGGGTGCCTCTGAGGGCGTGACGCCTGAGTTGTTCGAAGGCGCCGGCTCCGCCGTCGGCAGTTGGGGCTGCGGAGGTGCACTACCCGCAGGTTCGGGCAGCGCCGCAGCACCAGGCGGCGCCGCACTATCAGGCGCGCTATTCGTCGGAAGCGCCGCGTCAGGCAAGGCGTTGGAATGTGGTGGTTCCTCCGCGTCTTCGCCCGCTGTCGATGTCACGTTGGATGCCGGTTCGGGTGAGGTCCACGCCGGCGATGACGCGGCATTGGGTGCACTCGTCGGTAGTGCGTTCACCGAAGCCGGCACACGCCCAGCGGGGCACATGCGAAAGCGAGTCTCGATATCTTCACACGATTCGTCGAGTAGGCGCTTATGCGGTGGCAGTACGCTCGGCACCACATCATCCCAATGAAACGCTAGGCCCGCTCCCAAATACACGAGCTTGGTACCTCCGAAGGCAGAGCCCAAGCTGGTGAGATACGCATTGACGTTCACACTCCACTTTTCGGAGAGCCTCGCTGTGACGTCTAGTCCTGCGCGCATCGGTATCTCGAAGGCGACGTCCATCTCGATGCTGTCGGCAATCACGTCCCTCAAATCGTCCTCCGTGAACACCACCGCTTCCTCGCCGTTGATGACGTCTTGGATATCGTTCTCGTCGGGCTCGTATTCAGACAAATCCGGATCGTGAATGGTCGTGTCCAGATCTACGCCAGGTGCCGCTTCGAGCCAAGGAGTGATGCTCAACCAGGGCGCAGGAGAAAGCGAAGCCCCGACGCCAATACCGATCGGCACGTTCAAGAAGTTGCGTTCTCCGCTGATGGCAGCTGTAGGCGCAGCACCGCCGTAGAAGAGCAGCGCGGCACGTGGCACACCGCTTTGAAAGCGACTGGCAACCGGAATACTCATCACGGCAGCGCCGGTCGCGGCAGCACCATACAGCATGTTACCTTCGGTCGTTTCCCGCAACTGGAGGACGTGGGCGCCGAATTGTGCGCTAAAGTTACCACTCGTGGCGGTAAAGTTCGCATTATAGCTCAGCATTCGTGGCGTGAGTGGTCCCAGCCCTTGTCGGTACGTCAGCACGACGCTCGATGCACGGGTGTCGGAAGTCGACAGCAAGGGAGGGTGTGCGCCGGGGGTCGCAGACGCTGACGGTATACCGACACCGACACCGCTCGCCCCTGCCAAGACAGCCAGAGCCAAGAGATAGACCTTACTGCTTCTCACGCGCATCGTTTCCCTACCCCCGCTCTAAGAACTGATGAGGACACGTCTTGGCTAACGGAATGCTCGGCCCCCCGCTTAATGCCGCACGTATACTATCTCGGGACCCCATCGCCAGAAATTTAGCCATTGCCATAGGCTTGCACCCGCGATAGGGGCCGAACATGGTGGCGAGTTGGCAGCGTCGTATGCAGCTTTTGCCAATGCTGCTCGTGGGGGCAGCCTCGAGCGGTTGCGGGGGCGCGGACGCGCAGGCTGTGGAACCGGATGACGCCTCAGCGTCGCCAGGGGCGCGCTGTCTGGCCGACGCCCGGGCGCCCCGCGTGGGCGAAACCAAAGCGCGAGGCAAGATAGGAGTTCGGCACATCCTGGTCCGTCACTCGGCGCTCAAAGACAGTCGTGGTGCTACGCGAACCCCGGAGCAAGCGTGCCTGCGCGCGCTCGATGCGTTGCAGCAACTGACGGCAGGCGGGCTCGAGTGGGGCGAGGCAGTTTCGATGTACAGTGATGCCTCGACGGATGACCTAGGGCGCGTGGCGTACGAAGACCTGAACGCCAGCTTTGCCAGCGCCGCTTTCCGTCTCGAGATCGACCAGCTGAGCTATGTCGTCGAAAGCGATCGCGGATTTCACGTGATCTGGCGCACCGAGTGATCGCACACGCGTTGGGCTCTCAGCGTGCCCCATCCAGCGTGGGCATGTGCACCAGCAAGAACGCCGGATCGATCTTTACTTCGGGCACGAGTTTTCCGCTGCGATAGCGGAACTCGAGATCAACGCCGCCCAAAGGCAACACGCCACGACGCAACAGCGCCGCCATGCGCGGACCTATGACGCGTTCGAATACGGCCGTCCTGACGCCGCGCAGTGCGTCGGCCTTGCGCTCACACGCTACCTTACCTTCACAGTCGTGCTTGGCAGCGATGGCATCGAGCTCGCCCTTCCACAAGGCCAGCCACATCATGAGTGCGGGCGGCGCAGCGGAAGCCTTGGCGACGTTGTCCAATAACTCTTGCAAGACCTGTATCTGCTGGGCTCGTTCCTCACCCGTTGTACTCAGCGCACGCAAGACTGCCCCGTAACCTGTCGCGGTGACCAAGAGTTCTTGCTCTTGGCGAGTCTGCACAGCTGCCCTGGGCGTGGCGGCGACGAGAGGCTCGAGCAGGGCAATGCCGCTTGCAAAGTCGCCTTGCCGCGCCTTGATCCCCGCCACGTTGAGCGCCATTCGCAGGCGCACGCCGAGCGGCACCTGAGGAGCCTTCAAGCGCTCCGCTAGATCCTGTACAATCTTGAACGATTGCTCACTTGGCTGCAGGTGCGCGTCGGCTTCGGCCCACAAGATCACCCAACGCGATCTTTCGTAGCTGCCTTCTGCACTCGTCTCCGCCGCACGACCCAATAGCCCTTTGCTCTGGGTGAATTCGCCTACGGCTCCGTCGGCCAAGAGGTTCCACAGCAAGAGCGAGGCTTGGGTGATACGCCATTCGGCGCGCACCGTATCGTTCATCTGACGAAGCAACGGCAACGTGTTGTCCTGCGGGATCAAAACTGCGGCAACGGCGAGCGCCGAAGCCTGGTTCCAAGCGTCGTCCGGCGCCCGCTCTACATTCTTGGACGCCCGTTGGATCAAAGCTTGCCGAGCAGATTTGGGAATTTCAGGAGAGCGCCCAGGCGGCGTTTCAACGGAGGCCGCGAAAGCGGCTTGCAGTCCCGACGCCAGTAGCGCTACCCCGTGATAGCGGTCGGAGACGCTGGTTGCCGACTGCGCCGACTGCTCGAGCTCAGTGAGATGCGCCATAGCGGCCTTCTCGTCAGCGGCAAACCCGTACATCAGGGGCACGACATGGGACAAACCCAGCCAGGCATCCACGGCGTCGACATCACGCCCCTTGCCGCTTTGCCAGGCAGCCTCCAATAGCTGCAGCCGCTCCTGTGTGAGAAACTCCTTCCACGCGGCCCGGCACAAGGGGGCGTTGCCCAGGGGGGCACGTAGGGTTGGACACGGGCCCGTGCCCGCTTCGGCGCGCAGAGTCGCCGTAGCCAGCGCCAGGTGCGTAGCCCGCTGCTCGCCGAAGGGTTGCAGGGTCTGGCGTGCCTCGGCGTCGAGATCCAGCATGAGCAACGCTCGCGCCCGGGCCACGGCCTGCTCGGGGGTTTGTGCGGGCTCCACAGCCGTGCGCGCCGCGGTGATCAGTGTGTCGGCGGCTTTTGCATGACCGGCGTCCACGTCCGTCGCCTTGGGCAGTGCCTCGAGAGCGGCCTGCGGCTCGAGTTGACGTGCAAGCGCTCCAGCTCGCATGAATGCCCAGCGAGGGTCGGGGAATTCGCGCACGAGAGCGTCGAGCGCGGTCTGGTATACAGAATCGTTGCGTAAGAACTCCGCAGCAGCAGCGATTTCGCCAAGCACTTCCTGCTTACGTTCTACGCCGGGCGCCACCGAAGCCGCGCGTGTTCGCAGCACGTGGGTGGCCGCGCGCTCCGCCACGAGCATGATAACCGGCGGCAGGTCTCCCACGTTCCCACTTTCGTAACGCAGCTCAACGAGTTCGTCGGCGCCGGCGGGTGAAGCAAACAGTGACGTGTAAGCGCCGAGCGCCTCCCCTCCAGCCACTAGATGTAGCAGTGGCCGCTGATAAGCGTACGCCTGGTTGGCGTCGAGCAACGCGCGCTTCTGCTCTGCCGAGAGCTGGTCCACGCGCTGCTCGAGCGCCTTCCGGACGTCGGACGGCAGGGCACCAAGCACGCTGCCCTTGCCTTCTAGGGCCCTCAACGACGCGTACAGCTCATCGGCGGCTGGAGGTGCTTTTTCCACCGCTTGCGCCGACGGCGAGTTGGCGGCGGGAGTTTTCGGAGCTTCGCCGCTTGGGCCAGGGGCAGCACACGCTGCCAAGAGCAGGGCTGCGGTCGCGTAGAGTGTCGGTCGCATCATGAGCGGCGCAACTTACCTTCAGGGGTTGCAACTGCCAGGCCGAAAAAGGGCCAGTTTCCCCGTTTCGGCCCAGCGATCCGCGGTGCAAGCCGCCAAAAGTCTGTTAGACATCGCGACCTAACCAAGGTGCTGAACGCTGCATGACGTCTGAGAACGCCCGACATCGCTCCGAGACTGAACCAAGCGGCCCTGCCAGCCCGGCCGAACCCAGTGCGAACCCGGCGACTCCCGCTGAGGCAAGCAAGGAGACACCGGCGCGAGAGCCTGGCCTCGGCACGCGCCTCTGGCGCTCGTTGCGCGGCCGCTTCGGTCCGCCCAATGCTGCTGGCACGGGCATTCCCCTGTGGCTTTCTGGATTGCTGTTTGCTCTCGGCGTCCTGGCCCCCTTCTGCATCATGGCGAGCGATAGACGCCTCGTGATCAGCGTGCCGGTCGGGTTCTTCGGCGTTTTGCTGGCCACCTGCGGTTTGTGTGGGGCGCTCGGTAGCTTGGGCAGCGCACGTGTGTCGGAGTCCGCTTTGCCGGTGCGCGCCCTCGTCGTGCCGCTTCTGCGGCTGACCGCCAGTACCCTTACCCTCATCCTGTGCGGACGCGCCGCCGTAGCTGGTTTGCTTCCCGCGCCGGTGCTTTCGGCAGGCGTGTTGATGACGCTGGCTACGTTGTGGGTAGTCATCGAAGTATACGGCGTCGGGATAGTCATCGGTGTGTTCTCCGGTGACGGCTCGCACGCCCGTCCCCTGCTGCGACGGCATGGCTTTTGGCTGATTGCCCTCAGTACGCTGTTGCACATGCCCATGCTCGGCAGCTTCGGCCTGATCGATCCTTGGGAAACCCACTACGGCGAAGTGGCCCGTGAGATGCTCGCTCGAGATGACTGGGTCTCGCTGTGGTGGGCCCACGATGGTTGGTTCTGGTCGAAGCCGATCTTCAATTTTTGGCTACAGGGATTGAGTTTCAAGCTGTTCGGGGTGCAGTACATGCCCGATCAGATGGTGCAAGGTGTCGCTCACGGGCACTGGCCCCAGCCCGAATGGGCGTGCCGCTTACCCATCTTTGCATTGGCAACGCTCGGGAGCTACGCGCTCTACAAGGGCGCCGCGGTCGTGTTTGGCCGCAAAGCTGCTTTTGTGGGCTCACTGATTCTCGTCACATGCCCTTACTGGTACTTGATTGGACGGCAGACTATGGCGGACATGCCGTATGTCGCACCGGTAACGGCAGCCATGGGGATGTTGTTGCTGGGCTTCCACACTGATCCCAACGCCGAGGTCCGGCAGTACGCCATCCGTTTCGGCCGCCGCACAGTCTCCCTCAATGGCTTTCACTTGTTGTTCGCCGCCATCGCCCTGTGCGCATTGCCTCAGGCGCTGTACCTCATCAGCCGCAACGTCACGCTGCATACGGGCGGAGACTTGTTTGGTTTCGAGCCACATCTTGACCAATTCATGAAGGGCTCGGGCGGGGGCAACTGCGGCCAGCCGGGCAATGCGGCTTGCCGCAACCACGTCCCTTTGCATGCAGGAGCCCAACCCTTCGTTTTGGGTCTGGGTTGGCTCGCGGCCACGGTCGGCTTGTTAGCTTGGTATGCGCGTGAGCGCCGAAGACAAGTGCTGTATTTCCTTGGGGCTTGGCTCTTTACGGCGCTCGCCGTCATGGCCAAGGGCGCTCCCGGCCTGGTGATCCCGCTGGCCGTCGCGATCGTCTTTCCGCTCGTCACCGGGCGCTTCCGCGAACTGGCACGTCTGCAGTTCCCCGCACTCATCGTGCTACTCCTGGCCGTGGCGCTGCCCTGGTACGTCCAGATGTACATGAGACACGGTCAGGCGTTCATCGACCGACTCATCTTCCACGACATGGTCAAGCGGGCGTTCGTGCATGTGCATGACACCAACAAGGGCGATGACACGAGCTTCCGCTATTACATCTGGCAACTGGGTTATGGCCTGTTTCCCTGGACCGGAATGGCGGTGCTGGGGCTGACCTGGCTCGGACGCAGCAACGAGAGACGCGACAATCCAAGGTGGACCGCGAACGTCTTCCTGTTGACGTGGTGGCTAGTGGCTTTCGGGATGTTCACCATAACGTTGACCAAGTTCCACCACTACATCTTCCCGCTCGTGCCTCCGACGGCCATTCTCGCAGGGGTGGTGCTCACCCGCTACTTACCCACGTTCACATTCACC
>CAZNZA010000076.1:8081-20134 GCA_964577325.1 uncultured Polyangiaceae bacterium
CCCGTACCCGGTACGCGTTGCAATACTATGGCGCGTTGTTCTCGAGCGCTGCAGCGATCTGCGGTGGCGCGCTGCTGGCCACCCCTGGCAACATGACGGGCAAGGTGACGGAGGAGTCCGTCGGAGCGGTGCAGATCGCGCTCGGTCTACTGCTCATCGCCGCGGGCTTGGCGACCGCGTACGTCGTACACTTTCGTGGCGCGACGCGCTGGACTACCTCGGTGCAACCCGCTAGCGCGCCCCGCTCCGAACGGCAACGCTACCGCAGTGCTGTGTTATCGGCGCTCGCACTGAGTGCGTGCGTGCCGGTGTTCTTGGCCGGTCGTGACATGTTCACGACGCGCAAGGGCGACGTAGACGGCCAGGCGCGCCTGCTCCATTTGTTCACTTACAACTACGAACGCAAGTGGCCCGACAGCTTGGAATTCGAGGGCACACTGTTGGCGTTCACACTGGTCTGCGTCGGGTTCGGGCTGGGCATGGCAGTCCGACGTTGGCGAGCATTGGCCACCACATTGTTCATCTCGACGGCTGGCCTTTTCAGCCTGTGGTGCGTGAACTTCTACTTCGTCAACGTCAGCCCACACTGGGGGCAGCGTGAGACGGTCCTGGCCTACTATCAACATCGCTCTAGTGCTGAAGAGCCGCTCGTCGCTTATCAGATGAACTGGAAGGGCGAAAACTTCTATACGGGCAACCGCATGGCAACGTTCGTTTCCTCCGGCAAGAAATTCAAAACGTGGGTAACGAAACAGCGTGAGACGGGAAAATCCACCTTCTTCTTCACGACCGAACACACGCGGATCAAAAATCTAAAGCGGGAACTGGGCGAGGTCGATGAGTTCGAGCTGTTGACGGACGAGACTTTGAACAACAAGTTCACTCTCGCGCGCGCGGTATTTCCACCTCTGTCTGGAAACGGCGCCGATACGGGCGACGACGATGAATTCGATAACGACTCCGCGAACGTGGGTAGTCAGGAGTGAGACATGCCGACGGAGCCATCGCCTGCGTCTTTCGAGCCCCGCTTCGACCTCAACCGCTTCGTGAGCGAGCTCCGGCAGCGAGGCTGCGCACTGGGTGAGCCCGTCCACTACTATGCTCAGACCACGTCGACCAACGACGAGGCGAAACGAGGGGCAGCTCTCGGTGCGACACACGGCTCGTTGTTCTTGGCCGACAGTCAAAGCGCCGGTCGCGGCCGCCGCGGCAAGACGTGGCACGCTGCTCCAAACCGCCACCTGCTGGTATCTGTGCTTCTGCGTCCCAGAAGGCCGGGCTCCAATCCGAGCGCGCTGACGTTGGTAGTCGGCGTAGCTTTACATCGGGCATTGCGGCCGCTCTTGAACCCAGGCTGCGCCCCAGGCCTGGGGATCAAGTGGCCGAACGACTTGGAGCACGACGGACGTAAAGTCGCCGGCGTTCTGGTGGAAGGGCAAGTGGAGGCGGATGGTCAGTTCGTGGCGGTCGTCGGTTTCGGTGTCAACATGACGCCCGTCGTGCTGCCACCGACAGAGAGCGCGCGCGCCGTCTGCTTGCAAGAGCTGGGCGTACAACTTTCAAGGGAGAGTGTTCTGCCCCTCATCCTGTTCGAGCTCGAGCGCTGCTTATACCAGTTCACCCAATCCGGACTCGCTCCTTTCGTCGATTACATCAATGAAAACAATGCATTGCGCGGTACGACGGTGAATGTCGAGGGCACGCTCGGCAAGGTCGCAGCCATTGGTCCCGGAGGGCAGCTCATCTTGCAAACGGCTCATGGTCTGCGGAATATGACAGCCGGCACGGTTGAGCGGGCGCGCGACGTGTCAGGTTGAACCTGGTCTTCTCGACCTCAGGCCCAACGGGGCAATTGTACTTGGGTTGTGCCGCCAAAAGCTCAATAATGCGGACCGGATAGTCATCATGAGCGAACTAACCCCAAAGCCGAGTGCGCCGTTGAATCCTGACGCTGCCATCGGTGGCAGCGGTGACGGCGACGAAGCGCGCTGGGTGAAGGCGCCCGATCCGGCGTGGACTTTCAGGCGCAAGGGGCTGTTGCCGCTCACGGCGCTCGTCTCGCTCGTGCTGTATGGAGTCACCGCTTTCGCGACCCGCACCGAACGGCGGGTGCTCGACGAGGTCCGCCTGGCGCTGCACGGTGAAGGACTGACTTGGGTACAGGCGCATGCTGCAGGTCAACGGGTGGTGTTGCGCGGCTCTCCGCCGAACGACGAAGCAGCCAAAGCGGCGAAAGACGTGGTAGCGAGCACACGCTGCGACACTTGGTTGGGCGCCCTGCCCTGCGTATCTTCAGTTGACGTTCGTTTTGAAGCCTCCGCCGCGGCCGCGAGCGACGCGCCTGTGACTGACGTGCCGAGCGACGTGCCTGCGAGCGATACGCCCGCCAGCGACGTACCCGCGACTGACGTGCCTGCGAGCGAAACACCTATCGCAGAAGAATTGGTGGCGGCAGCAGCGGCGACGGCGGATCCCGCAACGACCGGCATTATCGTGCCTGCCGAGGAGTCGGAGGAAGCGCGTTGGTATGCCCTGCGCGCGGTGCGCAGCGGGCAAGCCCTGCGCTTGACGGGTGAAGTGCCGTCCGCTGCCATGAGCTTGCTACTGGTGGAGACCGCGCGCGCCGCTTTACCGAATACGGTGGCTGTGAAGAATGCCCTGACTTTGACCGAAGGCACTGCCAGCAGCGGCTGGGAAGCGGCGGCCAAACGTTTGATTGAGGTAATGGCCCAGTGTTCCAGTGGGCGGGCGGACATCAGCTCCCGTAAGCTGGAAGTTAACTGCGAGGTTCTAGACAAGGGGGCTCAGCGCTCCCTTCAGGCCCTTTCCCAACAGCCGATCCCCGGTTTCGAGGTCGGAGCATTGAACGTTCTCGTGCTGGAAGACATCACCGCGTGCGAGGAAGCACTCGGTAAACTCCTGCGCCGCTCTCAGATCCGCTTCGCCACCGGTAGCGCCAAGCTGTTGCCCTCTAGCCGTCCACTGCTCAAGGAAATCGCCTCTCAGCTTCAGGATTGTCCAGGCGTTGTCGTCGTCGAGGGTCATACCGACGGACAGGGCGACCGCGAGCAAAACGTGCAGTTGAGCAAGGAACGAGCGCTTGTGGTGGTCGCTGCACTCGGGGGCGCGGGAGTTCCAGCTGAACGCGTGCGAGCAGAAGGCTTTGGTCCCGATCGGCCGCTGGCGACTAACGAAACCGCGACGGGTCGCGCGCAAAATCGCCGTATTGAATTTCGCGTCGCGCGCAGTGCAACTTCAGGAGAGTAACGATTTATGGGTTTCTTGGTAGCAGAAGTGGCCATCATGCTCATCGCGGCCGCGCTAGCGGGCGCCACATTGACGTATTGGTGGGTCCGGCATCGGTTCACCGACGCAAGCTCGCTGTTTCAGGTCCTGCAGACGAAGCTCGCCGCGACTGAAGAAGCGCTGGAGCATGCGCGAACGACCGCGGTCACCACCAGTAGCGCTCATGCTGAAGCACCGGTGCCCGCCGCGAGCGACGTCGCGCGCTTCGACCAGCCCTTGAACGAGCTGCGCGAATCGCAGAACGCCCGCATACGCGCCGTCGAAGGCCAGCTGCGGACGCTTTCGCGTCAACTCCAAGACGTCCTTCCGCACCGCATGGACGCCGAGGATCTCGCCCGCCGCCTAGATACGCTCCGAGCGGCCCTGCCCCAGCCGCGGCTGGGCGTAGTGGAGTCGCGGTTGAATCGCCTCGAAGCGATGATAACGGCCGTGTGTGAACACGTTGGGGCCGCCGTACCGCCACCTAGCCCCTATTCGACGCCCCCCGAGCCGATGAGCTATGCGCCGCCAGCGGCGTCCAAGCCTGCCAGCAGCAGCGCCCCGGCAACGTTCGAGACCGACACGTCGTCGGCGGCGACGTCCCCGTCATCGGACGCGCCAAAACCTCGCGTAGCGCATCAGCGAGAGCCCGGCTCCAACCTTTTGCATAAACCGAGCTACGGTCCGCCTGATAACCTGAAGCGGATCAGCGGCATAGGGCCAAAACTCGAGAACCTCCTGCACCGCGTTGGCGTGTACTACTATTGGCAGGTGGCTGAGTGGACACCTGCGGATATCAGCTACGTCGACAAGCGACTCGAGGGTTTCAAGGGGCGGATCCGTCGCGACGGATGGATCGCCCAGGCTAAGCGCTTTGCTGCGGAACCCAACGCGAGCGTTGGTCCCAACATCGCGACGTCCCGCGCCAGCTCGATTCGTTCGCTCGACAACGATCCCCAACAGTCGACGGGTTGAGGCGCTTCACCGCTCGGATCTTCGCGCGGCGTCAGACCGCCGATCGTTAACTTAACCCAGCAAGTGGCCCCGGCGAAAAATCGGGATTGCCAAACGTCATGGCGTCGATGCCCATGGCATGCATGATGGAAACGAGAAGACTTCCGTGAGGCACCGCGTCGTATTCGACGACACGACCCATGCGTAAACCGGGAGCACCACCGGCAAGCAGGAAGGGAATGTCGGCGTGAGAATGGGTATTGCCCTGAGATAGCTCATTTCCCCAAACGATCAGGGTATGGTCCAAAGCCGTACCGTCGCCTTCCGGAATGCCGTCGAGCAGCGTCATCAGGTCCGCTAGCTGCTGGGCCATCCATCGCCGACGCGTGACCAGCTCTGCCATCGAGTCCGCGTCGCTGGCATGCGACAGCGTGTGACCTGAGCCGAAGCTGTCGAGCCACGGGTAACGGATGGCGTTGACGGCCGTCGAAAACTGCAGACTCGCTACTCGCGTCAAGTCGCAGGCGAACGCCGCTCCGAGCAGCTGTACCTGAAGGGCCGCGATATCTGCCATCGTCTGCTCATCGTTGTCCGCCAAATCGGGAGGTGCCGCCGGCCGTTGACAGCTACCTTGAACATCGATGCCCATACGGCGCTCGATGCCGTGTACCAGCTCCATGTGTTGCTCGAGCTTGTGGCGATCGCGCAACGACAGCTTTGGTTGCAAAAGGTCGTACTGACTCTTCACCGCTGCGAGCACGCTCTGGCGTCGTGCATCTGATACGGCATCCCCTGAAAGGAATCCCGAAAACAGCCGCTGGTAGGCCACTAGGGGTGAATTCATGGGCGGCATCGGCCGCCCCGCCCCGGCATAGCTGATGCGGCCGCGCACCTCGCTCTCGGTCGCCCGCACTCCGAGTTCGACGCTCGGTAGGTAGCTGGTCGCGCCCAAATGTCGAGCCACTTCCTGGTCCACGCTGGGACCGTTTGCCCAGCCCGCGCGCGAACCGTCCCCGTCCATGAAGTCTCCGGTCTGTAGCTCGGCGTTCGTAAACAAACCCCCAACACCCTTTTGGTGGGGACCACCCGGGCCAACCTTGGAAATGGCGAGCTCCAACCCTTTCAGAAACAGCAAGCGCTGCTTGAACGGCTCGAGCGGCTCTGTGATGGTGTTGAGGGTGAAGTCGCTTTCCGTCTCACCCATGAACGGCCAGAACGCACTCGGCACCGTCCCGTTGGCGGTGAACACCAACAGCAAGCGCTGCGGGATCTCGCCATCGGCGTAAGACCGTTCGGGCGCTAACAGAGGGAGCCCGAGTACCCCCGCACACGCGGCTCCTGATTGGAGCAATTGGCGCCTGGAAAGGCCCCGGGTCCGTCGCTGCGTCATAACGCCTCCGGTGGGGGCTGTAATCCCTCGGCCGTCAACTCGGTCGTCTCCGTCGCGTCAGCCTTGCGGTAGCGGAACGAATCACTCAGCACCAAGCTCACGAGCACCTCCTCGAGGTCGCCCCCAGAAGCTTGAAACCGCTCTAACACGGTTCGGATACTGCACAGATCTGCCTCTTGCTCGATCCGTCCCATGCCGTAGCGATACCACTGAGTGACGTAACAAGCTTGCGCCTGAGAACTCGTCGACAAGCGCTGGGAAAGCTCGACAGCGCCCGAGAACGGTCCCTCGATGGCGGGCTCGCGAGTGCCCAGCACCTCTCCGCTGACGTCCACGGGCAGTCCGTTCTCCTCAGCGCGGAAGCGTCCCAGGTGATCGTAATTTTCGAACGGCAGTCCCACCGTATCGATCAAGCGATGGCATCCTGCACAAGTTGGATCAGCCGTGTGAGCGGCGAAGCGCTCCCGGGTCGTGGCATTGGGGTCGGGCCGCGGCGGCGTTTGATCCACGCTCGGAGGAGCTGCCGGCGGCGGCTGACACAAGATCCGTTCGCGCAAAAACACACCACGTAGGATAGGCGCGGACTGATCGGCGTGCGCCAGCAAGGTCATCAGTCCCGGCTGGGTCAATATCCCGGCGCGCTCTTCGGAGTTGAGGCTGGCGGCAAAGAACTGACCCGCGGAATGATCACTCGGCACGGCCACGCCGTACATCGGCGCCAGCTCTTCGTTCACGAATACCTGAGGCGAAAGAAACAGCTCGGCGAACGTTCCCTCGCCGCCCCAAAAGACATCGTCGAGAAACAGTTCCAGCGAACGACGCCAGGCAGGTGCAAAGACGTGGTCCTCGCCAAACTCCGACTGACGCACGACGGAACTAAACTCGGTCATGCGTAACCACTGACGCGAGAAGTCGGTGACCGTCGCGCGCGCGCGCGGATCGGCGAGCATGCGTCGCGCCTGTTCACCAAGTACGGAAGGATCACTCAGGGCTCCGCTGGCTGCGGCAGCAAACAGCGTCTCATCCGGCATCGAGTTCCAGAGCAGATAGCTCAAGCGGGACGCCAAGTCGTAGTTCCCCAGGGCCACGGGCGCGCTCGGTGTGACCGCGTCCCCAGCGGCACTCAGCTCCAGGCGGTAAAGAAACTGCGGCGACTGGAGCAGCGCCTGCGTCATCAATTGTGCACCGTAGCTGAACCCCGCCTGCTGCCGTCCCGACTCGAACAACGCGAGCAGGGGAGCCCTCTCCTCGTCGCTGAGGGGGCGTCGAAATGCTCGAGAGCCGTACGTGTTCAAGAATTCGTTGGCGCATGCCGCCTCGTCGTCCGGGGCAACCGAACAGGGCAGCAATTCGGAAAGCTTGGCAACTACCTGGTCGCTGACGCCTTCTGCCGCACCCAGATGGGCTTCGGCGAGCCAAGGAGATACGCGGTGAAACTCAGCGTTCGTGAAGAAGCCGAGCACCTCGTTCTCGAGGGGGAAACCCGCGGTATGGGGGCCTACCACTTGGCCATGAAAGAGATCAGAGACTGTGTTCTCATACTGGAGGCGAGTTAATAGCCGACCCTCACTCGGAACCGGATTGATCTCACCGCAATCGAGGTCCTCGAGATTGAGCGGGACCGGTGCCGGCGCGTCGGTGACGACGTCCGGTTCAGCCTGCGGATCGCCCATTGGTGGCATGTCGACATCTGGCGACGTGCCCTCGGAGCACGCGTAGCCAACGAGCGCAGCTCCCGCGGCGACCATCCACAATCTGGCACGCCCGCAGCGTAGGTCGCGGGAGGCCTGGGCAGTCACTCGGCGGGGACGCAGCGTTTCCAAAGCAACCATGACTGTATCAGGTTTTGCGGGAACGTCCGCACGCGAGTCGCCCCTAGCCGCGCCTCGCAGACGTTGACGATCGCGCGATATCTGACGCAAACGGACTAGACGCTGGCTTTGGGAGCGGTCTCAAGCACGCAGGGCGTCCAGGTGCCCACCCTGCCCGCCGCCGAAGCTCTCCGTAGGCACTCCGGCTGCGGAGATCAGCGTGTTGAGCAACCGGTTGTTGGTCATGTTGCTGGCGTTGATGGCTTGTCCCGTCTTCAGGTACCCGCCTCCAGTTCCGGCGACGACAATGGGCAGGTCACTGAACGAGTGGCTGGGACCATCGGAAATGTGACTCGTCCACATGATGTACGACGTGTCGAGCAGTCCGTAGGCGTCGAATTTGCGAATGCCGTGCAGCAACGATTGCAGACGGATGCGGTCGATCTCCGAGTGCGCCGCTTCCGCAGTCGAGTCCTGCCCTGACGCCGAGTCGGATTGGGTGCGATGACTGATGTGGTGGAATTTCCACGAGCGACCGTTATTCGGTACGCTGTACACCGTGTGGTCCGTGCCATCGCCTACTTGCAGTGTGGCGGTGCGGTTGACGTTGCAAGCGAAAGCAAACGCCACGATGTCCATGTGCAACATCGCTATCCGCTCCTGCTCCTCGCCGCTGCGCACCGTACCGCCCACGTCGAAGTCGGCGGCGTTGACGGCATCAGCCGAACAGGCCGACATCGCGCCGCCTGTATTCCCCCCAGCACTTGGATCCGTCGGCTGTTGCACGGGCTCGTTCACAGGCGCCGTCGCCAGCTCGATCTCTCGCAGACTCGTCAAATGCACGTCGAGGCGCTGTTTATCCGTCGTGTTCAATCCCGCACGTCCGTTGAGCGTCAAGAGCTCTTCCCGCACGAGATCCACCACACTCTTGCGACGCATGGTCAGGTCGTCCAACATCGGCGCCGTCGTAGGCGTCTGTCCAGGCTGCGTCGGAGCAGGCGCGGGGGCGGCCGTACCGCCACCGCTGAACGCCTCTTCGCTCGCTTGGTCGAAAATGCGCTGGAAGGCGTTCTTGGGGCTGCTTTCTGCTGAACGCACCTGGCCGGCGCGCACGAACGAAAGGCGCTCGTTGATGTAGCCCTCCTTCAATCCGGAGTACAAGGCGATCGGGTCGCGCCCTCCGTTCAGCTTGCCGGCAATGTGTGTGTCGGCAGATTCATTGGAGGAAGTTGCTGTATTGCCGCCTCCGCTATGAGGGGCTCCGGTCAACACCTGACAGGCCCCTTGAGCGTGGCCGCAGTTACTCAGGTTACCGGGGTAACGCATCCCCCGAATCAACGCAATACGGTCAGCGTAGTCCGCCAAAACCGACGTATTTTTTCCGAGGTTGCCCGCGTTGAGTGGCCCCGCAGCCGCGGGGTGAAAGTCGCGTCCAACGACGCCGTTCGCCACGCAGATGAATAAACTGAAAACGGGCTGGCTGCTCTGTGCCCAAGCCGAGTGCGTCTGTAGGCTCTCCAAAAACGGTAAACCTATGGCAACGGCCGATGCGCCACGCAAGAAGGCGCGCCGGTTGACCGTCCTCGGCACGTGGGGAGCGAACCGAGGAGAGAGAACTCCAGTTCCAGTGTTCACACGTCGAATGATGCTCATGCTTTTGATTCCAAGTTTTGGTGTCCCAGCTCACGGGAGGGTATATCGCGGTCGTACATGGGCTCGTCAGCCTCCACTTCGAGTGCGGAAGGCGGGAGTCTTGACGACTTCGACGACTAAATCTTTGATCGAACTCTGCGCCATGCTCGTGGTCGCTAGGCTCTCGACGGTCGGCATGTCCGCAGGTGTTAGTTCGCGGGCCAACACGAACTGCAGCATATTCTTCGAATAGCACTCGTGGGCTTGCTTCGAATCGGCCATGATTTGCATCAGCTCAGCGTTGTCGGCGAATGACTTGGTGCCTTCGATGAAGGGATACGAGGCTGAGGCGTCGACCGGCTTACCGCGATCTTCGTCACGCCAGCGGCCCATGCCGTCGAAGTTTTCGAAAGCGAACCCGAGCGGGTTGATGTAGGGCTGGTGACAGCCCGCACAAATGCCGCTGCCCGTCGTTTTTTCGATGAGCTCCCGATTGCTTTCGTCGGGTTGGGGCGCGCTGAGGCCAGGCGGCACGAAGTCAGGACTGTCGACTTGGGCACACAACACCTTGAGGTTGAGATCCACGCCGCGGTGTATCGAGTCCGGGACGAGGTTCACCGAGTGCATGATCAAGTAGGGGGCCTGTGAGAAGTAACCGGTACGCTCGGGCCCGAGGTCCATCTCTTGGAACTCGAAAGCGGGCGGGTTGACGCCGTACAAGGGGGCAAGGTCGGCGTTGACGAAGCCTACGGTCGACGTGAAGATGTCGCGCACCCCCAGGTCCTGATCGAAGATACGATCGAAGAAGCGATACGCGCCCTCCAACAGTGCTGCGGGTAGCTCGGCCGTGAACTCCGGTACGACAATCGGGTCTTTGCCGACGTTGTTGAAGCGCTTGAATTGCAGAGCCTCTCCGTGAAAGCGTCGCATCGTCGTGAGCGCTCGCGGGTCCTCGAGCAGCTGCGCGGCATAGTTGGCCAAGCCATCGGGGCCGTCGAGTTCCCCTCGACCCGCTGCGTCGAGCAGGGTGTCGTCCGGGGTGACGTCCAGAATCGCCAACGACAGTTTCGACGCCACCTCGTAGCCGGTGAGCGGCTGACCGTCGTCGACGAACTCCGTACGGTAGATGAAGTAAGGCGACTGCAGCATGGTCTGGATCACGAGGCCCGCGCCTTTGACGAACTCGCTGCCTTCCGCGGTGAGCTGAGTGCCCGCGGTGTAGATTTCCATGTAACGGTCCACCTCGCCCTGCGTCAGCGGCCGGCGATAAGCACGCCTACCAAACGTCGAAATGAAACCAGCGGCGTCCGTACCTGGATAGATACGCTGCAAGCTCTGCTCGTTGAGGCCCTCGACCAAGGCTTCGATGGCGCGCTCGTAGTCGCTGATCAACGTTTCCGTCGTCGTCATGTACTTTTCATTGGTTGAAAAGGATCCGACGATGGCGTCGGCCGCGAAGCTTTCGGAAACGTTGAGGGGGGCTGAGAGGGCGAGCAGGTACTGCACGCTGTTCTCCCACTGCTTGTGGCTCAAGCGCACGAAGCGACCGTTGGTGGGGCTGCCGCTCAGCTGAAGCGGAATGGGATCCCCCGGCTCAATCGTCTCTTGAGGAGTCGGTTGCTCGTTGCCAACTGGCACCACGCCAGATCCGTCCGGGGGGGTGGGCGAGACGCCGGGGCTGGAGGTGTTGGGATCGACGGCATTGGGCGCTCCCGGTTCGTTACCACTGGTGCCATTCGGGCTCCCAGTCGTCGGCGCCACACCGTTGTCGGTCGGTCCGCCACCGCCCGGGCCGGGCTCCACGGCGTCCGGTTCGGTGTCGGGTCCTGTGGTGACCGGCGGAGTCCAAAGGGCTGGCCCCTCGGGACCCGAACATGCGGCACCAATCCAAAAAGGCACGGTCGCTATGGCGACGAAACGAAACTTGGTCTTCATTGGTTCTCGCTACGGCAGGGGGCGGTGTGGAACGTGCACCCCAAAGCTGCGTCAGTCTACGCTTGTAGATTCCAGGTTCGGGACGAATCGAGCATGGAATGAGTAACGCTCCTGCTCGATCGCGGTTTCCTGAATTGTTCTCTTGCTGATGGACGGGTGAGCCCTGTCAGCGACTCACTTCGGGCATGAAACGCCGGTGAGACTAGCGCCCGTTTCGTCCACAGTGATCAGAAAAGACCAGAAGCACGATTCGCTGAACCGTTTCGGAGTTCACACGGTACAGGCACTTTTGCCCATACTGAACCGGCAAATTTCAGGGCGAAACTTTGCTTTGAAATGGGGCACTTTTTCTCCCCCCTTCATGTCCCTCGCGCGTTGCGTCATACTGGGGTTGCATGTCCTCCGGAAAAGGTCCCCGGCCCAAGCGCGCCCGCACTGTAGCGCGAGCTTCCGAGCGCACGGCTAAGCGATTACTGAACGACCGGGAACGCCTCTTCGCGTTTCAGGACGGTGCTTCCGCCGAGCACCCCCTCAACGTGAGCAGTGCGTCCCTAGTCGAACCGCGTGCGCGGGGTATTGCGTGCCCGCGCTGTGAGGGAGAGCTCGACCTGGTTGCCCACGATGCGGCGAGTGTCGAGGGCGTGCGGCTGCGCCGTGTCTCACTGACTTGTCGCCGCTGTGCCCATCCACGAAGTTTGTGGTTTCGCATCGTGGGCGATGCCGTTCACTGATGCCGCGGCTCTGCCCAGGTCTCGGTGGACCAGTCGGTCGCATGTTAGTTCTCCAAGTTTTCGACAACTCTCCCACCGCTCTTCATCGAACTGGTTGCCAATGGCCCCGTAAAGAAAACGATAGCTACCGCCCCGGGTAACCCATCCAAGTAAACATCCCCAACGTCAGCTAGCACCGTCTACGACGCAAGCCCATTGCACGACAGCAAACACGGCTTGACTGACGTGAAGCATTCTCCGACCGCACATCGGCCGGGGCACGAGGTGCGCTAGCCACGCTCATCGACGAACCTTGACCTTGTCACCACCGCTCGC
>CAZNZA010000076.1:20234-23473 GCA_964577325.1 uncultured Polyangiaceae bacterium
TCGGCACGCTGACGCGCGCTCTCCAGAGCTTGTACCAACTCCTCGTGTCGCAGTGTAGCGTCGTTTACCATCCGGCTTAGATGCGCGATGATCTCACAGGACTGCTGAAGCGGAGCAGAGCCGTGGAAGAACCGGAGCCTCCCGCCCTCCATCGCCAGCTCGAGCCCCAACACCCGGGATGACCAACGTCCGCCCTGAGGCAGGATCGGTTGGTATTGCCCGCCTGCGCCGGGCCCGTTACCTTCGTCTGATAATCGGTAGCCGACAAGCCGCTCCTCTTTGGGCGCGAACACGAAGTATTCCGGGATCCCGAGCCGAGCGTAGCGCCCGACGTTGTCGGCGAAGTCCTTCTGCCGGCTACCAGCAACGACGATCTCGATCGCCAGGTCGATGCCTTTGCCCTCGGCGGACACCAGCCATCGATCACGCTCGTGCGGCTCGACGTCGAGCACGGCAATGACGTCGGGTGCGAAAACCCGTTCTGCAGGGTAATAGACTGGCAGCTCCGAGGAGAGGTAGAGACGGCGTCCCAGGCGACGAAAGTGCTCACCCAATGCATCGAGGGCGCGCTCTTTCGGGATGCGATGAGGGTCGCCCTCCGGCGGCTCGCAGCGGGGGAACTCCGAGGGTAGCTCCGCGGCCACGCGCTCCCTCTCGGCCTGGGTCAGCCGCGCCCAGAGCTCCGAACTCGGCGCGCGGGGGTCGTTGGGATCGACTCGAAAGGGGGCTTGGGACATCGGCGTGGACGCTGGAGGGGTGGGCGTACCTTAGCACCCGGTGTACAACAGCGCTGGCGTTTCGAACGTACGGGGGCCGCGGCCCGGCCTCCGTAGGGATTCTAGGCGCGACTCCGACTGCTGCGTCGTGGTCGCCAGCGACGCAAGCGGTACGCGACCACGACGGCCATCGCGGGCGCCCACGGAAACGTCCGCGTCGCAGGTGAAGGGCCGACGCGACACGCGCAGCCTTCGGGCTCGTCCGAGCCAGCTTCGGGAGCGGCGACGGGAGGTTCGCCGATCGTGCCTGGAGGCATGGCCCCACTCGGGCTGGGTGCTGCGGGCTCGGCAGTGGAAGTCGCGGCAGGCGTTGGCGACGGCGTATTGCCACCAGGCTCGGGATTAACAGCCGCTGGAGGTGTACCCGGGGGCGGAACGACGCCATCGATCCCCGGAGCATCATCGGGTGTCAGCGCCAGAATCGCGACTCCGTCGACGATGCCAAAGTTCGAGCTCTGATGGGTGGACAACCCTTTCGGAGAATCCCACGAGCCGAGAGACCACCCGGCAGGAAGGGTGTTTTGCTCGAAGTCCTCGCGCCACTGCAGTTCGAAGGAGCCGTTTTCATACGAGGAATACTCGACCCAATCGATGTACTGGTAGACGGGGAGAATGGCGGCATCGAACTCGCCGCCAAATGTAGCGTCGCCCGGCCATACGTTGAAGCGAAGTTGCATCCCTGTTTGGGCGTTCTCCATGAACGCCGTGGCGACTTCACTTGTCTCCCGCCGCAATTCGACGCCGTCGACGCTCCAGGCGATGTATTCCGGCGTCCACTCGTACGTGTACGTATGGTACTCCGCGCAAAGGTCGCCGCTGAGCGTGGCTCGCTCGGGCGCAATCTCTTCCGGCTCCCCATAGATGGCGTTCGTTTCGACGCGACACTCTTCCTCGAGTTTTTCGAAATCGAGCTCGTTCCAAAACATTCCCTCCACCTCTGACCCGTCCTTCCACAAGAAGAAGGAGCTGACAACGCCAGAGCCGGGTGCGAACTGAACCGATGCCGAGAAGCGCCCATATTGGTACGCTTCATTGGTATACACTTCAGCGCTAATGACCGCAGCAGCGCTCGTGGCCCAGCCGAGTACAGCAAGACCGCTCAACAACATCGCTCTAGCTCGCATATGCGTAAACCTTCATCGTTAGAGTCGTAGACGTCAAGACGCCGCGTCCGCCGTGCACAGCTCACATCAGCCGCACGAAATCTGACATCCAATCGCACCCCTCCACAGCGGAACGGGGGGACCATTTCTTCCCCTACCGCTCGGAACGTGATGCGTAGTAGGCTCGCAGTCGGCGCGGCGACTGTAGAACGTGAGCCATCATTGGGAACTTCCGATGCTGTTGGAACACGCCAACCCGCGGCGCTGCTCCGCTGCTATGCCGAGGCTCAGGCGACGGTGCTCGTGCGCCTCACAGACGTGCTGGCTGACACGAAGCGTTCGACATGGCTAGCGCTTCGCGGTAGCGACAAGGGAGACGGGGTAGGAACGCCGCCTCGCGGGTCGTGAATGAGAAAAAGCGGAGATAGAACCATGAGGAATGCGACCTTTCATCTGGGTCCGTGGGTGGTCTGGGGCGCGCTGCTTGGGTTCGGGTGCGACGAGGATTCAAAGGGAGACAAGGACCCCAATGGTAACGCCGAGGACTCGGGTGGCGGCACGCATTTACCTGCGACTGACAGCGGAGCATCCTTGCCTTCCGGTGGCGGCGGCACAGGGGTTCACGACGGCAGCGCTGCACCTCCGACGGCGAGTGACATCCTCTGTGGTGCCCGCCCAGGTGGCTCGCTGTACGGCGATCATGTGGTGCGGTTCGAGAATGCTGAACAAGAAGTGGTCGTCCAGCTCGAGCGCACCTACGAAGGGCCCGCTGCGGGTGAATCGGTGTTGTTAGGATTGGCGGCTTTCGCTTTGCGCGTGGGCGATGAAGTTCACTGCTCCGCCGGCTCGGATCCCCTTTCGTATGAGAACTCCCACCACAACTGGAATGACACCGCTAGCGCGCAGATCCACGGCACCCGGTACACGCTAAACATCGTGTACTCCTTGGACGAGCTCGACTGGGTGCCGGTGATCGCTGGCTACGACTCGAACGATAACGTGGTGCTGGGACCGCTGTCGCTGGTCCCGACGGGGGGTCCGACGAATTGTTACAGCTGCCCCAACCACACAGCACTGTTCATCAGCGAGGTGATGACGCACAACACAGAGACGCTTGCGGACGAAACGGGGCAGCACCCAGCTTGGATCGAAATCTGCAATCCAAGCGCGGAGGACGTTTACCTGCAGGGATGGTGGCTTTCAAATGACCTGCTCGACCGCGAGCGGTGGGCGTTGCCAGGCGTCGACCTCGAGCGCCACACGTGTATTGTCGTGTTCGCTGATGGAGACACCGACGAGGGAGCACTGCACGCGAGCTTCGAGTTGAGGGCCGACGGAGGCGAGCTGGTGTTGACGGATC
>CAZNZA010000076.1:23573-27911 GCA_964577325.1 uncultured Polyangiaceae bacterium
AGGTCTGGTGGGTGTGATAGCGTCGGCCGATGACGTCGCCCTCGAAGCAGAGCTCGAAACCCTTGAACTCGCAGCGCCTCATGCCGGCGGTTTTTTTGGGACACGGTAGTCCGATGAACGCCCTTGAAGACAACCGCTATACGGCGGCATGGCAGGCTTTTGGTGCGACAGTTCCGCGGCCGCGAGCAATACTCGTCGTTTCAGCGCACTGGTACATCAATGCCAGCGCGGTGACCGCGATGGCGCAGCCGCGCACGATTCACGACTTCTACGGCTTCCCAAAGCAGCTATTCCAAGTCGAGTACCCTGCTCCAGGCAGTCCAGAGCTCGCGGAAGAGATTGCAGACGCCGTCAAACCCACGCACGTCGGCTTGGATCAGAATAGTTGGGGTATCGATCACGGCACCTGGTCCGTCTTGGTGCACGCGTTTCCGCAAGCCGACATCCCGGTCGTTCAGTTGTCGATCCATGCACTCAATGACTTCGACGCTCACTACGAACTGGGAGCAAAGCTCGCACCTCTGCGCGAACGCGGAGTCCTCATCGTCGGCAGTGGGAATATCGTTCACAATTTACGCGCCCTCGATTGGGGAAAACCGGATGCTGCATTCGATTGGACTCGGCGCTTCGACGACGCAGCACGCGCGGTTCTCACCGGTGATCCGAGCCAGGCTCCAGGACTCGAGCACCACGCCGACTATGCGCGCAGTGCGCCCACCGCCGAACATTTCATCCCGTTGCTTTACATAGCTGGGCTGGCGGGCGCGGCGAATCGTCCCCTCGACCTTTTGATCGACGGCTATGCTTACGGTTCAATCTCGATGGCCGCCTATACCTTGAACGCGTCCTGCGCGACGGATGATGGCGACACCAGGTCCGCCGCGCCCATCCCCGACCCCGCCGTGGTGCCGCCGGAGGACACGAACCTGTAGTTGGCCATGGGCGGGGCCGCCCTCCAAACGCGTTCGCGTTGTTGTGTTCGCACATCGCTGCACCGTTATGGCCGAAGTAGGAGAAGTCTCATAGTGATGTTATCCTAAAACCGCGTTGGCGCTAGCGCCCAGGACTATCTCGATGTTGACTCGTATGACGTAACAACGCGAGAAAGCAGGAGCGAAACATGCGTTCATCGACACAGCGGATAGGTTGGAAGAGAAACGGAATTGGGATAGTCGTTGCATCAACGTGGTTCATGGCCAGCTGCGGCATGTCGCCTCGCGACGGTCAAGTGATTGCCACCCGTAGTAGTCCGGTGCCCTACGAAATTGTGGTTCCGTGGTCCCTGGCGTCAGCTGTCGTCAAGGCGGCACGCTACACAGCGAGCGGCGAGTTCGCTTATTGGGACGACGAATGGAGCTGCGGCCTACCATACCCCGACTGCGGCGAGGAGCCATATGTCGCTGATGGGCAAGGCAAGGAGCACTGGATCATCAGGCGCTCGGAAATCATTCCTATCGCCGTGACGGGTGGTACCCAACACTGGATTGCGACGGGCAAAGCAAGTCCCAAATGGAAGACAAAAGTGAAGATTACGGCGGGTGAACTGCGCTCGCTCGATCAGTACAATGTCGCAGCATTTGCAAATACCTCGTCCGCTTCGTGGTGCGTGGTGAATAACTTCCTCGAAGACAGCGCCGCCGCGGCATACGCCAATTGCAACAACGGTACCTTCGAGATGACCATTTATGCCAATGCCGATTGAGGGCCTGCAAGTTATCTGAATCGAGCGTGTGAGGTGGGAGGGAGCCGCGCGGCCCGTGAACTTGCTGGGCCCACCCCATTGCTGCGCAGCGACTCGCGACGCGCAGAATCGCACCATCGTCTTCCGCCACACCGTCGTCGACGGCGGACTTGCAGTCGACGTGTATCCGATGAACATAATCAAATCCAGCAGCTGACAAAAAAGCGCACGACCGCCGCTATCTTTATGCGGCCGGCAACATCGTGGCCTTGCGGAACTATTTCTTCTCCCCGGACGTAATCGCCGAGGTGTCCAGCGATCTTAAGCTGCCGCTTAAAGTGAACGGCTACCGGCACTGGTTGAAAGAAAGACCTTGAGCAACCTCGCTGAGCGCTTGCCCGAAAAGCATCGACGTGCTCAACAACAATGCCGCTGCGTGCAGGCCGGAACGGGCAAGAAAGACCCGAAACCATCGAGCGCCCATGGGCCACTTTGCGCGGCGCAGCATCGAGCACCGGGCGCCGACTTCGCCAGCAAGCGCGCCGAGCTGCGGACGGAAGGTAGCCCGTCGACGCGCCGCCTGCCCAGGGGCTACCCCGGTGAGCGCCCTTCACGGGGCTGAGCAGGGCTTCCTCGAACCGTTCACCCAAGATTAATGCGGCGAGAAGCGTTCGGCTCTTGTCATTGCTTCGGCGACCGGCGAACGTAGCCGCCAAAATTCCAGGTCCCGGCTTCGCCTTTCTCGACCGAGAGCGACGAGGCAGGGAACAACGGGCTCGGGGCGGTGCTGGGTAGAGGCGCTCCTCGGAGCAGAAGGACAACAGCAATGAATACGATGGACAAAAAATACCCTGACCCCCCGCGCGAAGGGGCCGGTGCAGGTGCTGCGAGCGCGGCGAGCACTGATGGCGGGAGCACGTCGTTCATCATCCTGATCAGCTGCGTGGCCACCATTGGCGGCTTCTTGTTCGGCTTCGACAGCGGTGTGATCAACGGCACCGTGGACGGCCTGCGGGTGGCGTTCCAATCCGACTCGGTCGGCACCGGGTTCAGCGTGGCTTCCATGTTGTTGGGCTGCGCCGTGGGTGCGTTCTTCGCCGGCACCCTGGCGGACAGGTTCGGGCGCAAAGCGATCCTGATCGTTGCCGCCGTTCTGTTCATCATCTCGGCGTGGGGCTCGGGTGTCGCCGGTACTTCGGGGGAGTTCATCATCTACCGAATCCTCGGCGGGTTGGCCGTAGGCGCCGCTTCGGTGATGGCGCCCGCGTACATCAGTGAAGTCTCCGAAGCTCGCTACCGCGGCCGCATGAGCAGCGTGCAACAGATCGCTATTATATGTGGGTTAACGGCTGCCTTCTTGAGCAACTACCTCTTGGCTGAACTCTCGGGCTCATCGTTGAAGCCGCTTTGGGGCGGGTACGAGACCTGGCGCTGGATGTTTTGGATCGAGCTTGTCCCGGCGGGAATTTTCCTCGTCGCCTTGATGCTGATCCCTGAGAGCCCGCGCTTCTTGGTCGCGTCCGGCAACAAGGCCAAGGCACGTGAGGTCTTGGTGAAGCTCTACGGCGCGAGCGCGGGCGCCAGGAAGCTCGAGGAAATCGACAAATCCCTGGCAGCCGACCACCACAAGCCGCGCTTGAGTGATCTCTACGACAAGGTGAGGCAGCGCATTCGACCGATCGTCTGGGTCGGCGTCGGGCTCGCGACGTTCCAGCAGCTGGTGGGTATCAACGTCATCTTCTACTACGGCGCCGTGCTGTGGCAGGCGGTCGGCTTCTCGGAGAACGACGCGCTCCTCATTAACGTCGTGTCCGGCGCTCTCAGCATCGGCTCGACCGTCGGCGCGTTGCTCCTCATCGACAAGGTCGGGCGCAAGCCGTTGCTCTGGATTGGTTCAGCGGGCATGGCTGCCACGCTCATCTTGGCGGCCATCGCGTTCTCTACCGCGACGCTCGACGAGAGCGGGCAACCGCAGCTCAGCACCAGCATGGGTGCTTTGGCGCTTGTCGGAGCGAACCTCTACGTGATGTTCTTCAACTTCTCTTGGGGCCCGGTGATGTGGGTCATGCTCGGCGAGATGTTCCCCAATCAGATTCGAGGCTCTGGCCTCGCCGTCGCGGGCCTCGCTCAGTGGCTGTCCAACTTCGCGATCACCATAACCTTCCCTATTCTCCTGGCAGGAATAGGATTGGCAGGGGCCTACTCGCTGTACGCCGCTTTCGCCGTCCTCTCAGTGGTTTTCGTGCTGAAGCTCGTACACGAGACGAAGGGCAAAGAGCTCGAACAGATGGAGGGTTGAAAAACGGGGGGCAACGTAAACCCACGGGGCCCCTAAAAGCTGGCGCGAATGCAGGCTGCGTCAGGTGTAGCGGAACGGGAACGCGCGCCGATCTAGTTCGGTGCGCGGTTCGTTTCGGGAGCGCCTGGCGCTGCTGACGCCAACGTTGATATCTCGCAGTCAGCTCCATGAGGAAAAGCGGGCGATGCTCAGGGCTCGAGCGCGAACCGTCTAAGCAGAGGACGGCGACTCCCGGCTTCGTCCAACAAGCGCATTACAGTCGGTAAGCCCCTCGCTCGCTGAGCTCGCTCAAACCCGTCGAGCCTGAAACGCTCCCCCGTTGGGCGGCTTTGGACCGCGACGTCGCGGGTGGTCTTGC
>CAZNZA010000077.1:0-8801 GCA_964577325.1 uncultured Polyangiaceae bacterium
ATCGTTACAAGCTTCGATGCATGCTTGGTGTGGGTTCATCCGTTAGCCTCCCGTTTGAGTTTGGGTTGAGGGGAATGTCCGAGCAATCGCCGTGCCAGCTACGAGCAGAGGTCGCGTTAGCCTCAAACGTGCAGCAAAAATCCTGTGCTTTACTGAGCGCGAGGCATTGGCTGGTATCTCCTGCTTCCAAGGGTGAACCCCGGCTGACCCAAGCCGGCGCGTGGTCCAGAGCGCGGGTGAAGGCGGATGGCCCAATGTGCGCACGGAGCTGGAAACTTCGGGTCCCAGTCGTACGAAGCGGGGCCGCGAACTGCCGCCGGGCGACGGTTTGTAAACGTTTCCGTTTCTTTGGGGGGGCCCAAGTGCTAGTCCGATACGAGCAGGATCGCGAGACGCCGTCCCGGCCTGGCCCCGGTGTTGAGCAACCTCGACCTGCTTTCCCGTTCGCCAATCCCGGAGCCCTCGATGCACCCTCTGCCCATCTGCCGTCGTCTATCGATTCGTCTTGCCCCCCAGCTCGCGGTGTGGAGTTTCGCCGCGCTCGTCGGCTGCAGCAACGACGGCAGTAACAGCTCTGATACGACCACAACTGATACGACCACGGCTGATACGACCACCGCCACGGATGCTACGGATACAACAAGCTCGGCTGGGACGACCGACACCACGGATACGCCAACTCCACCGGGACAAAGCAGCTGCGTTGTAGGGCTGGTTACCGGTGCTGCTTGTAACCCCGCGGTCGATACAGCCCCCTGTACGCTTGCGACAGTCAGCTGCGCCTGCCAGGCGTCGGCGACGTGGACCTGCCAACCGGTTAACAGTACCGACTCCACCGACACGACCACCCTCACGGGCGACACGACCAGCGCGACCGGTCCAGATGGTACGGACACCAGCAACGTCACGCCTACCGGCGACGACTCAGACGCTTCGACCATGACCGGATCAGAGACGACGGACGCCGATGCCACGGCGGCCACCGATGAAACGGACGTCAGTACCACCGATGCCTCCGCGGCGCCCGACACCGACACCGTCGATACCACGGACACGGGAGGTGACCCGTCGGACCTCGAGTGGCTGCCGTCGTGGGCGACGTCCATTCAGGCTACCGAACCAACTAACCTGCCACCAGCCTTGGCTGACAAGACGCTGCGTCAGTTCGTGTGGCCCACCTATTCCGGCGAGGAGATCCGGCTACAACTCAGCAACGAGAAAGGCTCGGCTCCTGTAGCGATCAATCGGGTGCACATAGCCATGGCCGGCACGGGAGCAGGGCAGATCGATGCCGCAACGGATACGCCCCTGAGCTTCGGCGGCAGTCCCAATGTCACCATTCCCGCTGGTGAGACGGTGTGGTCGGATGCGGTCGCTTTTCCCCTCGAGGAGATGCAGCTTACGGCGCTCACCATGCACTTCGGAACCGACATCCCACCGGAAATCACCGGCCACCCCGGAGCTCGGTCGACGTCCTATGTGGCGAACGGAGACGTCGTGTCGCAGGCCAGCGTGAGCGGTGAGACGCGCGATCGCTGGTACTTCATCAACTCCATCGAAGTGATGGCACCCAAAGATGCTTACGCGATTTCGATCTTGGGCGACTCGATCACCGATGGCTATGGCATCCTCAATACTTTCGAGCGCTGGCCGGATTTCTTGACCATCGCCATCAACGAAGATCCTCAGCTGGCGGACAAGGTATCCGTGCTGAACGCCGGCATGGGCGCCAATGCGTTGCTCTTGGGCAATGAATACATGGACGCCGGGCGTGACCGCGTGGCCCGCGACATTCTGGCGCGACCCAAAGTCAAATGGGTCATCGTCCTGCACGGCGTGAATGACATCCTGTACGGGAATGAGTCGGCGGTCAACTTGATCGGAGGCTACCAGGCGGTCATCCAAGATCTCCGCGCAGCCGGGATCTTGGTTTACGGCTCTCCCATCACACCGTTTGCAACCCATTCGGAGTCGACCGAGGACCGCGTCGGCGTGCGCGAGGAGGTGAATACCTGGATCACGAGTAGCAACGCCTTCGACGCGGTCGTCGACCTAGCCGCGGCCGTGGCCGATCCGGGCAATTCGCAGCAGCTGCTTTCGCCCCTCAGTAACGACGGCCTGCACCCGAATGCGGCGGGTTATGAAGCCATGGCGGAAGCCGTCGACCTGTCCCTGTTCTACGCTCCGATGCCGTAAAGGTGGCTGGTGCGTGGACATCGGCCGCCGGGGAGAGTGTGGTGTCGAGAACCCGTCTTGACGCCTTGCTCCGCGGTCAGCTTTTGCGGACAATGGACGCATGCGAGCCGTCGTCATTCATGAACACGGGGAGGCGGACGTCTTACGCGCCGAGGACCACCCCAAACCAGAACCGGGACCGTTCGAGCTTCTCGTAGAGGTCCACGCTACCTCGGTCAATCCGGTAGACGTCAAGATCCGCGGAAACCGTCGAGGCGGCCGTAAAATGCCGCTCATTCTCGGTTACGACGTCAGTGGCGTTGTCGTTGGGTATGGATCACAAGTGACCAACTGGAAGCTGGGCGACTCCGTGTACGGGTGCCCGAACTTGTTCGGCAATGGAGCCAATGCCGAGTACGCAGTCCTCGACGCGCGCGCGGCGGCCCCGAAACCCGCGAGTCTCGACCACGCGACGGCAGCGGTACTCCCTCTCGTATCTCTCACCGCTTGGGAAGCATTACACGAGCGAGCCCGCATCACCGCCGGTCAAGATGTCCTCATTCACGGCGGTGGCGGAGGTGTGGGCCACATTGCCATTCAGCTCGCCCGGTTACACGGTTGTCGTGTTACCACCACCGCCGGGCGCGCGGAGTCCATATCCTTCTGTCGCGACAAGCTCGAGGCAGACGAAGTCATCGACTATCGGGAGCTCGATTTCGTGGACGTGGTGAAGTCGCGGACCGACGGGCGCGGTGTACCCGTCGTCTTTGACACGGTTGGCGGAGAAAACTTCCGACGCAGCATCGAGTGCGTCGCGCCCCGGGGGCAGTTGGTCACCATTCTCGGCTCGACGCCGGGAGATAGCGCAGACCTACTGCTGTACCGAAGCATCACCGTCCACTATGAATTCATGGGCGCGCGGGTCGCCTACGCCGATGCCCCGGAGCGACAGGGCGCAATCTTGCGCGCGGTGGCACGACTGGTGGACCGCGGCTTACTACGCCCCCATGTTAGTCTGCAATTTCCCCTGGAGCGCGTGGCGGACGGTCATCGCCAAGTCGAGACCGGCCACACGCTGGGGAAGGTATGCATCACCGTGCGCTGAAGGGCGTTTACGTGACCCTTCAGGCAACGTGTGGACGCTCGGGTCACGGTGCCCGCAAGGTTACCGCTGGTAACCTTCCGGAGGCATCTCAGCCGGATCGAACTCCCTATCCGGTGTGCCCGGTAGGTTCTGAGGCTGGGGGTTCATTGGATCGTCCGTCCCGGACGGGGCGTCGCGCCGGGTTGGTTGCGGGGGGAGACCAGGACTCGCCGCTTCCCCTGCCCCCCCGGGAGTGGTTCGGGTGCGGTCATCGCTGTTTTGCTCCGAACCGCTCTCCGAACCGCTCACTTGATTCTGTGACAATGCGCTCGGATCCAGGTTGAAGAACTCCAGAGCTTCTGCGCTCAGTCGCCCGTTTGCAATCTCGGCGGCTTGGGTGTTGAAGAACCTGACCAACGCGCTGCGAGTTAGCGGGCCAAATAAGCCGTCGACTTCTCCCTGATAGAGGCCCTGGGCCAGTAGCTGGCTCTGGATCTCTCGCGTATGCTCTGAGGTGAGGTCCGAGATCCGGAACACCTCTTCGCTGCCGCCGAGGCGCTGGATGGCGTTTGACCCATCCTGCTGGCCCGTTGCGCTTTGGCCGCTCACCGGCTGGCGTTGCGCGTCGGCTTCCGTTCCACCTATGCCGAGGGCGTTGCGGGTGGCTTGGTTCAACGTCCCGGTGATCTGTAGCTGCTCTCGGGTCTGAAAGGCCCGCAGCGCCGCGCGCGTTTGGGGACCAGCAATGCCGTCGATGTTGCCATCGTAAAGCAACTGATCGCGCAGTACCTCTTGAAGCTGTCGCACCTCCTCGGTGCTCGGGCTCGTGCTGGCTGCTTGTTGGGCAGAACGGGCGGGCTGGGCCGGAGTATCCAGGCTCAGTCCCTGCTCGGCCATGGTGCGCGGCGAAGAATCCGCGTGATGCTCGCCTGCGGTATCGCGGGCCGCGTCGCTGGTCCGCTGTTGCGACGGGCTGTTTTCGGCTAAAGCAAGACTTGCGCACAAAACGCCTGCCGCACCGAATGCGGTGGCTCGTCTAAAGTGTCGGTGGTTGTTCATGATTGTCCTCCGTGTGTGCGGATAAGTTGTGCAATTGCGGTGCCAGCACTCGAAAGTCGTCAAACATCGCTCCTCGCCCTCGGAACCGGGCGCACGGCTCGCGCTCTGCCTCAACCCGTAGTCCGCCTTGCCGCACTTGCCCCTACCGCCACGGCTTTTTGGTCGTTTACATTAACACTGCATGACGTCTGCGTCTCACGCCGCGCCCGAAGCGACCAGAGCCGCCGGACTCGGGCTCTCGCTCAACTCAGCGCGCGATACAACGGGGCGGAGGGCTGGCGGTCGCCAATCCCAATGGGCGGCAGAACACGGCCCCGCGCGCGGCGGTAAGCAAGCCGCACCCCACGGAATCTGAGCTTCGCCTTGACCTTTCCTGGCTTCGCAAGGGATACCGGAAAACCGGTCATGACGCCTTTTCCCGTAAGAAAAACCCCTGAACTAGCCCGCATCAACGCTGATGTCTTGGAGCACTGGCAATCAGAAAACACCTTTCAGCGGTCGCTCGAGCACCGTCGTTCCAGCAAACCCTGGGTGTTTTATGAAGGCCCCCCTTCCGCCAACGGCGTGCCGGGCATCCACCACGTCTTAGGCCGCACCCTCAAGGATACCTACTGTCGCTACAAGGCTCAATGCGGCTACTACGTGGCGCGACGGGCGGGGTGGGATACCCACGGTTTGCCGGTTGAACTGAGCGTCGAGCGCGAGTTGGGGATCACCAAGGAGGACATCGGGCGCAAGGTGTCGGTGGAGGAGTACAACCGGGAGTGCCGGAAAGCGGTCATGCGCTTCTCTCAGAACTGGCGCGAGTTAACGGAGCGCCTGGGATACTGGGTGGACATGGACCAGCCGTACGTCACGTACGACAGCAAGTACATGGAGTCGGTGTGGTGGCTGCTCAAGAAGCTGTTCGATCAAAGCAGCTTGTATCGCGGTTACACCATCCAACCCTTTTCCCCGATGGCGGGAACGGGCTTGAGCTCCCATGAGCTGAATCAGCCCGGTGCCTATAAAGAGGTGACGGACCTGTCGGTTACCGCCATGTTCCGCGTGTGCTCACCCGAGGACCAGGAGAAGCGCGCGGCGAATGCCCGCCGGGCCAATCCTCACCTGCCACCATCACCGGCTGCACTCCAGAACGCCGATCTCCTCGCGGCACTCGAGACGGGTACGCTCTATTTCCTCGCGTGGACGACGACACCGTGGACCCTACCGTCGAACACGGCCTTGGCCGTCAACCCACAGTTTCAGTACGACATCGTCGAAACTCTCAACAAGTACACGAGCGGCCGCGTCTTCGTCATCCTTGCGCACGGGTTGGTGGAACGCGTGTTCGACAAGGCTGAGTTCGCTCAGTCTCAGTCCACGTGGGACGGACGCTCGAAAGGCCCTGTGCCTTACCGAGTGGTCGGCACGCTGTCCGGGTCGGACCTGATCGGCATGTGGTACGAGCAGTTGCTTGCCTGGACACCGCCTGCCGAAGCACCCGAACAAGCTTTCAGAGTCGTGGCGGGTGACTTCGTATCGCTCGAGGACGGCACCGGCATCGTTCATATCGCGCCAACGTTCGGCGCCGACGACGCCCGCGTCGCCAAGCTCGCCGGTGTGCCGGCGCTGCGCGTCTTGGACGCCAATCAAGAGCTGGTTCCGCTCGTAGACCAGCGTGGGCGTTTCGTTCCTCAGGCGGGAGAACTCGCCGGCAAAGCGGTGAAGCGCGGTTACTATGGCACGGGCGAGGAAACCCTGGATGTCGACGAGCACATCGTGATGCTGCTCAAGCGTGAGGGTAATCTATTCCGGTCACTCAAGTACAAGCACAGTTACCCCCACTGCTGGCGCACCGACGCTCCGGTCATCTATTACCCACTGAAGAGTTGGTTCATCAAAAGCACGGATTTCAAACCTCAACTGATCGCTCTGAACAAGACGATCCAGTGGCACCCGGAGTCGACGGGAACTGGGCGCTTCGGCGAATGGCTTGAGAATCTCGCGGACTGGAACCTTTCCCGGTCGCGGTTTTGGGGCATTCCCTTGCCGATTTGGGCAAGTGAAGACGGAAGCGAATTCAAGTGCATCGGCTCCTTCGAGGAGTTGCAGAACGAGATCAAAAAAGCGATCGCAGCCGGAGTCATGACCCATGATCCGTTCGAAGGCTTCGTCGTCGGTGACTACAGCGACGAAAACTATAGTCGCATCGACGTGCATCGGCCGTTCATCGATCAGGTGAAGCTCGTGTCAGAGCGCGGACAGGTAATGACGCGAGAAAGCGAAGTCATCGACGTCTGGTTCGATTCCGGCGCGATGCCTTTCGCGCAAGTTCATTATCCGTTCGAGAACGCCGATGCCGTGGAGACCAAGCGCGAGTATCCCGCCGACTTCATCCTCGAAGGGGTAGATCAGACGCGCGGTTGGTTCTTCACGCTGCACACCATCTCCACCATGCTGTTTCAATCCGTCGCCTTCAAGCACGTGTTGTCTCATGGCCTGGTCTTGGACGCCGAAGGTCGCAAGATGAGCAAACGTCTCGGCAATGCCGTGGAACCCATGGCCGTGTTGGAGCGCTTCGGCGCCGATCCCGTCCGTTGGTACATGGTCACCAATAGCCCACCCTGGCTCAATCTGAGATTTGATCTCGCGGGCGTGGAAGAGGTGGTGCGCAAGTTCTACGGCACGCTCTGGAGTACCTACTCCTTCTTTGCGACCTATGCCAATGCGGACGACTTTTCCGGCGGGGAAGCCGTGGTGCCGGTCGCTGAACGTCCTGAGCTCGACCGCTGGATCCGTTCCGAGCTGGAACTGCTGGTGGAAAGCGTTCGCAAGCACATGGACGAGTTCGACGCCACGCGCGCTTATCGGGCGGTACAAGCCTTCCTCATCGACGACCTGAGCAACTGGTACGTGCGGCTCAACCGACGTCGTTTCTGGAAGTCCGAGATGGGCAAAGACAAACTCGCCGCCTACCAAACGGCGCATGAGTGCCTGCTGACGGTGTGCAAGTTGATTGCCCCGGTTTCGCCTTTTCACGCCGAGCAGTTGTACGGCGACCTGACGACTCGGCACCCGCACAAGACCTCCGTTCACCTGGAGGATTACCCCACTGCCGATCTGAGCCTGGTCGACGATGCGTTGAACCAACAGATGCGCACGACCCGGCGCGTAGCGTCATTGGCATTGTCCTTGCGCAAAGACAAAGGCATCAAGGTGAGGCAGCCGTTGTCGCGCCTCACGATCATCACGGAGCCGCGCCTCGGTGAGGCGCTGGAGTCGATGCGGGCGTTACTCTGCGACGAAATCAACGTCAAGGAAGTAGCCATCAGTACCACCGACTCTGAACTCATCGACCGTCAAGCACAACTCGACTTCAGGGCAGCGGGTCCTCGTTTCGGCAAGCAAACCAATGCTCTGGCCGCGGAGATCAAGGCGCTCAGCGGTGAACCTCTCGCAAGATTGGCGGCCGGGCAGAGCATCGCCGTGACGGTGGGCGGTGAAACGGTGGGCTTGACGCCGGACTTGGTAAAGATTACCAGCAAAGGCAAAGCAGGCGCAGAGTTAGCCAGCGATGGTAACGTCACGGTGCTGCTCGACACACAGCTGACGCAAGCGTTGGAGCGCGAGGGGTTCGCCCGAGAGCTCGTGAGCGCTGTTCAGCGGTTGCGCAAGAGCGCCGGCTTCGAAATCACGACGCGCATCGTGTTACTAGCGGCTAAAGACGAGGCTCTCGAGGCAGCACTTGGTGCCCACGGCGACTACATACGCGCTGAGACGCTCTGCATCGAGGTCCGACTGCTCGACACCTTGGAGGTCGAGCCCACCCTGGTGGAAGAGCGACCGTTGTGCCTTTCGGTGCAAGCGGCGTAGCGAGTGGGGTTTATCAGGGATCGGTGACCAGCACCGGAACATCGACCCGCAGCCCATCGTAGTCCACCCGCAACAGGGCTACGCCCGGACCCAGCCCTTCAACCGTCAGCGCTGCGCTGCTCTGCGCTACGGCAGCGACTTTGGCATCGCTACTGGCAGCGCGAACGCGCAGCGTGACGTCGCTGATTTCCTTGCCGTCGTCGAGCTCGACGATCAACGTCGTCCTTTGGCCCAAGCCGAGACGCAGGGGATCAGGACGCACGACGAGCCGCGGTACCGTTATCGCCCTCGCTTCGAGCTTGGCTGAAGCCTGGAATTGGCCATAGCTCGCCGTCACCGCCGTCGCGCCGGCTGCCCGCGCGAGCACTCGCCCCTGCGCGTCGATGGCGAATTCCTCCGGTTCATCCGTGGACCAAGCCACGCTCTGGGTCAGGTCGACCATCACACCGTCGACGCGCGTACCGGTGGCTATCAGCTGGTAGGGCTCCCCGACGGCGACGATGGTTGCGTCAGGAAAGATGCGAAGTGCCTCGAGCTCCAGGGCAACGACCACCACAGCAGCCTTAGTCTCGTGCCCCTGGAAGCGAGCATAGACGGTTCCGCTTCCAGCGCTCAATCCGGTGACACG
>CAZNZA010000077.1:8901-15291 GCA_964577325.1 uncultured Polyangiaceae bacterium
GCCCCTGGAAGCGAGCATAGACGGTTCCGCTTCCAGCGCTCAATCCGGTGACACGGCCGCCATCTACGGCAATCGCTGGTCCCTCGACGAACCACTCGGCCTGGCTGCTGACGTCGCGGCTCGAACCATCGGCAAAGAAAGCCGTAAGAAGCATCGTGGCCGTCTCACCGACCCCCACCTCTAGCCGCTCGGGCGCCAAGCGCAGGTTCGTCACTTCGAGCTCCGCAACCGTGATGCGAGCCGAGACAGTGGCCGTTTCGAACGTCGCCGTCACATCACTCTGCCCGGGGGCCACGCCCACGACGAGGCCCGCTTGGAGCGACACGGACGAGCCCTGCACGCTCCACTGCACGCGGTCAGTGACCTCTTCCACCACTCCCGCTCGACGCGCCCTCACGACCAACTGCAGGCGTTCGCCCACGGCAATGCTCGCTTCTGATGGCGCGATGGTCAGCTCCATGGGAGGCGCAACCACTACAGCCGTCGCCCTAGCCTCTTCCCCCTCGAATTCGACGCGAATGTCCACCTGTCCTGGGGAATGGGCAGAAAGCAACCCGGCATCTGCAAACGCCGCGATGCGTTCGTCGCTGCTGGCCCACGTAGCCGTAGCAGTGACGTCTATGATCTGGCCGTCGCTATAGGTGGCGCGAGCGCGCAGCGCGCGCTCGCTTCCCGCCGGCAGCTCGAGTGAGCTCGGCTCGACGTCGAGCGCGACGACTACCGGCTCGGTCACCACTACTGCGTGCACGGTGACGACCGCCTCGGCCCGGTGCTCCTCGAAGCGTGCATTCACCGTGGCCTGACCTACGCCGGCACCCTGCACCACGCCGCCACTGACGCGAGCAACCCCTTGATCACCGGAAGTCCAGAGCGCGCGCGAGCTGACGTCGCGGCTGGACCCATCCGAAAATGCTGCATGAGCGCGTAGTGTCGTGCGCGTGCCCAGCGTCAGAGTCACTGTCTCGGGCTCGAGGAAGAATCGCACGACCGTCGCGCTCGTCACTTCGAGCTGAACCTCGGCTTCGAAACCAGCGAAGCGAGCGGCAATAGTGACCACTGCGGGCGAACGACCGGTGACGATGCCGTCGCTCGATACCGTAGCGACGTCGGGCGCACTGCTCGACCATACAGCGTCCGGCGTCACGACCTGGCTCGTTCCGTCGCTGTAGAGCGCATGGGCGCTCAGCGAGACACTCTCTCCCACTGGAAGCTGCAGATCCAGCGCGTCGATGAACAGGTCCACCACGACGGCGTCAGTGACATTCACCCGCGTCTGGGCGCGGTGCTCTCCAATCGTGGCGGTGATGGTCGCCTGACCGCTGGCTGACGCCTGCACCAGCCCCGAGGCGCTGACGCCGGCGACTGACCCATCGCTACTCATCCAGCGCGCCGTAGCGCTAACGTCGCGGGAAGTGCCGTCGGAGTAGGAGCCTAGAGCCGAAAGCTGCCGGCCACGGCCGGCGGGCAGTGTGAGCTCGCTAGGACGCAGCGTGAGCTCGACGAGTTCGGCATCCGTCACTTCCACCAAGACATCCGTCGTCACCACACCAAGCCGCGCGGTGAGCACCACCTCACCTATACCGTTGGCAGTGACCCGTCCCTGTTCATCCACGCTCGCCACCTGGGCATCCGCGCTGGACCAAGTCACGTCTGCCGTGGCGTCGGCACTGGAACCGTCATCATAGGTCGCAGTAACGAACAGCAGTTCGTCAGCTCCGCGGGGCAGGGAAAGCTGCAGGGGAGTTGCGTCGAGGCTTGTCAGCTGTGCCTCCACCACCGTGACGGAAACCTCGACCGCGGCTTGCCCGAAGACGACGGAGATGGCCCCGGTACCTGGAGCCAGACCCACGATTCGGGGACCTGCGGTCGCGCTGACGATTTCCGGGGTCACACTGCTCCACGTGGCTTGCTGACTGACATCGATCGTAGTGCCGTCCGAAAGCGTGGCCTCGGCAACGAACGTCACCGACTGACGGACGCGCACGGTGGCCGCCGGCGGCGTCACGGCAAGCTCCACCACCTGTGCATCCGAGACCGTCACCCGGGCCGTGGCCCGCTGGCCATCCCACTCGGCCACCACTTCCGCGCTTCCCGGACTGCGCCCGATGATCACGCCACCAGTATTCACCTCTGCCACCGATGGGTCATCACTATGCCAGGTTACCGTGTCGGTGAGATCGATACTCTGCCCATCCTCGTACAACCCGTGAACGCGCAGTGCCGCGCTTACGCCCACCGCCAAGCTCGTCTCACTGGGGGTGATCTGCAGCGCCTCGAGTTCCACGGCTAGTACCGTCACCCGAACGTGCGCGACGAGCTCGTCGACCTGCACCGTAACCGTCGCCTCGCCTGGGGCGACGCCGAATACGCGACCGTCGACCACCTCCGCGATGCTCGCATCGCTCGTGCTCCAGAGCAGCTCCGAATCGAGCACGACGGTGCGTCCGTCGGTAAGCGTACCCAGGGCACGCAGTTGCGCGTTGGTCCCCACGGGTATCGCCACCGCACTCGGCGAAAGCGCCAGGCTCTCGAGGTTCGGGGTAAGCGGGATCTCGATGACGCTGGCGTCAGGCTCCCCCGGCTCGACGCCGACAACGTCAAACGATACCGTCGCTTGCCCGAGGGTGGCGGTGATGGTGGCGCTTCCTAGCCCGACGATCGTTACCACGCCCCGGCTGTCGACACGCGCCACGTCCGGGTCACTCGAAGACCAAGCGGCGTCTTCGGCGTCGGCGCCGACGATCGTGAGCTCTATTTCGTCTCCCGGCGACGCCGTGCCATCGTCGAAGCGGCCGGGCACGATGAGCTCGAGCTCGATGGCAGAACTTGCCGCGTCGACCGACGAAACGTCCGCCCCAGCTTCCGGTCCCGCGTCGGCGGGAAGGTTCGAGTGCACGACCACCTCGATCGGTGACTGCTCGTCGTCCGTGGACGACCATGGACCGCAAGTCGGCGTGCGTCGGGTCTTTGTCTCACAGGTCGAGCTCAGCACCAGCGCTTCAATCGCTCCCGCGTCCAGTGCGTCGCAGACAGCCGGGGGCAGGGTGGCCCGGACGTGAGCCGCGCCCGCGTCGCGAGGCATCTCCGACAACACGAACCCAAACCGTTGGCTCTCGTCGAGTGGGACGAGGCATTGCTCGCCGGCGCAGATACCGTCCCCTGCACTCTCGCCTGGGAGCCGAAGCGCCAAGTTGGGTTCACCAGTGGCAGGCAACTCTACCTCACACGCTCGATTGGGAACCACCTCTACGGCTGCTTCGAAACAATCGCTCGTCGGAAAGCAAGCGCCCCCTGCCTGCGGCCCACGCGCGCCACCAAATACGTCCCGCGGGTCGTAGTCCGGCAACTCCCTCTCCGCCACTTCGACGCTGCGGCAAGCACCTGCCACGCAAGCCGCCGGACCACTCGCTTCTGACTCGCAAGTACTCACAAACGTCTCACCATCGAGTTGCTCGACCGTATCCAGACACAGCCATTGCAACGGCAGTTCGATGAGCGCCGTGCGCGCCGCGGGAAACGTCGTCACCGCTCGGGCAAACACCCGCGGCTCACCCTCGAGCATTCCTACGGCCGAAACATCGACCTGGCCCCCCGGCTCATCCTGGGCGTTCAAAGTTATCACCAACGGCAATACCTGATCGCCGGCTGGGGCGACATCGAAGCTGCGGTCGTGGCGCAGCTGTCCGTCAATCCGAACTTGGACGCGCAAGCTGTCGAGCGCTCCGGGAACGCTCATGTCGGTCTGGGTGGAGATCACGAGCGCGCCCGCGGGCGCAGGAGTTTGACCTTGGCAAGCCACGAGCATTACCAAGCACACGAACATCCAAAGCACAGGCATGTGAAGCCACTCTTCCCGCACCCAGCACCGGCGTGCAATAGGGGTTTTGTGTATCGGCTGCCGAAGCAGCGCCGTCCCGCGTCGAGCCCAGACGTCGTCAGTCGACGTTGACTTCGGTCGCGTCTCGGCGGTGGCGTTCGACCCCCTGTACGTGGGTGGAGAACACGGCGCGGTCGTCACCCAGTATCATCAAGCCGAACAGCATTTCCTCGACACTCGTGGCTTGCCGGTTGCGCAGGGCCAATAGCGGCGTGGAGTCGGGGTCGAGGACGACGAAGTCTGCTTCTTTGCCCGGCTCGAAGTTGCCCAGCAGGGAGTCTAGGCGCAAAGCGGCGGCACTGCCGAGCGTCGCCAGGTACAGGCCTTCGTGCACCGTGAGCGTCGTATTTTGAAGCTGCAGCACTTTGTAGGCTTCGCTCAACGTGCGCAGCATACTGAAGCTCGTGCCCGCCCCGACGTCTGATCCCAGCGCCACAGGCACTCCGGCGGAACGCACATCGCTGTACCGAAACAGGCCACTGCCCAAGAACAGATTCGAGGTTGGACAAAAGGCGAGAGCCGAACCCGCCGCGGCGAGCACTTCCAGCTCTTCCGGCGCCAGATGAATGCCATGCGCGAAAATCGAGCGCGGCGTCAACAAGCCGTGGTGGGCGTAGACGTCCGTGTAACTGTCTCGTTCAGGAAACAAGGACCGCACCCACGCGATCTCGTCTTGATTTTCCGCGAGGTGACTATGCAGGTAAACGTCGGGAAACTCTTGCAGCAGACAGCCGGCGGCCTCTAGCTGTTCCGGAGAGGAGGTTGCCGCGAAACGCGGCGTAACCGCGTACGACAGCCGCTCATGCTGGTGCCAGCGTTGTATGAGGGCCTTGCTTTCATCGTACGCACGCTCGGGGGTGTCGCATAACGCCGGAGGTGCGTTGCGGTCCATCAACACTTTCCCTAGGATCAGTCTCAGGTTCATCTCTTGAGCTGCATGCGCCAGGCTATCGACGGAGCTCGGATGCACGCTGCATAGAGTTAGGGCGGTGGTCGTGCCGTGCCGCAACAGTTCGCGGATGAACACCTCAGCCATCGCCGCGGAATAACGGGAATTCTCGTACGCCAGCTCGCTCGGGAAGGTGTAGTGGTTCAGCCAGTGCAGCAGCTGCTCTCCCGGTGATGCTATCATTTGAATTTGCGGAAAGTGGACATGGCTATCGATGAAGCCAGGGAGCAGCAACTTCCCTGTCAGATCGACCACGGGCACCCCCGGGTACGCGGCGTGGAGTCGTTGGTAGTCGCCGCGCGCCTCGATCATGCCGTCTTTGACGACCAGCAACCCGTCCGCTTCAAAGCGAACGGCACCGGCCTCTAACCGAGGATCGCCTCGGTAGTCCAAGATCATGCCCCTAAAGCAGCGCCGGTCCATCATCGCAGCGTAGCAGTAACGTCCGCTCAGCGGCGAGCCACGTAGAACGTCAGTGTGTGCGATGAGTCGCGGGCGACGAGGGAAAAGCACCGCGTGCTCACCATAGATGCAACGCGTAACTGTTTCATCACCTGGCGCCGCCGTTGAGCCCGATCGGCTGGCGTTTCGCGCGTGATATTATGCCACATCCCGTGCAAGGACGTGGCGGGGCATTTTGCTACTGTAGGTTTTGAACCGACGCTTCCCCGCACCGGGAAGCGCTGCTAACCTTCTAATTGTTTAGCTACTTTCTGTTTCCTTCTTGTTGGCAAGCGGTGTGCATTGGCACCCGTTGACGAAGGTCGGCAGGCATGGACGTCGGAAGCAAGTATCACAAGAGTGCCACGAACGAGGAACCAGCGGAGCCTTCAGCTCCCTTCGGGGACGAACTACAACCGCCGTCTGGCGTCGCTGCCGGTCGAACCAGCGTTGATCAACCACAGCGCCCCAGAGAGTCAGATCCTGACGGAGCCGCAAGCGGAGAGCGGACGCTGGGCGATGAGCCCGCGCCCGAGAGCGGGCTCGCCAGCCCATGCAACCATCCGGTAGTAGGTATCGGCGCCTCAGCGGGAGGCCTAGAGGCGTTGGAAGAGTTCTTCGCGCACACGCCCCGCGACTCCGGGCTTTCGTTCGTGGTGGTGCAGCACCTGTCACCAGACTTCAAGAGCTTGATGGACGAGCTGCTCGCGCGCCGTACCCGGATCCCGGTGTATCGCGTCGAGGATGACATGCTCCTGGAGCCGAACGCCATTTACGTGATCCCTCCCGGGAAGGAGTTGCGTCTGGCGGGTGGTCGACTGCGCCTGACGGACAAGGCCCGTGGCGCGACGCTCACGATGCCCATCGACGTGTTTTTGGAATCGCTTGCTGAAGAGATGGGGGAATTGGCGACGGCGGTGGTCTTGAGTGGGACCGGCAGCGATGGGTCGCGCGGCGTGCGGGCCGTGCACGATCGGGGAGGAACCGTCTTGGTTCAAACGCCCGAAAGCGCAAAGTTCGACGGCATGCCGCGCAACGCGCTGGATACGGGTGTCGTTGACTTGATGGGCACGCCTGCCGAATTACCCCAACTCGTGCTGCGCATGGTGCGGCGCATCGAAGA
>CAZNZA010000077.1:15391-17643 GCA_964577325.1 uncultured Polyangiaceae bacterium
ATTGGCGTCACGCGCTTTTTCCGAGACGCAGCAGCCTTCGACTACGTCGAGCACCACGTGGTGCCGGAGCTCATCGCCCGAGCCGATCCCCAGGAAGGGTTGCGGGTTTGGGTAGCTGGCTGCGCCACCGGTGAGGAAGCCTATTCGTTGGCCATTCTTTTCCGCGAGTACTTGGACAACAGCGGTCAGTCACTGCGCGTAAAGATATTCGCCACTGATGCGCATCGAACGTCGCTGGAGAAGGCCGCCGCAGGTCGATACTCGATGGATAGTATTGCTGGGCTCGATCCGGAACGGGTGCGACGCCACTTCAGAAAAGTCGGCGATGAGTTTCAAGTGGTCAGTGAACTGAGAAACATGGTGGTTTTTGCAGCCCACGATGTGCTCAACGACGCGCCGTTTACGAAACTCGACTTGGTCACGTGTCGCAACCTGCTCATTTACCTGCACCCCAACGCTCAGGAGCGAGCGCTGTCGGTCATGCTCTTTGGGCTCAAGACCGGTGGCGTGCTGTTCCTGGGCCCAAGCGAGTCTACCGGGCAACTGGAGCCGAGCTTTGAACCGCTGAATCGACATTGGAAGATATACCGCAAGCGGCGAGACACGCCGCTTGCCTCTGGCCTGCACCTGACGGCACCAGCGATGCGCGCCCCGGCGACGCGGCGCACCAAAGCGCCACCTCAAGAAACGCGGATACAACGCGCCCAGCAGGCTCTGATCCGCAAGCACGCGCCGCCGAGCTTCCTCGTCAATGGTGACTTGCAGGTGATTCACACCTTCTCCGGCGGTGGCGAGTACCTGGGACACCGGGACGGAAAGCCAACCTTGAACGTGTTGGATCTGGTCGGCCCAGAACTGAAGCTGACGCTCAATGCGGCGCTGCAGCGAGCGCAAAAGACGCGCGCGACGGTCTCGTACAGCAGCGTGCGCACCGACAGCGGTCCAAAGCTGGATCTGATGGTAGAACCGGTACCCGATCCGGATGGCACCTGTTTTCTGATCGGCATTCAGGAGCAAAAGGTCGAGCCCCGGGAATACGTGGATGACCAGGCGAACTTGCCGAAGATTTCCCGGGAACGCATCGCTGACCTCGAGGAGGAGCTCCAGTACACGAAGGAAAATCTCCAAGCAACGCTCGAGGAAATGGAAACGGCCAATGAGGAGCTACAGGCCGCCAACGAAGAGCTCGTTGCCGCCAATGAAGAACTTCAGAGCACGAACGAGGAGCTGCATTCCGTCAACGAAGAGTTGTACACGGTCAACGCTGAGCACCAACGCAAGATTGATCAGTTGACGGAACTGACGGAGGACATGGAAAACTTGTTCGCGGCAACGGACGTGGGCACGGTATTTCTCGACCGCACCCTGCGCGTCCGTCGCTTCACTCCTCGCATTGCAGAGCTCTTCCAGCTGTTGCCGCAAGATATTGGACGACCCATCGGGAGCTTTGCCCACAGCTTGATGATCCCGGAGTTGATCGAGGACCTGACGCGAGTGTTGGCGTCGGAGGGCGAGTATGAGCGCCAAGTTGCTGATCGGACCGGACGCTGGTACCTGGTGCGGGTCGTGCCTTACCGCGTGGGAAAGCTAGTGGATGGCCTCGTGATGAGCGTCGTCGACATCACGGCGCTGAAAGAGACGGAGGCCCGGCTACGTTTGATGTCAAAGGTGTTCAAGGATGTGGCCGACCCGGTGATCATCGAGAACCTCCAGGGCGAGATCATCGACTTGAATCCAGAAGCGGAACGCGCCTACGGTTGGTCACGCAGCGAGCTGCTCGGCAAATCGGGACTGATACTAGTCCCCGAAGAACTGCAGAGTCAGGCCGTACGACTCCGCGAGGAGTGTCAACGCAACGAATATGTTCGCAACGCTGAGATGGTGAGGCGCAGCAAGAGCGGACATACTCACCCTGCCCTCGTGACACTGTCGCGGATCGCAACTCAGGAGGGAGCTCCCCCCGTCATCGCCATCATCTCCAAGGACATCACTCTACGTAAAGAGGCTGAGCAAGCGGCTCGCGAAGCGGTACGCAAGCGCGACGAGTTTTTGGCCATGCTGTCTCACGAGCTGCGCAATCCTATGTCCGTGATTCAGAACGCGACTCAGGTCACGACTGGCGACGACGTGGACGAGGCTACGCTAAAGCGCTGCCATAGCGTGATACTCCGTCAAGTCAAACACATGGCGAGTTTGTTGGGCGACCTGCTCGATGTCAGCCGCGTCACCCAAGGAAAGGTGGAGCTGCACCG
>CAZNZA010000077.1:17743-27690 GCA_964577325.1 uncultured Polyangiaceae bacterium
TGGGCGACCTGCTCGATGTCAGCCGCGTCACCCAAGGAAAGGTGGAGCTGCACCGTCAACGCATTCTGCTACAGGATACCGTGAAAGAGGCAGTAGAAGCCGTGGATGCCGCCGTAAAAGGCCGCAAACAGCAGCTCCAAGTCGCGATAGCCGAGGCGCCAATCGTGATCCTCGGCGACAAGGCGCGGCTGCGTCAAATCCATGAGAACCTGCTGACTAACGCTTCCAAGTATACTCCGGACGGTGGCCGCATATCGTTGTCCGTCACCCCCGACGCCGACGCGGCCGTGATCCGAATCCAGGATACTGGGCGCGGTATCCCATCCAACCGTCTCGACAGCATCTTCGAGTTGTTCACTCAATGCGACGCGCCACTGGACCGCTCAGACGGTGGAATGGGAGTGGGGTTGACGCTCGTTCGTGCGTTGGTGCAACTGCACGGAGGTACTGTCGTTGCGCTTAGCGATGGGGCGGAACTCGGCAGCACCTTCGAGGTGCGCCTACCTCTGGCCGGTGACGAAACGGCAGACGAGCGCCCCGGGGCAGCGACGGACGGGGAGGAATCCCAGCAATGTCACGACATTCTGATCGTCGAAGACAACGCCGACGCTCGTGAGACACTTAAGCTCATGCTCGAGCTCGATGGCCATCAAGTCAGAGTCGCGGCGGACGGAGAGGCCGGATTGGAAGCCATCTTGAGCAACTGCCCGCATGTGGCGTTCGTGGATATTGGCTTACCGAAGGTGGATGGCTATGCCATCGCCAAAGCGGTAAGAATGCGCTGCAAGAACCCCAGCGTGCGCCTGATCGCCCTAACGGGATATGGGCGAGCCGAAGACCGAGCAGCGATCAAGGAGGCGGGATTTGACGCGCACCTCGTGAAGCCGGTGAGCCGCGAGGAGTTGCGCCGGGCCTTGACGCTACCGAGCGCGACGGAACGCAGCACGACGGAACGCAGTGTGACGGCACCCAGTGCGACGGCAGCGGACTCGTGATGCCTCCTTGCGTCGCGGCTTGCTGACGTTCGCCAGGTCGCGTAGGCTCAGCCGGCGCATGTCCGTACGCACACTGCCCCTCCAGCGATGAACCCGACACCAGTGTTCGGCGTGGCCGCCTCGAGTCGAGCCTATGCGTGAGGTCACGCTGGCGCTGTTGAATCTCTTGCGAGCCGGTGGTCGCGGAGCGCTCGCCACGGTGGTGGAGACCCGCGGCTCGACGCCCCAGCGGGCTGGAGCACGATTGCTCTGGCGCGAGGACGGCAGCACCGTCGGCACGGTGGGAGGAGGAGCTATCGAAGCGCTCATCGTGCGCGAGCTCGAGGCCACTTGCCAAAGCGGCGTGCCGCGGCTCCTGCGTTCCGATCTCACCCGGGAGCTAGGGATGTGCTGCGGTGGGCACATGCAAGTGTTCCTCGAGCCGGTGAAAGAAGCTGTGAAGCTCTTCTTGCTTGGTGCAGGCCATATCGCGGTGCCGACTGCTCGGCTAGCCCGGGACGTCGGGTTTTCCGTTCACGTGGTGGACGAGCGCGAGGAGCTGGTTACGGCGGAGCGATTCCCTCACTGCCAACGGCACCTGATCGATGCGCCGGCCTTCGTCAAGAGGACCGCGTTCAGGGACGAGGACTGGGTGCTCATCGTCACCCACGATCACGCCCTCGACGAAACGTTGCTAGAGCTCGTCACTCAGCGTCCGCACGCGTACGTGGGCCTCGTGGGCAGCCGCCGCAAAGTGCTGCGCATCGTCGAGCGCGTGCGTGCGCGCGCTCCCAACGCTCGCCTGGACCGCCTGTACGCGCCGGTCGGACTCGATGTGGGAGCGGTGTCTCCGGAAGAGATCGCAGTGAGCATCGTCAGTGAGTGGCTCGCGCTACGCAACGACAAGGCTGTCCCCCACCTACGCCTGCAGCTCGATCCATGACGGAGCCGCACGCCCCGGGGCGGTACGCCTCAGTGTGACTGCCGTGAATGCACTTCGAGCCACCTAAACCGTCGATAACGCGTCCACGCTGACTGAAATAGCTGGCACGTCAGTTGCTAAAGGTGGCTGCGAGACAGCGCAACACTTGGTCCTACCCCGCACAGGAGGTCCCTCGGGGTCCCCGCAGGAAGCGTGGCGTGTGCCACCGAGCCGGTAGAAGAAACCAGGTTCAGCGAAAGCAGACAGCGCTGATGAGGACGACACCATGAACGAAAACACCGTCAAACGTCACTTCGAACTAAAGGCTCCGAATCCCCTGCTGCTGAGCAAGAGGCTGCAGACCATGCAGAAGGCGCTGCTCAACCAGGGCGGTCGCATCCTCCACATCGATTGGTCCCACTGTCCGTTGACGGGCCTGGCAGAAGCCGCTCGCGTCCACTACGCGATCGGTGCTGCGGCGTTTTCGCATCACGAAGCTGCATGAGCCGACGCGCGCGGTGCTGAACGGCCGGCGCTAGGTCGCGGTGTTCTGGACCCGCGAGGCGTACCTTTCAACCGAAACCACGCAAACGGGTAGCGTCCAGCACGCGCTGAATACCCACGGCGAGCGCAGCAATTCGCATGCTACAGCCGTACTTGGACTGAAGGCGACTGATGGCCAGATGCGCCCCCTTCATGTGGTCCTCCAGGCGACGGTTGACCTCATCGAGCGACCAGCGCAGTTGCTGAGTGTTCTGCGTCCACTCGAAATAGCTGACTGTCACGCCACCCGCGTTGGCCCACACATCGGGAACGCACAGCACCCCGCGCTCGCGCAGGATTCGGTCAGCCGCATGGGTCACTGGGGCGTTCGCAGCCTCGAGTACGACTGGTGCACGCACCGCGTCAGCATTGGCGTCGGTGATCACGTGTCCGAGGGCAGCCGGAACCAATACGTCGCAGGCCAGAGCCAGCAGCTCCGAGTTCGTGATGCGATCGCAATCTTTGGTAAACGCCGAAGCATCTTGCCCTCGAGCCACGGAGTCGAAGAGCGCCGGCATATCCAGGCCGTCGGGGTTGTAGATACCGCCATGTTCGGTGCTGACTGCCACCACGCGCGCGCCGTGGGCGTGAAGCACCCTGGCAAGGGCACTGCCGACGTTGCCGAAACCTTGAATGGCGAAGCGTTGACCCGCCACGTCGATACCCTTGGCTTCCAGCACCTCACGGATCGCATAGAAGCAACCAAGACCCGTGGCAGCATCGCGTCCTTCCGAACCATGCAGCGCTATGGGCTTGCCGGTCACTACAGCCGGTGAGAAGCCGTTGGCTTTGGAGTATTGATCAAAGATCCAAGCCATGACTCCGGCGTTCGTGTTCATGTCCGGGGCCGGAATATCCGAGCTCGGGCCAATCAAGTCCGCAATGCGATCGACGAACTGACGCGTAAGCCGCTCGAGCTCGCGTTGGCTCAGCGCCGACGGATCGACAGCGATGCCGCCCTTGGCTCCGCCAAAAGGGACGTTTACTAGCGCCGTCTTCCAGGTCATCAGGCTTGCAAGTGAGCGCACCTCGTCCGCGTCCACCTGGGGGTGAAAACGCAGCCCACCCTTGAAAGGGCCTCGGGAGTTGTCGTGCTGCACGCGAAAGGCCGTGTAATGTCCAATGCTGCCGTCGTCGCGCTGGATCGCCAGTTCCAGTCGAACTTCGCGACTCGGAGTCAACAGCAGTGTTCGGAAGCGTTGGTCTATCTCGAGCACGTTGAACGCGTCGAGCAAGTAAGCATCCGTGTCGTCTTTGGCTAGCATCGTCATCACCTCCGTGAGCACCGTCTCGCGGGTGCCTTTCTGGGACTAGCGAACCCCGGCAGCTACGTCGATTCCAAAGCTAAATTTTCCCGGCACCAGCCACATTGCCACGCCCACCTCTGCTTCAGATCAGCGCTTACGGCGCTCGAGCCTGTGTTCGTTCTGCGCCTCATCCCGTAGGTGGCACAGCACGTGCTTCAAAGCTGCACCATGGCAAACACAAGCGAGCGGCCCCACGTCGTCATCATCGGAGCCGGCTTCGCCGGTTTGCGTGCGGGTCAGCTGCTAGCGAAGGAGCCTGTGTCGCTGACGGTGATCGACCGCCGTAGTTACCACATGTTCACCCCCTTGCTCTACCAGGTAGCGACCTCGAGTCTGAGCCCGGGCGAGATTGCCGTTCCCATTCGCTCACAGTTTCGCGGCAAGTCGAACGTGCAGTGCTTGATGGCAGAGGTAGAGGGGGTCGATCTCGATGGCCGCACCGTGCGTCTGCATGACGGCGGCGATGTCAGGTACGACTATCTAATAGTCGCCGCCGGAGCGCAGTCTCACTACTTTGGCAAGGAGGCGGAGTGGGCGCCGCACGTGGAGACGCTCGACAATCTGGCATCAGCGCAAAAACTGAGAGACAAGCTGCTGCTCGCTTTCGAGGCGGCCGAAAGGGAAAAGGACCTAACCGCGCGCCGGGCAAAGCTTACCTTCTGCATCATTGGCGGTGGTCCTAGCGGCGTGGAGTTGGCCGGAGCAATTGCGGATTTGGGTCGACGTGTCCTGGCTAAGGATTACCAGCGCATCAAAGCCTCCGACGTACGAGTGATATTATTCGAAGCCGACAAACGCTTGCTATCCCCGTTCGCGCCTCAGCTTTCCGCCTACACGAAGCGGGAGTTAGAGAGCATGGGCGTGCAGGTTCGCCTGAACGAAGTCGTAAAGCGGGTGGAAGCGGGCCGAGTTCACACGGAGAGCGAAGTCGTTGATTGTGCCCTCGTGTGCTGGGGAAGCGGCGTCAAGCCGGCCAAGCTGGCCGAAAGAGTGCCCAGCGAAAAGGCGAAAGGTAAACTGGTGGTCGATGCGGATTGCAGTCTGCCCGGTCACCCAAGCGTCTTCGCTATCGGCGATATTGCATCGTTCAAGGCCGACGGGAAAGAGCTGCCGGGGCTGGCTCCAGTGGCAATACAGCAAGGGAGCCACGTCGCTCGCGTCATAAAAAATGAGCTCTCCGGCAAGCCTCGGACGTCGTTTACCTACCGCAACAAGGGAATGATGGCAACCATCGGTCGTTCTCGTGCGGTGGTCGAAAGCGGTGGCCTCAAGCTAACTGGTTTCGTGGCGTGGCTCGGGTGGCTATTCCTTCATGCGTGGTACCTGATTGGCTTCCGGTCCAGATTGCTGGTGCTGCTGGAGTGGGCATGGGCCTACGTCGGCAATACTCGCGGAGCACGGCTCGTCGAAACGGAGCGAGCCCCCACGGAGGAGCATAGCGTCCGCCGACCGCTAGACGCGGAAACACAACAGTCCACCTTTCCCGGGCCAAGCTCGAACGAAAAGCGACCGCAGCGACCGCCACCCTCTCAGCCATGGGTTTAATCAGCCGGTAGATCCCGTATCATCTGCAACCGTGCGAGCAGCGGGTGTGTAAACGCGGGCTCATTGCTGCACGGAGCTGTGGGTCGCTGTCCTCGGCTCCGTCAACCAGGTCAGCGCGGCCGTCTCCTCTCCATACTTGAACGTCCGCACCTCCGTCTTGATGACGGAGCCTAGGGTCTTCGGTAAGGAAGCAAGCATTCGGTCGTCGGTGACCAGTGCAATCTTTGGCACCCTCCTTTGATGTTCAGCAATGAACTTCATGTGAGACAAGAAGCCGGCCAGGTTCTGCCAACCTGGAAAGTGCTTGGCTTCTATCAAAATCCCTTCGAGGGAACCGCGTTCCCGGAGGACGGGCTCCAACTCTTCGGCGACGGCTTTGAAGTCCTGCCGTGTCAAGCGCCCTCGAGGCTTCAGTACTAGCACGCGGCCGTCAGCTGCCAGGTTGTGTTCCAGGGAAGTGACGTCGCTGCTACTTTCGATCCACGCTTTCGCGCCCGTGAGCTCCGAGGCAGGGAACACGCGAATGGGACAAGGAATGGCAAACGCCATCAGTTTGATGGCGCCGGCCAGTTGCTTGTGATCACTGACGAAGGCGATCTTGTCGAAGTGGTCCCAGTGCTTCAACCCGGCCTTCAAGTCATCCCAGATGGCCTTGGGGGTGAACCCCTCAAAACTGTCCACCGCGTAGAGCAGGCGCACGCGCGCGTGACGAGACAACGCGGCTTCGATAGCCGGAAAGAGAACCTTTGAGTAATCCTCAGCGGTTACTTCGCCTTCCGCTCGCACTCCTACCACGTTATCGCTCAAGCCCTCGATCGCGTGCATCATGTCCGTTTCTCCTGGTCTTTCTGGCCATTAATCCCAAGCACGTCACCCATCTCTGCAAGCAGCATGCTTGGCCGTCATAGCGCAACCTGACTGCCGTCGCTTGCTTCTCGACGATGCAGTTTTCCTTCGTAGCGTCACTGGACGACGGAGACCGGTTGGCATGCGGTTCGCAGGACGCCGACCGCCGGCGGTACTGCCGGTGCAACCAGTTTGGAGATAGACTTATGAGATTCAAGAGCAGAACCCGGCTAGCATTTGGTTTCGCGAGTGCAGTATCTTTGCTCAGCGCGTGCTCGGACGATGACGGTGGAGATCCAACGTTGGTTCTCGACGCGGGCGATGAAGGTGGTATCGACACCACGAGCGTGATCGACACGACGGATACTACCGACACCACCGACACTACCGGCTCCACAGAAACCACAGCCGCGACGGACGATAGCGACACGACCTTCGTCATACCGGCGCCAACGGATGGGACGCTCACCGATGATACGGACACGACGAGTACCGGCGACACGACGGCGTCGAGCGATACGACCGATATCATCACCGACGATGCCGGGGTAGACGATGGGGGGACTGACACAGTGGGTCCGGATGCCGCGGGGGACGCCGCCACACCTGATGACACATCGACCGACCCGGACGCTGGCGACGCGGATACGGATGGGGATGATGATGGTGGTGACGCCTCAGCCGTCGCCGATATCGTCGTTCCTGCTGAAGCCGTCGTGGCCAATGCGGCTGTGCCGCCGGGGTTCGCGGCGTGGGAATGGGCCGCGGGACTCGCAGAGCCGAGGGGCATCACCGTCGATCAGTCGGGCAACGTGCTGGTGGTCGAGCAAGATCTCGGACGCATCATCGCGCTATGGGACGATGACGAAGACGGTGTTTCCAGCGCTGAAGAACGCGCCGTCGTGGCTGCCGCTCCGGACCTGAATCACGGGATCGCACTCAACGGCGGCTACTTGTACGCCTCGAGTGCAACGACCGTGTATCGTTGGGAGTATACGGACGAGCGCGCAGAGCTCGGAGCAGGAAGTGCGGTGGTCACTGATATACCCGGTGGAGGTAATCACGTAACCCGTACTCTGGTGTTCGATGATAACTATCTATACGTGAGCGTGGGCTCTGCTGCAAATGTCGACCCCGACTCGGAGCGCGCCCAGTTGCGACGCTTTCCCATCGCCGCTCTGACGTCGCCGACACCTTTCAGCGAGGGCGAGCTCTTTGCTGACGGTTTGCGCAACGAGGTCGGGTTGGCGGTCGACCTTTCCGGCCGGGTGTGGGGCGTCGAGAATGGAATGGACAACCTGTTCGACGAGGACTTAGGTGGAGACGTCCACAACGATAATCCGGGTGAAGAGCTAAACTTGTTCTCGACGTCTGGTGCCTTCTATGGGTATCCCTATTGCTGGTCCGAGTATCAGTTGCAGGACGCCGGCATGGGGCCGGGAACACAATGGGCACTGGAAGATGAAGTCCTGGCTGATGCGGGTGCTCTCACGGATGAGTGGTGCCAAGACACCAACAACGTGGTGCCGCCCGAACTAGTCTTTCCGGCGCACGTTGCGCCGCTCGGCATCGTGTTCTATGACGGCGGCAACTTCCCGAGTGAGTACGTAGGCGACGCATTGGTAACCTTCCACGGCTCATGGAATGCCGAGCCAGCGATTGGCTATAAGGTCGTTCGTGTGCCGTTCGGTGCAGACGGCATGCCCGAAGGAACCTGGGAACCGCTGTATGAGTTCGCCAGCCCCGGCGATACGGGTGCGAACTGGAACGAGCGCCCCGTCGACCTGGTGGTGCTTCCCAATGGCGTGGTACTAGCTACCAGTGACGACGACGCGGACCGCATCGTCGCAATCGGCTACACCGGATAGCCTTTACGGTAGACGGGCCAACGCGCTAGAGTAGCCCGCCGACTTCGTACCCAGCATTCAGCTCGCGTACGGAGTCGGCGACTGAACTGCTCGGGAGTGGACTCCTATGCAAGAGTTGGCTACTTGGTTCGACGAAAGCTCTTTTGGAACGTACTTTCTCCGCTTGTCACTGGCCGTGCTTTTAGGCGGGCTACTAGGCTACAACCGGGAGCGCGCCGATAAACCCGCGGGATTGCGCACTCACATGATGGTCGCTTTAGGTGCGGCGTTGTTCACGGTGCTTTCCTTCGAAGCCAGCGAAGCATCTGGGGGAGACGATTCGGCCTTGCGCCTCGACCCCTTCCGCTCCGTTCAGGGAATCATCGGAGGACTCGGTTTTCTCGGAGCTGGCAGCATCATTCGCGACGATGGCGGAGGGATCGGGTCCAAGGCCACAGTCTCGGGTTTGACGACGGCGGCGAGCATATGGTTAACGGGAGCTCTTGGAGTGGCCGCGGGTATGGGAGCCTATGCCGTAGCAAGTGTGACTGCCCTCATGGCTTTGCTTGTGCTCGGGATGTCACGATTTGTTGACCGTCAATGATTGTGGTAAGAGGCATCATGCCTTCAGATCCCGACTCAGCTCGCCCCGCTGTCCGCACGTCTGCCAGTGGCTTCGATCTCACTCCACCTACCGAGCACGAACGTGCGAGGCTGGTCGAAAAGCTTACGCCCGAGCAAAAGCGCATCCTTTTGGCCGCCGGCACCGAGCGACCGTTCTGTGGCGGGTTGTTGGACAACAAGGAGTCCGGCACCTATCACTGCGGGCTGTGTGAGCTTCCGCTGTTCGAGTCAAAAGCGAAGTTTGAATCTGGCACCGGCTGGCCCAGTTTCTTTCAGCCCTTCGACCCACAGCACGTGCGAGAGGTTATCGATAGAAGTCACGGCATGCAGCGGGTCGAAATACGGTGCTCGCGTTGTGACGGTCATTTGGGGCATGTCTTCGAAGACGGCCCTGCACCCAGTGGACGCCGCTACTGCATGAACTCAGAGTCGCTGAGCTTCAAGGCGCGCGGCTGATCGTTTTCGGTCCAGAGCGCGGTTCAGCGACCCACGCGTTGCATGGAGTTGGGAAAAGCGTCGTTCTGGATGTTGTCCTCGGAGTAACGGCTGGAGTCATAGACGAAGTAGGCGCCACCAGCGCCGAAGAATAACAGACCCACAACGACGATCCATAGCCGCCGTCGCCGCACCGATTGCGCGTCGAGTTGGGTGCCATCGTTGAAGGACGTCGAGTTCGGTTGCGTCATACAGCTATCTCCTCGCAAGTGAGTTCATGGGTGAACTTTCGCCGGAGGGGGCGGGGGTCCGGGCGGGCGCACCGGCGGCTTCATAGGGCCCGGGGGCTCCATAGGCGGCTCGGAGGGCCCAGGTGGCTCTGCAGGGGGCGGGTCGGGTGGCGGGGGTTCAATGGGCGCGGGTCCTGTTGCGCCTATCGCCGCTTCACGAGACAGTGATGCCCCTGCCGTCTCGCCGTTCGCGATCAGGCGTTGTTTTACCGCCCGCACTCGCGTAGCAGCGGCCTCCAGGCCCTCGCGACCCAGGTCCTCTTGGATCCAGTGAAACAACTCCGCCTCCTCCTCGAACGCATGCGTCCGGAATGCTTGGTTCAGCTCGCCAACCGCGCGGCTCCAAGGCTCAGAGCCGACTTCCAGTTCGTCGATTTGTTGGATGCGCCGCTCGAACACCGCCACGTCGTGGGTGTGCCGCGCGACCAGCCCCATGTACGGCCCCTTAGGATGCAGCACGCGCAGCACCTCGTCGACCTCGGCTTTCTCGTGCACCAGCAGTTCCTGGCGCGCCTGCTTCCAAAATGCCTCTCGCTCATGGCGTTCTCCCTGCAGCGCATAACCAAGCAGCGTTTGAATGCGGCGATGGTCACGCGCAAGAACTCGCAACACCC
>CAZNZA010000078.1:0-7706 GCA_964577325.1 uncultured Polyangiaceae bacterium
GCACTAGTGCCTCGGCAACCAAGTTTTGACCGGTTTCGATGCCCTCCCACAGCACAGTGAGGGTCGGCATCGAAACCGTCGAAGGGCTTCTGTTTGCCTCGGCTTTTCCTGTTTTTCTTGTGCTGCGACAAGCACGACGATTTCACACATAACTCAATAAGTTGCCCTCGGTGGGCTCAGAACTTAGTTGTCGCAGCACTAGTGCCTGCGGTGTGGACAAGAGAGCCCGAGTGTGGGCTCAACACGGAGTTGTGAGATCCTGGCGCACTCAATCTGGAGTGTCGGCGGATTATGCCTGGCCGCGCCGTGGCTTGTCTGGAAAGCTGGGCTTGGCCGCAACGCTCGGATGGACGCCACTTCTAGCAAATTGCGTCGTTTCCCCTTTTGCGCGGCTCTGCCCTACCGTTACTCACAATTATAAACGTTTTGATTTTGAGTGACCTTGGGCGGTGACGCCCGAGACACAAGACAACTACCAAGTATGGCTCGAAAACGTAGCGAGGATCCCATCCTCAACAAGGTAATCGCCGGCCGCTATCGTCTGGAAGCACGTATTGGCGAAGGCGGAATGGGCGTGGTGTACCGAGCACGGCACGTGCTCATCGATCGCATCGTCGCTGTTAAGCTGATCCGTCCTGATTTGCGCGGCGAAACCCATCTACGAGCTTGGATGCTGCGCGAGGCGCGGGCTGCGAACCGCGTGGACCACGCGCACATCATCGACATTCACGACATCGGTGAGACTGACGAGGGCGAGCTGTACCTCGTCATGGAGTACCTCGTAGGCACGCCATTGAGCGCGGAGATTGGGCGCGGACCGATGCCCATCCAGCGAGCCGTAGACATCATCGAACAGATGGGGGCCGCTTTGGCTCGTGCCCACGACCTCGGGGTGGTGCACCGCGATCTCAAGAGCGACAACATTCTCCTCACCGCACGGGGCGGGCGTAAAGACTTCGTCAAGATCCTGGACTTCGGTTTGGCCGCGCTCGCTCACGACCCGCGGCTTGCACCAAAAGGCGCCGTCTTCGGAACCCCCGAGTACATGTCCCCGGAGCAAGCACGAGGCGAGACAGCGGGGCCGCAGTCGGACCTGTACGCGCTCGGGGTTCTATTCTTCGAGATGCTCACGGGCCAGCTGCCTTTCCGTTCGAGCGATCGAGATACTCTCCTGGAACTGCAGCGCACGGCCAAGGCGCCGAAGCCGAGCGCGTTGCGCGCCGACTGTCACCCGGTCGCCGAACGCATCGTATTGCGTCTGCTGGAAAAGGACGCTCGACGCCGCTACCGCGACGGCCACCATTTGCTCGAAGAACTCAAGGCGTTGCAGCGGTCCCTGCCCTCACAGGCCTGGGATAAAGAGACAGGGGAAGCTGCACCAGCCATTCCCCCGCCGCCCCCCCCATCGCGCTCGGCCAACGTAACGGAGTGGGCGAACCGAGCCGGAACCTTCTCGCGAATGGTATCGCGAGCATACCCGGCCGCGGCGCCTCCCCCTGAGTTGGCCCAAGCCCTGAGCGGGGCTTGGGAACTAGCGGCGAAGGCTAGTCGGCTCGAGGGTGAAATCGCCAGCCACACGCGCCGCTTGGAGGCGCTCGAACGGCGAGGCCGAGCCCTGCGCGCTGAAATCGGTCGTAAGGTAGAGGAATTGGCGCAAGAGGAGTCACGCGCCCTGCGCGATGCGGCAGCATACGTCGAAGACGAGAAGCTGGCCGCCCAGGAGCTTGGGCAAGCGGAACAGCGGGCGGTGGAAGCGCTTCGTCGAGCCGACGAGCTCGAACGGCAAGGTCGAGCTGACCGCACAACTTTCGAACAAGCCGGTGCGGCTGGAGCCTTGCTGGACGTCAAGCGTCAGGCCCTCAAGTCCAAGGAAGCCAAGCGATCGGCGCGAGAGATCACAGCCAAGGACCTGCGAACACAGATTGAGGAGCTGCGCAGTCAGCTGGCTCGTTATGCAGGAGCTTTGGAAGAAGATCTGGCCTCAGGCCGTGAAAAGGTCGCGGCCAAGGCGCGGGAAGGCCTGGAGTACGAAGAACGCTTCGAGCAGGTCACGCGCGTGGTGGTCAGCCATCTGAAGGGCAAGCCCGAGTGCCGCGAGCTGCTCAACGAGTTCATCACCAACGGTGGCCCATTAAGTGCCGCTGCAGAGGCCAACGCCCCCGTGCGCCCGATGGCAGAGGCGAGCTGACGTCTGGGGTTCGGCTGCTGGCGTCAGCGACGATTCGCCCCCGGTGCCTCTTGGGACCACTTAGGGGCCGCGAAAAGCTAAGTCGATCGCTCGCTGCCGGCGTCGCTGCGGGTACGTAAGAACGCCCGTAGCCGCATCCAGTCGTGCGCGCCGTCTGCAAGGCGTGGTGCAACATAGTCCTTTGCCCACGCAGCCATGCGCTCGGCCAACGGCGGAGCGTCAGCCTGGGCATTTTCGCTCCAAGGCGACGCTGCCGCCTCCTCCGGTGCAGCCTCCGCTACCGTGTGTTGCTGCGCCATTTTCTGATCCGCCTGCGAATCGCCATCAAAGGCTGTCAGTCCGTGGAGGAAACGCTGCAGCAGTGGCCATTCCTCAGGCAGGCTCCGCTCCAACCAGGCCGCCTGTTCGCGTAAAGTGTACAGCGGCGTCGGTGTCTGCGACTCGGCAACGTCGGTGGTGTGCCCTGTGGCGGCAAGCCGCAACAGGATGGCGCACTCCAATGCCACCAGGTCCTCGACGCCCTGTTGGTGTTCCGTCACCCGCAACACATGCAGACACACGGCTTTCGACACCGCTTGCGCTGGAGCGGGCGTGACCTCGTCTTCAGCAGCTGAGGCCAAACACGTGGCGTCCGCTGACAACGACTGCAACCACGTATTGAATTGCGAAAGCGCGGCGTGAACGTCGGCAGGCTCGAGGTCGACCGGATGCTGAGTCATGGTCGAAGCCGTTTCCAGAAATCCAAGGGCTTTGCAACCCGGCGTCACTGTCCACACAAGACCCGCCGAGCGTTTTGGCCGAACACCTGGCTTAGCTCGGGTTCGCTCAGACCCGCTTCCCGCAACGCCTGAGCCAGAAGCGGAAATCCTCGCACGTCCGATAATTGTGCCGGTGGCCGGATGCCGCCTTCGAAGTCGCTGCCAATGGCGACCGTCTCGATACCGGCGACCCGTCGGACATGGAGAATGTGTCGGACGACGTCGTCCAACGTCGCCTCGAGGGCGCCCGTTAGGAACGGTGCATGAAAGGCTACACCAACGACGCCGCCACTCTCGCCGATGGCCCGCAGCTGCGCATCGGTGAGATTTCTCGGATGGTTGGTCACCGCACGCGCGTTCGAATGCGTCGCCACTACCGGCGCGTCTCGCAGTTTCGCCAGGGCCAGAACATCCGCAATCGTCGCGTCCGAAGCGTGGGAGACATCGACGAGGCCACCATGAGCATGTATTCGTCGCACGAGTTCCTGGCCGCGCCTGGTCAAGCCAAACCCAGGCTTTCGAAAACGGTAACCCGACGACGAGGCCACAGCGGTATCATGCGCGTGCACGAGGCCGAAGAGGCGGACTCTTTCAGCCCAACCACTGACTGACGCTAGGTCGAAGCCCAGGGGCGTCGCCCCCTCGAAAGAGAAGAATGCCGTCGGTCCCGATGCTTTCGCCAGCCATCCACAAGCGGCGCGTACGCTATCGGAGGCGCGCCATGGAGGCGTACGCTGGAGGGCCTGAGACGCGAAAGTCCACACATGCTTCAAGTCCTCCATGGTGGGACTTTGGGGCGGTTTTTTTGGAACGTACAGCGGAAGCACCGCGGCGGAGATGCCGCTCTGCTCCAGCCACTCAGCGACATAGCGTCCGTTGCCTTGGGCGGGCGCCTTGTTTTGGTAGGTCACTTGGTAAGGCCAGTCGACGTGCAAATCGACGACGGCCACCGGTGCGGGGGAACGACTCATGGCCGGTCGAGGAAGAAGCGCAAACAGCCCGAGCGCCAAACTCAAGCCCGAGCACAGCCACTTACTCTTGCGTTTGCTTGCGCACATCGTCGGCACCAACACGTGCTGCCGGTTGTAGCACGCCCCGGCGTTACGTAAGCGATGGAAGGCGGCGTATGCGCGACTGATTGGGGCGAAAACACTCCAGATCGAGTGGCTCGAGACGCTCACGTAGGACAAGGCCAGTAGCGTCGGCTCTGTGCAGAGCAGAAGCCACTCCGCTCGAGCGGTCACCCCCCTGCACCATGCTTCGCACCCGTTCCTGTCGCTGTCCTCCACCTCGAAAGTTGAAAGAATCTCTAGAGCATCGGGGGCTGTCTCAGTGGTACCCGAGGGCTTCCTCTAGTATTGTGGCCAACATTCGCCTCCAATCGTTTCAGGGGCGCAGCGCCTCAGGCTCGTGTGAGCCGCGTCGTACATTCATCTTTTTTCAAGGCCGGCATCGACCTGATGCGTCGTAGCCAGGCTGCCCCCGCACAGACCATGACCGAGAAATCATCGCTGCCCGCCGACTCCCATCCTCCCGAAGATGACCGCCCCTCACTCGCTGTCGCCGCTCCGGCATTGGCCGATGAAGATGTGAGCGCGTCAGATGAACCGACGGCCGATGTCAGCAGCAACGGCGTCAGTGTTGCGCCTGAGGCGCCGTATGCCGCGCCCATCGCAGCCGCCATTCAGGAACCAGGTGAAGCCAGCCACTGGGACGCCATCGATGAGCTCGCCCGCGAAGCCGATGAACCGGGACGTTCCGAGGACGTTTACGCGCGCGTGCTGAGCCAAAGCGATCTGCCCCTCGACGTCCTGCGAGCGGTGGGTCAACGCTACGTCGAGTTTTTAGAAGAGTGGTACGAAGAGACGGACAGGACCGTCGCGGTGCTCACGACCCTGGTGCGGCGGGACGCCGGCAATTCCTGGGCCTTGGAGAAGCTGAGTCTGCTTCTGACACTAGCCGAGCGGTGGGACGAGCTGCTCGCCATCTACGACGCCTGCCTGGAGCGGGCGACGGACACTCGGCAGACGATAGAGCTGCTAGAGGAAGCATCTCGGGTAGCCAAAGACTTTGCGGGTCAAGCCCGGCGAGCCAGCGATTACCTCAAGCAGTTATTCATCCTCAGGCCGCACGACGAACAGCTGTGCTCAGCTCTGGAACGACGATTGGCGGAACAAGAGCGACACCAGGACCTGGTCGACGTGTGGCAGGCGCGAATGCCAGAGGTGGATGAGGCTGGTAAGCTCGACTTACGCGTGCGCATCACCGAGCGGTACCTCTCGTACCTCGACGCGCCGGAGAAGGCGCTGGAGGGAGCGCTCGGCCTGCTACGACTCGACCGCGGCGAGGCGCAGGGTTGTCGTCTCCTGGAAAAACTGGCAGCCCGGGAGGAAACCCCTGTTGCCATCCGGCGACAAGCTTTGGAATGCCTCAAGGACCAGTACGCCCGACGCGAACAATCAGAGCAGGTGATTCGGGTGTTGGGGGCAGCAAAACTCTTAGCGCCTGATACGCCAAGCGAGGTGGCTCTGGAACACGAGTTGGTCCAGTGGCATTTGCGTAACGGCGACGCCGCGGCAGCCCAACAAGCATGCGCCAATTGGCTATGCCTCGCCCCTGACGACGACGTCGCCCTGGCACAGCTGCAAGCGTTGTCGAAGACCACGCATGACTTCGCTGGCTTGGCGTCGGCACTCGGCCAGGCCGCTACGCGGGCCGCACCGGACCGTCGTATGCAGCTCTTGGTGCAAGCGGCGGAAACAGAACACGTGGACAACCACGACCCCAACGCCGCCATCGAGCTGTACTCCCAAGTCATGCTGTCCGACCACGCTTCTGCCGAACAGAAGTTGATGTCCGCTCGCGCCCTGCGCGTGTTGCTGGTGGACGAAGAGCAACGACCGCGTCGCCTCGATGCGTTGGAGCGACTGTACCAGTTGGAGGTGGAAGCTGACGCTCAGCGGACGACTCTTGTCGAAGCTGCTCAATTGGCGGAACTTTTGGAGGACGATGAGCGCGCGTTGAGACTGTGGGAGGAGTGCCTATCGCAACAGCCGAGTGACATGGTGGCGCTGGATGCACGCGTCGCTTTATTAGCGCGTCGGCGACGCTTCGTGGAGCTACTTCCGGCACTCCGCGCTCGCTTCGAACACAGCGCTGACCCCGACAAAGGCCGCTCGGATTTGATATGGATTGCTCAGCTTCACGAGTTGCAACTCGATCAGCTGGATCAGGCCGTGAAGATCTGGCTGGAAATTGAATCTCACTACGGCCGAACGAACGATACCGCGGATGCGCTGGCTAACTTGTACGAGCAGAGCGCTCGCTGGGACGACCTCGTTGACCTTCTTCAGGAAGTTGAAAAGGACGAACCAAGCGTCTCTCGACGGACCCTACAGTTGACATCATTGGGTGATGTGTTCCGGCTGCACCAAGAGGAACCCACGCTTGCCGTGGCCTGCTACGGGCAAGCGCTGGAACTGAGCCCTGTCCATGAGGCCGCTAGGGAGGGCCTGCTCGCCCTTCTCGAAAAGCCTAGCGTGCAACTGGAGGCTGCCGAGACATTGAGCCGCGCTTACCAGGCCGCCGATGAATGGCAAGGCACGCTGGAACTCGTGGAAATTCGCTTTACGGCAACCGCCGATCTGGCACAAAAGCAGGCCGTTCTGTTGGAAGCCGCCGAGCTCGCAGAGCAACGCAAGGGCGATGCTACACTTGCTCTCGAGCACCTGGCGCGCGCCTTCGAACTCATCCCATCGCCAACTGTCGAAGAACAAATCCTGCGCCTGGCTGGTAGCACCAACCAATGGCAAACCGCCGTCGAAAGCTACACCCGCGCGCTCGAACACTGCAGCGATGAGACACGCACCGTGCAGTTGTTGCTCGAGAAAGGGCGAGTCCTGGAAGTCCAATTGGAGGATTGGGGTTCCGCGCTCGCGTCCTACCGCAGCGCCGTAGTATTGGCCCCGGCGGAACTGGAGGCGACGTGTGCCGTGGTTCGGAGTGCAGGTAGACTCGGAACTTGGGACGCTGCGGCTTGGGCAGTCATCGAGGCTGCCTTGGCCGTGGAGGCCGTGCCGGCAGAAGTCATTACAGCTTTCGAACAGGCAGCGACCGAGTCGTGGACTGACGCCCTGACGGCGCTGGATGAGGCCGTCAAGCAACGGTCCCTCCCCGCGCAGATATCCCACGACCTCAAGTTTCAACTGGGACAGTGGTACAATCTCAAGCGAGGCGATAGAGAATCTGCGATTCGTGTGCTCAGCGAAGCCGTGGAGCAACACCGACGCGCGGACAGCCTGCAGGTCCTTGTCAGCCTTCAGGAGCAGGCACCGTCCGCCGCGCTCGTCGCCAGTTTGTTGAAGTTGGCGGAGGTCGTGCCCCAACCCTTGCCTCACCTCAATCGCGCCGCGCATGTAGCCCTCGAAGCAGAACACGATCCGACTCTCGCACGACCAATTCTGGAGCGCAGTGTAGCGCTTGCCGAGCAGCACCTGGCCGCTTCGGACGCGACCGACGTCCCGGACGTGGGTGAAGTCGCGATGTGGTCCATAGAGCAGCTGATCGCCATCGCTAAGGAACGCGGCGAATCCGAAGTGGCCTTCGAGCTCCTTCTGCGCGGCGGCAAACTACCGCTAGACAAAGACTGGGTTGAAGAACAGCAACACCGGGCGGCGGAGATCGCTGCCGATGATTTACAGCGGGTAGAACGTGCCATTGCTCTATGCAAGCAGCTGCTCGAGCAGAACCCGCGTCGCTTC
>CAZNZA010000078.1:7806-11360 GCA_964577325.1 uncultured Polyangiaceae bacterium
TCGCGGCGATCCTCACCAGAAGCGAAAAGCTCGAGCCACTGTACGAGTTGTACGTCGAACAAGCCAAGCTCCTGGAACGCGAACAACGTCCTGCAGACGCCGCCGCTTTGTTCAGTCGCGCGGGCGACTTAGCCAGAGCGTCGCTCGAAGACGTCGCCAGTGCCCTGACCGCCTACCGTGCTTCGGTGCGCTTGCTGCCCGGTGTCGAGGCATTGGACGCCCTTGCGAGCATTCACACCGAACGACAGGAGCACGCGGACGCCGTTTCATGGCTGCAACATCGCCTCGAGCTCACGGAAGCGGCCCAACCCGCCGCACGCCAGCAGACTTTGGTCCGGTTGGGCAACGCGCTGCGCAGCGCTGGCAAAGCCGACGTGGCCATCGAGTACCTATCGAACGGACTCCAAGAAGAGCCGAGTTGGACGGAGGTGCGAGAGCTGTTGTCGAACCTGCGGGAGGAAAGGAAGGAGTGGCTGGAGTTTGCCACACTGCTCGGCGAGGGCGTCGCCTTCGCTCGGGACATTCCCACGAAGGTCCACTATCTCAAGCGCGCTGCCAACGTGTGGTGGAAGGAACTGTCGGAGCTCGAGCGTGCCATCCCCCTCCTTCAGCGTGCCTATGAGCTGGTCCCAGATGAACAGAATCTGAGGCTTTCGCTTGCCGAAGCGCAACGACTCGCCGGTCGTCTAGCTCCTGCCAGGAGCCTGCTCGAAAGTTTACTGAGTGAGTTCGGCCGACGTCGGACAGCCGAACGCGCGAATGTGCACTTTCAATTGTCACTCATCGAACGCGCCGAAGGTAACTTGGATGCCGCCCTCGAGCAACTCGATGCCGCAGCAAGAATTCAACGTACGGATCCGCTCATTCTCAAAACCTTGGGTGATGTGGCGCAACAGAATGGCGAGCTCGAACGAGCCGAAACTGCCTACCGCGCGCTGCTGTTGCTCGTTGGGCGACGCCAGGCTCAAGCCGGAGAAGTTGGCGAAAGCGCTATCTTGTTCGAGCTCTACCGCATAGCGACTCAGCGCAACGACGAGGCGCGGGCCAAGGATCTGCTCGACTCTGCCCTTCAAGCGGCCGACCAAAATTCGGGAGAAGCGGAGCGTCTGGAAGAGGCGCTCAAGCAGGCAGGTCAGTGGGAGCTGTTGCTCAGCGCACTGGCGCGGCGAGCCGAACGTGCGACGAGCGAAGCCGAGCAACAATCGATTTTGCGAGCTCGTACCGGAGCGCTCGTGCAACTAGGGCGCGCCGAAGACGCCTTCGAGTTGTCTCTACAGTTGTTCGAAGCGCGTCCCGCGGATGTACGGCTCATGGAGCAGACTGAGGAGCTGGCTTCTGCCGCTAATCAGATGGAACGCTTCACCGAGACGTGCCTAGCGTTGGCGAACCGTCTCGAAGAGAGCGGAGAGCGGGACGGAGCGTGTCGGCTTTGGCTGCGCCTGGGCTCAGACGCCGAGGCACGAGGTGATCTGACCAAAGCCGCCGCTTACTTGGAGCGTGCACAGCGCACTGGCCAACAGCCACAAGCAACGTTTTCCGCTCTGCGTCAAGTTCTCGAGAGCACCGGCGACATGCACGGTCTCATGCTCGCGCTCGAGCGCTATGTGTCAGCAGATGCCACTCAAGTCGTTCCGGAAGACCTCACCGAAGCCCTGTATCGCATCGCTGAGCATAACTTGTGCGGTGGCGAAGATCGTCACCGAGGACTCGACCAGCTGCGCCAGGCGCTGTCTCGCGAAGCGGACTTTCGCCGAGCGGCGTCCATTTTGGAAACCTCCTCCGAGCTCAATCCTCCGACAGCCGAGATGCTGCAACTACTAGAGGAGGCCGCCCGCGAGCTCGATGACCGCGCCCTTCTGCTCAAGGCGACGTTGCTGGGCCTAGAGCAAGCCTCACTGAGTCAACTGCGCGAGGCAGTGGTGTTGTCCGAGGAAGTGGGGGATGGTCCGAACCGTGAGCTCATTCTGCGCACCGTGTGTACCCGTGCTGAGAACGAGGGCGACGATGCGACACTGTTGTGGGCGCTCACTGCCTTGGCTGCCTCTCAGCAGGCTAGTGGTGATTTCGAAGCAGCGCGGGACCTATTGGTGAAAGCAGCCGAACGCAGCACGGGTGAGGAGCAGTTCGACCTGTGGCTCGAAGTTGCTAACTTAGAACATTCGGTGCTGGGCCAAGCGGGCCGCGCGACATCGATCTTCGAGCAGTTGAGTGCCGAGAAGCCCGGCGACGTTCGTGTTTGGAAGCCGCTTTTATCCTTGTATCGGGAGTTGAACCGGCCGGATGCCTTGGAAGCCTGCCTGTCGCGGGCGGAAGAAAGCGCGGAGGGGCAAGAGGAGCGGCGCGCGCTGCGCCTAGAGCGCATCCGACTGATGCTGGACGCGGGACGTACAGAGGACGCAGAGTCGGCGCTGCGAAGAGCACTCGCGGATGACTCGGACAACGACGAGGCGGCGTCGCTGCTGGTGTCTGTCCTAGAGCAACAAGGGCGCACGACGGAGCTTCAAGCGCTGCTTCAGCAGCTCTTGGACGCGGCGGTAGCCCGCGGCGCCGAGGAAGCCATCGAAGCCTTCGCGTTGAAACTTGGCGGGCTCCTGGAGGCTTCGGATCCCGATGCCGCAGTGGCGGTGTATCGCATGGCACACGTCACGATGAGTAGCAACCGCGCCATCCTCCAGGCCCTGCTTCGGCACGTGCCCGACAGCGATCCCGTGGAACGAGCCGATCTGATTGAAAGTCTGCTCCCCACTGAGCCCACGGAGGGCGTGGTCGAGATGTCTTTGATGCTGGCTGATCTGCGAGAAGCGTCTCAAGACGAGCCAGGCGTGGAGCGTGCGTTTGAGCTTGGCTTCCGTCGTCGTCCGGACAGTGAGCTGCTACGTGACCGGTTGATGACGTGGTACAGGGAGCGGGAACATTGGGCTCCCTTGGCCGAGCTGCTCACCGTGTGCGCTTTGCGAGAGCCAGACCTGGAACCCATGACCACACTGCTGCTCGAAGCGGCGTCGATTTACGATACCCAACTTGGCGACGCAGCCATGGCGGCCGACGTGCTCATCAAAGGCCTCGAGCGCGACGGCATGTCCCTTTCGCTGCTCGAGCCCGCGTGCGAATTCTTGGTCACCGCAGGCCGGCCCGATGAAGCGATGGAGCTATTGAGCACGGCTCTCGCTGATGAACGCCACACCGACGAAAGCTTGGCATTGGTCTACCATCTGAGAGCCGCCGTTCGTGCGCGCGCCGATGAGCACAACCTGGACGCCATCATGGACGCCATCGGCGATCTGGAGACTGCTGGTACGATCGGAGGCTCGGATCTCATCGAAGACTTGGCCACGCTGCTCCTTCGCCAACAACAACTGGCTGAACTTCAAGGTCAGGTACAAGCTGAACGGGAAGCCGTGATCCGTCTTGGTGTCCTCCTGCCTGGACTGGGACAGCACGCGGAAGCGATCGAGATCTTCTCGGCCTACTGTTCGCGACACCCCAGCGATGTCGAAGCCACCACTCGCTGGGCGGAGCTGGCCTTCGAAGCGAGCGAATGGGATGTAGCGGTC
>CAZNZA010000078.1:11460-15435 GCA_964577325.1 uncultured Polyangiaceae bacterium
TACGTTTCCAGTTGCTGCGTGACGCGGGTGAAGTACTGCTGTCCACGAACGAGCCTCACCCCAAGACCGCCAACGTTTTCGAGGCGGCACTCGAGATTTCCCCTCAGGATCATCGGGCCACTCTGGGTCTGGCACGCGCCCACGTCCTCGATTCGGGCATTCAAGCGGCGTGTGAGGTGCTCGAGAACGCCATCCGGGCCCATGGCAAAAAGCGCTCCAGTGAACTGTCGGAGTTGCAGTACGGAATGAGCCAGGTCGCGGAAGCAGCTGGCGACATCGAAGGTCGCATCGCTTGGTTGGATGCCGCTCTGCAGAGCGACCGTCGCAATGGCGTAGTAGCTTCAGAACTTGCCATTCTGGCCATGGAGCGCTCCGACTTCGATACGGCAATCAAAGCGTTACAGCTCGTGACGCTGTTGAAGGAGGATGGACCCATGTCGCGCGCCGAAGCTTATCTTCGCCAGGCGATCATCTCTCAACAACGCGGCGACCTGCGCAAAGCCGTCCTTCTCGCCAAACGTGCCCTCAATGCCGATGCGAACTATGAACCAGCTCGCGCCTTTCTCGAGCAACACGCGGGATAGCCACCTATTGAACGCGGCGAGGCAGAAGCCAAGGCTGGTCATGCTCCTCGTACAGGAAGCGATAAACGCCATAACTAGCCAGTACCCGCTTCGTGTAGCGACGGGTCTCCCGATAGGGGATGAGCTCCACCCAAAGATCGAACTCTTGTGACGGTAGCTCTTTGAGCCAGCGCTTGGGGCGTCCCGGGCCGGCGTTGTAACTAGGGATGCCAAGCAACGGGTTGTCCGGAAAGCGCCCGCAATAGTTGCTCAACGTGCGAGCGCCCAAAGCAATGTTTATCCTCGGCGTAAACAATGCCTGAGTAGAGACGGAAAGCCGCAGATCTTTGGCGAAATGGCGAGCCGTGGGCTCGATCAGTTGCATCAGGCCGAACGCATCAGCGTGACTGCGCGCTCGGGGATCGAAGCCTGACTCTTCGCGCATCACGGCGTAAACCAGCGACGGCGAGATCCCGTTGCGCTCCGCCTCCTTCTCGGCCAGTTCCTTGTAAGGACGGGGAAAAGCCAACTCCCAAGCTTGGCGCCATTCGCCGGCGGGCCATTGGTTGAGCCAATCGCTGAGTTTACCCCGGGCAAGCTGATGCGATAGTTTGGCCGAGCCTGCCCGAGCAAACAGCAAGGCGGTAGCCCACAGCACTTCCGGCGCGGGGGATGCACCGCCAGGCGCCAACGCGTCCAATTCCAAGCTGGCCCAGTCGAGCTGTCCCTGGCGTAGTAGCTCGAGCACGCGCCGAAACGCGGGCGTTTCGAATGCTGGACGTCCCGCTAGCCGGAAGGGTTCAGAGAGCGTGCGCGTCATGGCTTCTTCGCGAGCGCGCGCTGCCCGCGCGGGGTCCACCTCGTGCAAGCGCGAATAGGCATGCTGCATGTAATAGGACAACGGTCGCTCCCGGACCAATGCCTCGAATTCACTCAGTCCCCGCTCCTCCTCGCCCAATTGAATCCACGCACGAGCCATCAAGTACCGCTCGCGTCCCGCGTACTCGTGGTCGCGAACGCGATCGGCTTGCTTGGCAAGCGCCGTCCCCCTTTCGAGCACGTTGGCTGCTGGCCCCCATTGCCCCTTCGTCATCAGGCGCAATGCCAACGCCGACACCCCGTCTAAAACCATGTCACCGTTCGGATAGTCCTCCGCGAAGGTGGAAAGCAGCCGCGTGTACTCCGCATCGTCTGAAAGCTCGAGATGGGCCTCGGCTCTCATCAAGCGTGCGTCGTCAGCGAGCCGGTGCTCGGGCACTTCCTGCTCGAGCTGTTTGAGGATCCGTGCCGACTGCGACCAGCGCTTGTCGTAGCGGGCGTATCGACCGGCTAGGTACATGGCCCGCGCGCGCAGGTCCGGATCGATGCACTTATTTGCGACCTCAGCCAACAGGTCTGTCGCCATCCCCCACTGACTTAGACCAGCCAATGCCTTACCCCGCAACACGTGGACTTCGCACAGGGTAGGCGAATAGGCTGCCGATGAAGGGGTGGCATTGATGAGCTCGTCGGCAGCCACGCGCGCATCAGTAAAACGTCGACGGTCGACTAGCGCCGATAGACGCACGAGGTGATCTTCGGGGGTCAGTCCCTGATTGGCTCGGAATGCGTCCGGCGACAGGAGTGCCAAAAGCTTCGTCTCGTAGGCGGATGCTTGCACGGCTTGCGGCGATCCGGCCGTTTCGAGCACCGCACGCCGCACCCACCTCAGCGCGGCGAGCACATCGGACTCGTTCAGCAACGGGTGCTGACCCGCCCCAGCGGAAGGGATCACGTTCGGACCCGGTGCTCGCGCTAAAGCTGGTGGTGCGCCCTGCACGACAGCCTCTGCGTACAACATGGCGCGACGATGGCGATCATTGGCTTTTGGTGCCCGCTCCAACGCCCGCTTCAGCGACGCAGCGGCGACAGGTATCTCTGAAGCCGCCAAAGCGGCCTCTCCAAGCAGGGTATCCCACCAGTCCTGCAGCAATTCGACACTCGGTTTGCCTGCGGTCAGCCGATTCAGCGCCGCCTTCGATGCGCCAGCCCGAACCTCAGCGCGAGCAGCAAAGTACGTGCAGTACTCGGATAGCTCCCAAGCCTGGGCCGCGCAAGCAGCAAAGGCTGCGGCAGCCTCCGCGTGCAGCTGTGCTTCCGACGCCAGCACTCCGCGCTGAAAGTGGTACGGCGCTTCTCCCGCGGCTTCAGCGAGAGGCCCCTGCAGAGCCGCCAAGTAATGCTGATAGGCTAACACCGCGTCGCCAGCGTCTACTGCCTCTCCAACTAAGGTCAACTCCGGAAGCGCCAGCAATGGAGTGAAGTCAGTCAACTGTACGGGAGCCGCGGGCAACAAAGCGCTAGGCTCGTGCACTGCCGTCATGACCCCTGGCGGATAGTAACTCGGGTACGCTGGGGAAATGAGGTCTGCAGTGTTCGGCGGCGACGACGTGGACGCGCCACAGGAGTAAGCCAAAGTCCCCGCTAGAGCGACGCACAACACGCCGAGCCCAACTTGGGTGCGTTTGCCGCTCGTGTGCATCCGAGTAAGCCAGCCCTTCAAGTTCTGCTGCACGAGCCCTCTCTCACGCGTCTCGGTCCGAGGGAGGACGCGACGCTGTTGCGCAAAATCATCAAGCTTCGAGTGTAGATCAGGAGGCGTGCGGGGGCGAGTTCTCGCGCAGCCGCGAATGGTGCGTCTGCTCCACCAGCTACCAAAAACGGGCACGGCGATGGCAATTGAACAGGCGAGCGGGTACCCTGACCTGCTGCTATGCGCGGCTTGCTGTTCCTACCGCTATTTTTTTGCGCGTGCGGCAGCGCGCCGGTCGCAGCCTCGACATCCCCGACGCAGAAGACTCTCGCTGAAGCCGTCCCGCAGCTAGCTCCCGCACCGCGCCTGCCGCCTGCGCCTCCCGCGAGCGTGAGCTTCCAACTGTTGACGAGTGAAAGCGAAGCTACAGCTGAGGGAGTGCGTTTTTTACTCATCGCGCTCCTTTCGCCGCCGGCTGGAGCGCACCTGTTCTGGAAACACTCCGGGGAGACGGGGCTACCAACCAACGTCGCGTTCAGGGGGCCACCCGCAGTGACGATTGGTCCTGCTCAGTATCCGGGTCCGGCGCGCTTTCGCAGTGAGACGGGCCGCGTTGGCTACGGCTACAGTGGACCGGTAGCCATCGTCGCCGAAGTCTTCGCGCCCAAACAGCCCCCGCCATCGGCGGCAACACCTCCACTTTCCAGCGGCCACCAAAGGATTCTCTTCGAAGCCAAAGGCAGTTGGCTGTCGTGCGACACGCGGTGTATCAAAGAGGAGACGCGCGCGCATCTCAGCTGGTCGCCGCGGAGCCCTGCCAGTGTGGGGCCTGAGACGTTGCAACGCTGGTTGGCCCTACTGCCGGTGGCAGGTGAGCGTACTGGTTGGCAAGCCCATAGC
>CAZNZA010000078.1:15535-22402 GCA_964577325.1 uncultured Polyangiaceae bacterium
GGTGCCGGCAGCTTCGGCGGCTCCTCCGGACACTTCAAAGGGCAGGTGTGCTTCATAGAACCCGGAACCAAAGCATTGCGGCAATTGGGCGCTTGTCAGGTACAAGGCGAGTTCTTCACCGACGTATTCAACGTCACGCCGCGCAGCTTTACCAGCGGCTTTCCGGGCGTGAGCGATCGCAGCGAGTGGTTCGCGATTCTGTACACGGGGATCCTCATCACGCTGGAGCCGGGCACGTACGTCTTTCGAGTCGTATCTGACGATGGCTCCATTCTGCGCATCGACGGCGAGGTCGTGGTGGACAACGACGGCCAGCACGGACCGGTATCGAGCTCGGGGCGCATGTTCTTGTCGCGCGGCAGCCATCAGCTCGAGCTGCGCTACTTTCAAGGACCGCGCACGATGGTTGCACTTCAGGTATTCGTCACGCCACCGGACGGCGAGGAGCAGCTACTGCGCGGCACGCTATAGCTTCCGCGCCTTTTTACTGGAGAGCCGCGGGGCACGAGCCCGTGCCGGCCCCGCCACCTGCTGCGCTGAAGTTCAGCGTGTCAGCGCACTCTTGGCGCGCGCGTGCCATTCCTGAATGCTGCGGATCTGCGGCGGACGATGATCGAGCATGGTGTACGCCTCCAATGCCTCCACCACAGCGAGCGCTGCAGGCATCGTCGTAAAATACGGCACGTTCGCTAACAGCGCGCTACGACGTATGGCGTAGCTATCGCGGATCGCCGCAGCCCCTTGCGTAGTGTTGATCACCATTTGAACGCGCTTCGCCTCGATCGCGTCGACGCAATGCGGTGACCCGTAGCCCACCTTCTGCAATTGCTTGGCAGGTATTCGGGCTTGGGAGAGTGCTTCTGCGGTTCCACGCGTCGCAGCGATGGCGAAGCCGAGATTGCGCAAGCGCCGCGCGATGTAGCACGCCTGTGCTTTGTCTTCGTCCTGAACGCTGATGAAGACCGTTCCGTTCTTCGGCAGCTGAGTGCCCGAAGCGATCAAGCTCTTGCCGAACGCCAAAGCAGTATTGGTAGCGATACCCATCACCTCACCCGTACTGCGCATTTCGGGCCCGAGAATCGTATCGACGCCGGGGAACTTGTTGAACGGGAATACGCTCTCCTTGACCGTGACGTGGGTTGGCACGGCGCCGTCCTCGACGCCCAATTCATCCAACGTTTTGCCCACCATCACCGCAGCGGCAATACGCGCGAGGGGTTGGCCCGTCGACTTCGAAACGAAAGGCACCGTGCGCGACGCCCGCGGGTTGACTTCGATGAGGTATATCTCACCGTCCTTGACGGCGAATTGGACGTTCATCAGACCGACGACACCCAACTCTATGGCAATCGCTCGCGTTTGCTCCTCCAGGCGAGCAACGATGCGCGGGTCGAGTGAATACGGCGGGAGCACGCTGGTAGAATCGCCAGAATGCACCCCGGCCTCTTCGATGTGCTGCATGACGCCACCGATGACGCAGCGCTTGCCATCTGCCACGCAGTCCACGTCGACTTCGACAGCGTTTTTCAGAAACTGGTCGATGAGCAACGTGTGCGCCCCGGCTTCTCGAGCCGCCTCGATGGCGAGGCCGGCGTAGCGCTCCAGATCCTCGCGCGTCCAGCAGATCATCATGGCCCGGCCGCCCAAGACGTACGAGGGACGGACCAACACGGGGTAGCCGATACGTTCGGCGACTTGCACGGCCTCTTCGACCCCCTTGGCGATACCAGCACTCGGTCGCTTGAGGCCGAGCTTGTTCAACAAATCTTCGAAGCGCTCGCGATCCTCGGCGCGATCGATCGCGTCGGCCGTCGTGCCTAGTAACTTGATGCCGCGTTGCTCCAGCGGAACCGCGAGCTTGAGGGGCGTTTGCCCGCCAAACTGCACGATGACACCGAGCAGTTCACCCTGCGCCGACTCTTCCTCACAGATGTTGAGCACTTCCTCCAGCGTCAGCGGCTCGAAGTAGAGACGGTCACTGGTATCGTAGTCAGTGGAAACCGTCTCAGGATTGCAGTTGACCATGATGGTCTCGATGTCTAGCTCGCGCAGAGCAAACACGGCGTGGCAGCAGCAGTAGTCAAACTCGATGCCTTGTCCGATGCGGTTGGGTCCCCCACCGAGGATGATGACTTTTTTCCGCGCTGAAACATCCGACTCCGTCTGGCTCTCGTAGGTCGAATACAGATAAGGGGTGAGCGCTGGAAATTCGGCCGCACAAGTGTCAACGCGGCTGAATACCGCATGCACACCGAGCCGTTTACGTAGCGCGCGAATATCATCCTGTGACTCACCTCGCAGGTCGGCTATCTGCTCGTCACCAAAACCCAGCTGCTTGGCCGTGTGCATGAGCTCGAAGTCCAGGGCGGGAGCCTCTCGCACCGCGCGCTCGACTTCGACGATGCGTTCGAACTGTCTGATGAACCACGGATCGATAGCCGTCAGTTCGTACACGCGTTCGGCAGCCAATCCCATACGCAGCGCGTCTCCGACGTAAAACAGCCGTTCGGGACGCCCGGTGCTGAGCCGACTTTCGATGGCTTTCAACGTCTCTTGAGACGTCGCTGGCGGCAAACGCGGCTTTGGGCGGTATTCCGGCGGAGCCTCATGGGCCAAGTCGCGCACACTGCGCTCGTCGTCCAACTGGCGGTAGTCGACGCGGTCCAATAGTGAGGAGAAACCAGTCTTGCCGGTCTCGAGTGAGCGCGCAGCTTTTTGAAAAGCTTGAGCAAAGGTACGTCCCATGCTCATCACCTCTCCCACGCTCTTCATCTGCGTACCCAGACGCGAGTCCGCTCCCGGAAACTTCTCGAACGCGAAACGCGGCCACTTCACGACGACGTAGTCGATGGTCGGTTCGAACGCCGCGCTGGTGCCGGTGATGTCGTTCTTCAACTCGTCCAAGGTGAAGCCCACGGCAAGCTTGGCCGCAATCTTGGCGATGGGATAACCCGTGGCCTTCGACGCCAAGGCGCTCGAACGCGAAACACGTGGATTCATCTCGATCACGATCACGCGTCCGTCTTGAGGATTAACGGCAAACTGAACGTTCGACCCGCCGGTTTCGACCCCTATTTCGTGCATGACGGCACGGGCGGCATCCCGCAGGCGCTGATACTCTCGATCAGTCAGCGTCATTGCCGGTGCGACCGTAACGGAGTCTCCGGTATGTACGCCCATCGGATCGATGTTCTCGATCGTGCACACGACGATGAAGTTGTCGGCCTTGTCCCGTATTACTTCGAGCTCGAACTCTTTCCAGCCGAGCAAGCTCTCCTCCACCAACACCTCGTGCGTGGGCGACTGGGACAAAGCCCACTCCACCTTGGCATCGAATTCCGATGGATCTTCGACCACCGCACCCCCTGCCCCACCCATGGTGAAGCTCGGGCGTAGGATGGCGGGAAAGCCCGTGCTCTTGACCATTTCCCGCGCCTCTTCCAAGGAGCGCGCGTGGCCGGACCTGGCAGACTCCAAGCCTGCACGGTTCATCGCCTCCTTGAACAGCTCGCGATCCTCGGCACGCCGTATGGAGTCGACCTGAGCGCCGATCAGCTGCACACCGTGCTTGGAGAGGATGCCCGCCTCGTGCAGAGCCAATGCGGCGTTCAAAGCCGTTTGACCACCGAGCGTGGGCAGCAGCGCGTCCGGGCGTTCGCGTTCGATGATAGCGGTGAGCGTCTTGACTTCGATGGGCTCGATGTAGGTGCGCTTGACGAGCTCAGGGTCCGTCATGATGGTCGCCGGATTGGAGTTGACCAACACCACGTCGTACCCAAGCTCGACCAACGCCTTTGCACCTTGCGTTCCCGAGTAGTCGAATTCGCAGGCCTGTCCGATGACGATCGGGCCAGAACCAATCAGCAAGATCTTCTTGATGTCTTCGCGTCGCGGCATAGCTATGTTCTTCGAGCGCCTGAGGGCGGCAGCATCCGGGGGGGCGTCTAGCACAGCCGAGAGCGTTGCTCTTCCCAAAAACCAGTCATCTTCGCCTGAACCGCTCCGCCGAGGAGTCCGGCGACCCTGTAAGAGTGACGTTGGCACCAAGCTCGCTCCCGCCGCCGCTGGAGGAGAGGCTGACGGCGTGCTTGTAAAAGTGGGCGAAGGGGGTGGGCGGTATGGTACGTCGCGCGCATGGGAGTGACGATGCTTAGCTCCGAGGTAGGGCGCAACTGGCCCGGCGTACGCCCCTGGAGCCTATTGCGCGGCCTACTGTGCGTGGTTGTGCTCCTGACGGTGCAGACGGCTGCCGCCCAAGCTCCCCATGGAGCCGAAGCCGACGCGTCCGATGACGCCGAGGAGGGCGAGATTTCCGACGTAGAGGTCAGTGCGGTTGATGCTCGAGCACGACGCCACTGGCATTCCGGCATGGCCTATTTGGAAGAGGGCGACCCGACGTCCGCGCTCGAGGCGTTCAACAAGGCATACCAACTGTCGCGACGATCGGGGATCCTGCTGGCGATTGCCGTCGCACATGAACGCCGTGGCGACTGGTCCAAAGCCATCCTGGCCCTGGAGTCATATCTGCGGCACGATCCGACGTCGACCAAGTCCGAAGAGGTGCGCGCCCGTATCGCTGAGCTCCAGGTCAAGTACGAAGCAGAGCTTGCCGAGCTTCGTGGAGCGCGAGCCAAGGAAATGGCGGCACACGACGCGCCTGCAAAGCCTTCGGCTTCGCGTCCCGCTGGGGCTACCCGTGATGCCGAGCCGCGTGAGCTCGATGCGCAACGGCTCGTAGGATGGTCGGCGATGGGGGTCGGAGTGGCCGCCGGAGCCGGTGCCGTCGCCCTCGGTTTGACGGCCAGCAATGAACACGCGTCATTGGAAAAGCGATGCGGCGGACACTGCACGCCGAGTCAAACACGGCACGGGCGTTCCCTGGCCCTGGCCTCCACCCTCTTCACGGGTTTGGCCGGTATTGGCTTTGGAGTGGGCTTGTGGTTGCTGTTGGTCGACCCGTCGCCCCCCGTCACGACCGCAAGTTGGGCACCGGTCTTGGACTTTTCAGCCTCTCCGTCATCAGCCAGAGGCCACGTGCAATGGAACTTTTAGTGAAGCGTCTGGCTGGTGGTTCTCTCGCGGCAAGCTTCTTCCTCGGCTGCTCGTTGCTGATCGACTTCGACGAGCTGGAAGGTCCTACGCCCTCGGCAAACGAATGCGCCGACTGCCAAAGTCAGCCCGCCTGCACCCGCGGACGTTGCACGGAGAATGGCTGCCTGCCAGATCCGAACGACGATCCGAGATGTGCCGATGCAGGATCGTTAATTTGTACCAGCGACTCTGGTCCCTTGACTGCGGCCACTGACTTCGCCCCCTTGGAGGCAGCAGTCATCTATAAGACGCAGCTTTTGGCGACTGAACACGGCATGTATCATGTGGCGCACATCGACGACGGTGAGCACCAGGATGTCGTCGTGCGGCTGTTCAACCCTGGAGTCAGTCAGCCCAGTGAGACGTTGAGACTATCCGATCGGCTAAGTGACGGCAGGTCGATAGCCGGACCTGCCGCGCTGGTTGGGCCGACGGCGAATGACCCGTCGCTGACGTTGTACGTAGCGCTGAAGCGGGCAGAGGAATCGCTCGCGGTTCTCGAACGTGTGAATCTTTCGCCGGAACTCGACGGCGAGGGTTTTCTGAGCTTGACTCCATTTCCCAACTATTTGCCCGAGCAACCCGGACCGGCAGCAGGTCGTTTGAGCGATGGCAGCCCGTTTGTCATCTGGCATGGCTGCCGAACGTTCGAAAAGCCCGAAGCCGGTGCGTTTCGTTGCCCCGATGACGACGCCGCGCTCTTCGAGCACTCGGGTAATGCCCCCAAGTCTGCTGAAGCGATGCTCGAATCCGGCATTGCACGTCCGGGCGCGGTGGCAGGGCTGGTGGCTCTGGGCGGCGGGAAAAATCCTGCTGCAGCTTGGCTTGCAGCCACGGCTGACGGGACCGAAAATCGGTCCATTGCCGTCAGCATGGGTGCGCCTGGCTTACAGCTCGAAGCGGCCGTCCGTGTGTGTCACGCACAGCCGGGGTTCGCGCCGCACGCGCTTCACGCGACACCCCTGGTGGGCGAGCGCTCCAGCATCAGCTGGAGCAAACTCAGCAACGACGGATTCGTCGCTGAAGCGACAGCCGTTTACTGTCGCTCCGATGGCTGCGTCGACACAGGGAGAAATGACGATGCTGCTTGTTCGGAAGAGCAGCTTCGCCGGCGCGTCCTGCCCAACGTCCGCGCTCTTGCCCGTGCTTCGCTCACACCGAGCAACGACGTGGAAGGGCTTCTCGTGGCGGTGTGGTCCGAAACCGTAGATGGGGAAAGCTCAGTCAAGCTTCAGCTCCAGCGCGGGTACTCCGATCCGAACCGGAGTGCCGCCATCCAGGACGCCCCACTGGCCCAGGACGTGCTGGCGACGGCGCAACAACGCGCGACAGCGCCCGACGACCCAGTCGTCGCGGTCTTGCCGCCCGTGAACTCCGCGGAGCAGACGGAAGTGCTCGCTGTGGGCTGGACGCAACCGGGGGCCGCCAGCGACACAGCCCATTTCAGGTCGTTTCACCTTTGCCCCCAGTGAGGGCCGTTCTAATTCATCCTCCCAACGCAATTGCCGCTGCCTCTTGTGCGAAGCCGGGTTACACTGCTTCCCAGTATGCTTGTGGCGACCGGTCGGGCCCTGCTGCACGGGCGTTTGAGACACACCTTGGCCGCCTGCTGCGGCCTGGCGCTGAGCGCGGGAGTCGCCGAGCAAGCACATGCACAGCCAGGCGCCGACGCGGGGTCCTCCGCCGCCGAAGAACTCGAGCCCGAGTCGGAGCCGAATACCGAGGCACCGGCAGCGCCGTCGGTGGCTGAAGCCCCGGAGGGCGAGAACGCTGAAG
>CAZNZA010000078.1:22502-27520 GCA_964577325.1 uncultured Polyangiaceae bacterium
GAGGCACCGGCAGCGCCGTCGGTGGCTGAAGCCCCGGAGGGCGAGAACGCTGAAGACGAGAGCGCTGAGGGCGAGAACGCTGAAGACGAAAGTCCGGAGCCGGAGGCTCCGGTAAGCGAGACGTCAGAGAGAGCAGAGGCGATCGAGCCGTCTGCCACAAATGTTCCGCAGGGCGAGGAGGAGCGCATCGGCGAAGCGGTGATGGGTGAGGCCCCGCGCCGCCCCAACGCTTTCGATCGCCGCACCCAGGTCAGGGATCCCAGGGAGTTGGCTCTCGACACGAGCGACGCGGTATACATCCCCGAAGAGGCTCACGTTCCAGACGAGGTAGTGACGATCCCTGCCCCCGGCGTGGGATTTGGAGATGATCCCTCGCGGCGCACCCAAGCTCGCACCCAAGGCAGGGTGACGGTACTGAGCAACATCGCCGATGCACCGGTGGACGCCATCGTCGCGAACGAACCCTCCGTTGAAAGTGACGTCTCACCGTCGCCCGAAGCGCACCTGGCAGCCCGTACGGAGCTCACACGCCGTTCGCTCGACACGCAACAACTGCCCTTGAGAGCTGCTGCAGTTTCGCCGAGCCCCAACGGCACTAGTGGGTGGACATGGCTATGGGCGCTTTCGGGCGTCGCGCTGGTTCTGCTGTTGCCCATTGCGATGCTGCTCACACGGCCGACGCGCAAAGGTTGATCTCCCATCGCGCCTCTCCGGGCCCGCACTCACGGAACCCGCGCTACCGCAACGTCGGGTTTACGGGGTGCTGACTGTCGAGCGATGGGCAGCTTTTCGCTCGAGCGTTCCGCTACTTCGAGGAAGTCGCGCCCGAGTTCCACGCCATGCTGATCGACGACCCACGCCCGCACGACCCAAGGTCCTGGCCCCGGTTGTGCAGCGATGGTCGTGCGTAAAGTAGCGCCCTTGCGCGTCCATTGCACGTTCAGGGGCTCGATGCCGAGAGTTACGTGAGGCTTGACGTCCACCGTCTCGACGTTCACTGCCCCCGACTCGTCGCGCAAGCGTATCATGACTTCGACTGCATCTCCTGGCCACTTCGCCAACTTCGAGCCGACGAACACGTCGGCGGTCACTCCCCGCGGCTCGAGTTTAGCGGAGACGATCTCACTGCCATTGGGAAGCCGGAAATGGATGGTGGTGGGTTGTTGGTTGGTGAGAGGAACGCTTGCCGTCGCTGGCGCCCAGCTACTGGAATGTCCGTACGTCATCAACAGTCCCTCGACGTGAAGGAACTCTGCGCGTTGATTCATGCCCAGGTGAACGGTCCCGCGCGCGTCGACTCGTGCGCCGCTGTGCGTACGCACGCCGACCACGCGAAGCGTTTGAGGTTGGGAGTACGGTCCCATGAGCCCGAACTGGTTCGCCGTCTGCACGCGCACCTCGTACTCACCGGGCGTCAAAGCCAGGGCATCTGCTGGCAGCTCGTTGGTCTTCGTCATCTGCGTCGAGACCCGCGAGCCTTCACCGTTTCGACCCACAGCAGCAACGGTGACCTTGAAGCTTGTGTCACCACGCTCCTTGCTCCACTGGAAACCGCCCACCCGTGCGGGCTCGTGAAGTGACATCCATAGCCGCTTGGAGAGCTTGAGCGTCGGCGCCTTGGGTAGTTCTTGGAAGCTCAGCTGTGGGTTGGTCCGTGATGCGAGAGCTAGCCGCCCCGCTTCCATCCGGCTCCAACTCCCCCCCGTGCTGAGCATGGCTTCGCCGCGGTAACTCGCCACTACACCCTGCGCCGGCTCGGCGACGACGGTCATGTCGCCGTTTCTCGTTGCGCCCATCAACTTCCGACTGGTCCGCACCAACACGGCTTTCGGCCGCTGTCCGGATACGAGCGGGCGATTCACCTCCGCGCGGCCCTCCACGAGGGTGAAGACCTCGGTGACGCTCTTCCCTGAAGCGTCCATCCAAAGGTCGACATCCTTGTGCAGACGCAGCTGCGTGGCCGGCTCCAGGTTGATGACGAGTCCGCTAGTGAAGCGCAACACGGCTCCTTCCGAGCCAGCCGTCAGCAGGCTTTTGTTGCGAGCGACTGCGCCATCGGCGACTTGATAGGCCGCAGCGGCCAAGGCGGGAAACAACCACAGCGAGCTCAGTACGGCGAGCATCATCACGCGACGAAGAGGCGAGGACATCACCACTTGCTAACGGCGAGCAGTCCTTTGCCTTGAAGGCCCAGCCCGACGCGACGTTCGAGTGTACCAATCGGGCACGGGTTTACGCCGGTCGGTTCCTCCCTCACTCAAGCGAGCAAGAAAGACACGAAGTAGTCTAGGGCAAAAACACCGATCGCACTCACCACCACGCTGGTCTTCACGCTTTCACCCACACCCGGGGCCCCACCGGTCGTCGTTATCCCGTACTGACAACTCGAGACCGCAATCACGACACCGAAAGCCACACTCTTCGTCAGGCCGTGCGCCACGTCGCCAAAGGTAAGCTTGTCGCCGAAGACGCCCTGGAAGAAAATCAGCAGGTCGACATCCAGCAACACCTCCCCCACGATGCCTGCGCCAATCAACGCCAGCACGTCAGAAAAGACCGTTGACACGAAGAACGTCGTCACCATCGCTATGAAGCGCGGAACGAGCAGGTAGCTCAATGGGTCGATGGCAAGCGCCCGCAGCGCGTCCAATTGCTCAGTCACCACCATCGTCGCCAATTCGGCAGTATTGTTCGCGCCCACTCTACCTGAGAGCATCAAAGCGGTCAGCAGCGGCCCAATCTCGCGCAGGGTGCTGAAGCCTGCCGCCCAACCCAGTAACCCTTTTGCCCCGAAGCGTTCGACCAGTGGCGCTGCTTGAATGACCATTATCGCGCCCACGAAAAGCGCGGTAATGACGACGATGGGCAGAGAATGCACCCCCATCCGATGTAGATGTCGCACCACCTCGGAGCGATCGAAGTCGAAGCGCACCAGACGCGCGATCATGCGTCCGAAAAGCAGTCCCATGCCGCCCAGCGTGGCGCACAGCTGCAAGAACCAGCTGCCCAGGCGCGCCAGCCAGGACAGTGGTCTGCCAGGCGCCGATACATCTACGGTGGGCTCGGTCGAGGGCGCCGCCCTCACGGGGCCCGCCGGTACTGACTCACTGAACTCCCTGAAGCGTCGGGAGGTAGTCGGCGGGGGGGAACGGGAGAGACCGGGCCGGCTGCCGCCGGGCCTTGACGCGGTATCTTGTACGTGCGCTTGGCCATGATCAGGTTGGAGCGTAAGCCATTGGCGCGTTTGATGGCTGCTACCGTGGTTCCGTAGCGTTTGGCGAGTCCGATCAAGGTGTCCCCCTTTCGTACCCGGTGTTGGACGTAATGCACCGGCGCCTTGACCTTACCCAGTGCGATGAGCGCCGCATAGCTGCGCCGGGCACTCTCTTGCGCAATCGGATTGTAGAAACGCACGTGGAGGTGCGTCGCATGCCCGGGAGCATGCCGAATGATGGCTGGCCGAGTTGGACCCCCGCCATCGAACACGTCTTGAAGCCACACCTCATCTTCTCCGATGGATCGGGCATAATTGCGGAGGAACGTTTGAATGCTGTGGTCGACCAGAATCAGGCGCACATCTGTTTCTGTCACCAGTGCACGCACGAGAGCCCACGTGCGCGGCAGATCCAAGTTGGCCTTGGTCGCGCGACGGTACCAGCTATGGGCATCGGGCTGGTAGTAAAAGCCGAGGTCGACGTCACGGCCCGACTGGTGGCTACGATGCGGCGAAAGGGGGCCGCCACGACGTGCACTGATATGCCCGATGGGCAAGGGAGGAGTGTCGTCGAAGCGAGCATGTACGGCGGCAATGGCTGCAGTGATGTAATCAACGGTCTCTTGGGTGCCCCAGGCGTGACTGGCGTCGACGCGTTCCCACCGTGGATCCTCGGGCAGCTGAACGGCGTTGAAAAGCGCACCCCCATTGGGCTCTCCGACGCTCATCGAGCCAAGGGCTTCGGGCGTCTCACGCAACTGAGTTTTGATCTGTTCGCCACTCAGCCCCTCGAGCGGGTGTGGCGCCAAAGGGGCGACTTCGAGCTCTGCTCGTTCACCCCCTCCATCGTCATGCGGTGTGGACCTGGACGCTACATCGACTTCAGCCTTCGGTGCCTGGTGTAGGCTATAAGTTTCCGACGTCAGGGACATCGGGGGCGCTTCTAGCTCGGTCGCAGTAGGCGTTTCGGCGGGCCGTGAAAGGCAGGACATAGCCAGCAGCAGTGCCCCAGCCAGGCCCGCAAAGCCGCTCGCGCACGCCCCCTTGGGGCAGCGGACCGCGATAGATGAGACGATTAAAGTGAGATTGGGCACTGCTCTCTTTTCGTATCAATGGGCGCCACCACCTTGCAACCCGTGCGACTGACGTTATCGCTGTCGCACCGACATGCGCGTTTCCGCCTAAGCACGGATCCTAAAGATGCCGTCGCGGTTTTAGGGCTGATTGACATCTGACTCACCCCTTGTGGTTTCCCAATTCAGTGAAAAAATCCGCACGATTCGATCGAAGGAGGACATGGAGTGACTCAACGGCCTTGTTTCGCTGTTCCAAAACGTCGTGCGATCCGATGGCAATTGTCGCGAACGTTCACAGTTCCAATTTTACGATGGCTCACGTCGCGCTGATTGCTAAAACGCGTCGCCCCCCGTGCCGATGGCTCTCCGCGACCCCACAATGGTCGAAACCCGTGTCGGTCCGCCACGTCTGATGTTGGCGACACATTCGACCGTAGCCTGAAGGCATCCCCCCAAAATCATGAAGACTCTCCTCCCCCACAAGGTCCCCTATTTCCGGTCCCGTATCCTCATAGCGCTCGTGCCCTTGGGCTTCCTTTCGGCCTGCGCCGCGGAACTCGAGGACGGTGATGCCTACGTGGATGAGGTCACGCCTGGTATCGGCGCAACCGGAGTCAACAACTGCGATTACCTCGATTGCCCCAATCAGCAGCCGACGCCGCCCGGCACTTCGGTGCAGCCAGACACAGTGCAGCCAGACACAGTGCAACCGAATACCGTTCAGCCGG
>CAZNZA010000079.1:0-1443 GCA_964577325.1 uncultured Polyangiaceae bacterium
GGCCCTGAGTGCGACACGAGGGTAGACCGTTCACGTCAGCCCCGCCGCGCACGTTGCACGAGCCCGCGATAAGCTTGTGGTGAGAGGCTCGCTTTCCCCTCTGACCAGTTGATGATGGCAGGGATGAGCTCCGCATCCCACAAGCGCGTCATGCGGATGTCCAGAAACTCGCGGAACTGCTCCTCAACGACCGTATCCAGCACTTCTAGCAGGTGCATACGCTCGTAAAAGCGTTCGTCGCTTTCTTTCGCCGTCAAGACAGGTAGCTTGATGGCTGTCTTCGCCAAGGAGTCAGCGTCCAAAACGAAGGCAAAATCCTGGGTGTCTACGCTGACGCACACGCGGGCCTTGACGGGGATCCAGTGCTGTTGGAGGGCAAACTTCGGCTCGACCCGTCCACTCGGAGCGACGCCCTTGAAGACGACCTGTTCGGTTGGCTCGTGCACCGAACGCAGTGACAACTGCGAGTCGAACCACAATTCCATAGCGGTACCATCGGGCCGCTTGAGAGTCGCCTCGTGCAATTCCGACTTGTACCACAACCAGACCATGAACTCGCGGCCCAGAAACCGCGTCTGCTCGATTCGCTCGACTAGATCCATAAGCGTCCCACGGTCTACGTGCCGTACATCCTTTGCGCCCTGTTCACTCGTCCGCCGCTGCGAAAAGGCTTGGTTCGAGCGCCATCAATGGCTCGGTGCTCTCTTCGCCCAAAAGGCGTCGGGCCACGACGTACGGAGCTGCCTCGGTCAACGCCAGAGCGAACGTCTGCTCAAAGAGCCCGCTCATGTCATCGTTAACCCGCGCTGCTCGGTTCCAGAACCACACTTCGCCCCGATTCAAGTCCCAGCACAGGTCGAATACTCGCATCACGGGAATCACCTTGCGCCGCAAGCGCCTGTTGACGCGAAACTTCAGCTCATCCTTTTCACGCTTCGACAGCTTCTCCTTGCCGGTGCGCGCCCGGTATTCAGCTTGAGCTACCTCGAACTGAGCTTTGAACAACGGGCGAGGAATACGCCACCGGTCCACGCGCAGTGCCAACACCAAGTAGGAGTTCAAGAACACCTTCTCGTGAGTTAGTTCGAGATCCAAACCGTTGCCTGCCGCACACCAGCCCGAAGCCTCTTCCTCCTCACCGTCGACCGTCAGTTCCCTGAACGTGCGTAGTTGAACGTTCTTGATGAAGGTCTCGGCGAAGCGCTTCGGAAGCTCTGCTTCTACAAAAAACTTCGTGACGCTTACCGATCCGTTGAATACGCCCATGCCTGCCTGTACCGCGCCTTCCCGAGCGCTGGCGTGGCGAATTACTCGCGACTGGTCATGGGGTCAAGCACGACGCGCGCTGCTCCAACGACGGTCGTCCTGACACGTCGAAGACTCGAGCACGGAAGCCTTTGCACACGGGTGCTCACGAGAAAGGGTCGGACGGAAAAGGGTCGG
>CAZNZA010000079.1:1543-4621 GCA_964577325.1 uncultured Polyangiaceae bacterium
AAAGGGTCGGACGGAAAAGGGTCGGCCCCCGACCCGACGACCCGGTGTTTTGGTCGCGCCTCAAGTCGGTTTGTGTAGGCTCGACAGCGTGGAAGGCACGTCAATCGACGTCTATCGCAGTAATCACGCCGAGCGCTTGGTCGACTGTTTGCTGAACAGCGTGCGCAAGCCGCTATCGCATCCTCTGAAAAAGGAGCTCATCATCGTTCAAGGCCCGGGCATGGCGACTTGGCTCAACATGCAACTGGCGAAGCGTGTCGGGGTTTGGGCCAACGCGGAGTACCTTTACCCCAAGCGTTTCATCGAACGCGTGTTTGCCCATGTGCTCGCGCTGCCGGAGCCGGAAGCGACCACCACCACGGCCTACTCATCTGAGTCACTGCTGTGGACCATCGCCTCACGCCTTCCACAGCACCTCACAGACCCGGCGTTCGAGGCGTTGCGGCGGTACGTGGGTGAACCTGTGGACGAGGCGCGGTTGTTCATGCTGGCTGCCCGTATCGCTGACACCTACGACGAGTACATCACTTATCGTCCGAATCTCGTGCGCTTGTGGGCCAAGAACGATGCCCACTTCGCGGAGCCACAACTCGAACTCTTTCAACAAGCAGAGGCGAGCGATCCAGCCGTGTGGCAGCGCAAGCTGTGGCGAGACATCGAGACGACGCTAGGGGCTAACCACGCAGCTGCCTTCGAACGACGCTGCCTCACCGCACTGCAGCGCAGGAAGCGCTCGAACGACCTTCCGGAGCGCATTTCCGTGTTCGGCCTGTCCGCGCTGCCTCCCATGTACGTTCGAATCCTGGTTGCACTCTCCAAGCAGGTGCCGGTCGCTTTGTACACGTTCAGCCCATGCCGTGAATACTACGCCGATCTGGTGTTGCGCGATGCGGTGGCATTTGCCCCGAGTGACGGCAATCGCGTGCTTCGAGCACTGGGTCGTCAGGGCGCCGAATTCGACCAAGTTCTGACCGAGTCGCTGGAGGCACTCGGCGTGGCTGAGCGAGAGTTCGACGCCTACCATTCACCTGCAGACATGACTCTGCTCCAGCGTCTGCAGGCCGATATCCTCGGCTGTCGCGAAACCACAGCTTCCACGGCTGCGGATGATCGGTCCGTCCAATTCCATTCCTGCCACAGCGCCATTCGCGAAGTGGAAGTCCTGCATGACCAGATCCTGGATCTGGTTCACGTGCGCGGGTATTCCCCCGACGAAATCTTGGTGATGCTCCCAGACGTGGAAGCTTATGCTCCGCTCATCGACGCGGTATTCCGACGTGATGACGAACGCTTTCTGCCCTACCGTGTCGCGGATAGACGGGCGGAGTCCGAAGCGGTCGTGCTCAAGGCGTTCTTGAGAGTGCTCCGGCTAGCGAACGAGCGGGTCACCGCTGCGCAAGTCATCGATTTGCTCACGCTACCCGTCGTGCACCGGCAGTTTGGGATGACTGCCGAAGATGTACAAACGGTCACCGCGTGGTTATCTGACGCCAACATTACCTGGGGGATGGATGATGCGCACCGGCAGAGCGAAGTACCGAATGCCAGTGGCACCAATAGCTGGCGAGCTGGCCTAGACCGCCTACTGCTTGGCTACACCGTCGATAGCAACGGGGATGAGCTCATCTACGACATTTACCCGTCACAGCACATCGAAGGCAAGGAGGCATCCCTGCTAGGCTCGTTTGCGCAGTTCCTGCACACGTTGTTCACGCAGCTCAACCAGTTCCGGGAGCCGCGAACGATGGTGGACTGGCAAGGCCTGCTGACGCAAACCCTGCAGGCGCTGATCTACACTGACCGAGAACTACATTGGCAATATCAGCAGGTGCTCGATACGCTGGAAGCGCTTCGACAACAGGCTACGTCGGCAGACTACGACAAGCCATTGGGGCTCCGAGTGGTACTCAGATTGCTCGATCAAAGGCTCGAGCAACGGGGAGCGGCGCGAGGCTTTTTGGCCGGCGGCATCACCGTATGCGCCATGGTACCGATGCGCAACGTCCCCTTCAAAGTGATCTGCATCATGGGTATGAACGACGGTGCGTTCCCCCGCGAGTCGTTCAGGCCGGACTTCAACTTGCTGGAGCACGGGGAGGACGGAAGACGACCCGGGGACCCTGATCGCCGAAGTGACGACCGTTACCTTTTTCTGGAGGCGCTGTGCTCGGCTCGTGAGCGCTTCATCGTGACTTTCGTTGGGCAGAGCATTCGGGACAATACATTCCGCCCACCGTCGGTGGTCGTGACGGAGCTGCTCGAGACGCTCTCTGCCATGCACGAGACTCAAACCAGCACCGCTACTGGCGCGGCTCGTAAGCACTCTCACTATGCTTTTCCCGATCACGTGCTGGTCCGCCATCCCCTCCAACCCTTCAGTGCGCGCTACTTCGAGCACCTCGACGAGCAGCTGTTTTCTTACTCCAATGAGTTCGTTCCGCGTCACGAATCCCCGTCATTGGATCGGCCCCAGGCGCACTTTTTGTCTCACCCGCTAACAAGCAACGTGGGCGACAGCCTTTCCTTGACGGACCTAACTGCCTTCTATCGCTCACCCGTGCGCTACTTGATGGAGCGCTGCCTGGGCGTACGCTGGCAGGAACACGTGGTGGCTTTGCCCGACCGTGACCGCACGTGTCTGGATCCGCTACAGGCGTACGAACTGGGCGAGCCGTTGATGAAGCGCGAGCTGGCTGGCGTGCCGCTCGAGCAATCGCGTGCCGTGGCCGCGTCTTCAGGTCTGCTGCCCGCCGGCATGCTCGGCCATTACGAGCACCGCAAACTCGAGGAGACAGCCCTGCCCCTATCGCGCGTCGCCCAGGCACTCATCAACGGCAGAACATCCACTCAAACTTCGGTGCGCTCCATGGTAGGTACTACGTTGCTCAGCGGCGTCGTTGCGGACCTGTATGGCGACGTGCGAATAGTCATTCAATTCGCGCGGGTCACGGGAAGAACGCTGCTCAGGCAATGGCTTGCCCACTTGGCGCTAGGTCTCGACGGCACCAGCCCTCCCCACTGCTCCACGTTGATTGCAGGACGAGCGGCAACCGGCAGCGAACCTGTCGTCTGGAAGCT
>CAZNZA010000079.1:4721-7525 GCA_964577325.1 uncultured Polyangiaceae bacterium
CTCGACGTGCCTCTGGAAGGTACTTGTTTGGTCGAGGCCAGTGCCGGCACGGGAAAGACGTACGCCATTAGCACGTTGTTTGTGCGCCATCTCGTCGAGAACGGCCTCGACGTCGGGCAGATTTTGGTGGTCACATTTACGGAGGCGGCCACCGCCGAGTTGCGAGATCGCATCCGCAAGCGGCTGAAGGAAGCGGTCGCCGTGTGTGAGGCGTTACAGTCGGACATCGACTCGGGCGCTCGTGGCGAAAGGAGCTTCACCAGCGGGCACGACGAGACTCTGTTGGCACTCATACGTCGCCAAGGACATCTTGGCCTTTGCCGACGCACACTACTGAATGCTCTGCTGCACTTCGACGGCGCCGCCATCTATACCATCCACGGTTTCTGCCAACGGGTCTTGCGGGAGAATGCCTTCTCGACCCGGGCACCGTTCGATGCTGAGCTCGTGCAGGACGTGCGCCCGCTCGTGGATGAACTGCTGACCGACTTCTGGCTGAGCCGTCTCTACGATGCTCCCTTGGAGGTGATCCGGGGACTGCAAAAGCGCAACCTGAATCCAAAGTTTCGTGACGTGGTGGCGTTCGCCAACTTCATCGCGTCCACTCCGCTCGTCAAGCTGCTGCCAAAGATTGACGCTCACGTTCTGCCAGTTCGCACTGAGCAGGCGGAGCGGGCGTTCGCTGCCGCCCGAGAGCTTTTTGACGCGCCGGTGCTATCCGAGCTCTGCTCAGGCATCTATGCGGCTAACCACTTGCGAGGCCGCGTGGAGGACCTGGCTACGTACTTCAGCCAGCCCTATGGCGACGTCGATTTTCCCACGCAGCGGGCAGAGTGGTTTCTTCCTCACAAGCTCAGCGAAGCAAGTGCCAAGAAGAGGCGAGAGCTGCCCGTCCATCCGTTCTTGGATGCCCTGCTCGTGCTCGCCGAGGCGTGTCGAACGCTGGAGGAGTGCGTGGAAGCGCACATTCTCCGCATCAAGACGGACCTCGTGGACTATGTTCAACGTGAACTCCTGGAAAGAAAGGCGGTGCGCGGCTTACTGTCTTTCGACGACCTGCTGCAACAACTGTTCAACGCTCTGCGCTCACCCGAAGGACCGCGCCTAGCCTCCACGCTGCGTGGGCGCTACCGAGCGGCGTTGATCGACGAGTTCCAAGACACGGACCCGGTGCAATACACCATATTCCACTCCGTCTTCGGAACGCGCTCACGGTACGAATCGCTCTCGAATAGCTTGTTTCTGATCGGGGACCCCAAGCAAGCCATCTATTCCTTCCGGGGCGCAGACGTGTTTGCGTACATGCACGCCGCGGCGGCCGTGCCAGAGACGCACCGCTTTACGATGACCACCAACTACCGCTCCGATGATTACCTCGTGCGCGGAGTCAATGCGGTCTTCAAGCATCACCCTCGCCCGTTCTTCTATAGCGAGCTCGAGTACCCTCTCGTCCGGGCCCATCACAGTGGTGCCTCGATTCTGAGCAAGGAGGACGGGCAAGCGACCGAGGGTGCGCTCGAGGTTCGATTCGTTTGCCGCGAACCGTCTGCCACCAAGGCATATGCCAAGCATGAGCTTCAGCGACTCCTCCCAGCGCGAGTGGCCGAAGACATCCGCGCGCTGCTCGGTTCGGAGTCGACTCTCGAGGGGCGAAAGCTGAGCCCGAAAGACATAGCAGTTCTGACCCGAACCAACCGCGAGGCGTTTGATTGCCAACGAGCCCTAGCAAGCTTGGGCATCCCTAGCGTGGTGCAAGGCGATCGCAGCGTGTTCGAACAACCGGAAGCGCGCGAGTTGCAGTTCATTTTGGCCGCAGCCGCCGAGCCCGCTCGCAACAGTACCATCCGCACGGCGCTCGCCACTGAACTCCTCGGTTTGTCAGCCAACGATTTGGAAGGCCTAGAAGCGGACGAGGAACGTTGGGACGCTTGGGTGGAGCGCTTCCAACGCTATGCCGAGAGTTGGCGAAACGAAGGCTTCATCCAAATGATCCGTCACCTGCTCTTGGAATGCGGGGTGACCCAGCGCTTGCTATCTTCACCTACAGGTGAACGGCGGATGACGAACGTCCTGCACCTCGTGGAGTTGCTCCACACCCAAGCCATCACCGAGCATCTGGGCCCGAGTGGCTTGCTGCAATTCTTGTCGGAACAACGTCTGCGCTCGACGATCGCTGCTGACAACGAGCAAGTGCGCTTGGAGAGCGATGAAGACGCGGTTGTGTTGACGACGATCCACAAAAGCAAGGGGTTAGAGTACCCGATAACCTTTTGTCCGTTTCTTTTTGGCTCGGCGCAACCGATCAAACCGAGCCAGTGGGTGGACTTTCACGATCAGCAATCTCGTGAACTGCGCGTTGACCTCGGTAGCTCAGACTTCGAGCTGCATGCGGAGTTGAAGACACGAGAGAGCGTATCGGAAAACCTGCGCTTGCTGTACGTCGCTCTGACCCGCGCCCGCCACCGCTGTATCATCTACTGGGGCGCCTTCAACACGTTTCACGATTCTGCATTCGCCTACGTTCTCTACGACCACGCGCTGGAACGGAGCGAACTCAGGAAGGTTACCGACGAAGTGCTTCTCGTTCCCTTGAGAGCCCTAGCGCTGCGGGACATGGGTATTCAGCTGTCGCTCCAACCACCGCTAACATCTGGCAATTCGCATGGGCGTACGTTTGCTCAGACCAATGAAACCGGACTTCACCGGACACAGCTCGAGGCACGCCAGATCAGCGCCCGCTTGCAACGCTGGCTCCGGACCGCCAGTTTCACCGAGCTGACCCGCCACGCGCCGACGCCGACTGC
>CAZNZA010000079.1:7625-21918 GCA_964577325.1 uncultured Polyangiaceae bacterium
GGCTCCGGACCGCCAGTTTCACCGAGCTGACCCGCCACGCGCCGACGCCGACTGCAGTCGCCCCCGCATCTGACCATGACGAGTTAACCTCGGAAGAGCAAAACGTCCACTCCTCGGATGCGCTTGAATGGGATACGGCTCTTGAACTTGAAGGAAGCGCGGTGTCTGATTCGGGCGCGGCGCTTGAATTGGATACGGCGCTTGGATTGGATACGGCAGCTGAAGCGCTCGCTACGCCGATCGCTTTGGCCGCCTTCCCGGGAGGCGCCACCGTGGGCAACTTCTTCCACCACGTTTTGGAAAACACGGACTTTGAGCAAGGCTTCGAGCCAACCCAACTCACCCGTTCACTCGTTTCCCACGGGTTGCCCGTCGATCTGGCCGAGCTTGCGTTGGCTGGACTCGTTGACGCGCTGCGCACGGAGTTCGCCCCTGGCCTGTCGCTGGCGAAAATACCTAACGCCAGTCGCTTGAACGAGCTCGAATTCACGATCCCGGTAGGGAGTGAACGAGATAGCGGTTTTCTCACAAACTCGAAACTTGCTGCTGCATTTGAACAATCGAAGAGTTATCGGATCCCGGCGTCCTATGCCGAAGCCGTACGCTTACTTCCGTTTGCGTCCCTGCAGGGATATTTGAAAGGCTTCATCGACCTCGTCTTCGTGCACGATAAGCGTTGGTACCTGGTCGACTACAAGACCAATTGGCTTGGCGACACCTACGCGGATTACACACCTGCGTCGCTGCTGCGCAGCATGATGAGCCATCATTATGTCTTGCAGTACCACCTCTACACGCTGGCGCTGCACCGCTATCTCTCGCTACGCATTCCCGAGTTCGACTACGCACGAGACTTCGGAGGCGTCTACTATCTTTTCTTACGCGGCATGAGCCCTCAGTTCACGGAGCGCGCCGGAGTCTTCTTCGACAAGCCGGAGCTAGCGCGGCTCCACGCGCTGGACCGGGCCTTCGCTGGATCGTCACACCACGCCGACGACGAAAGCCCCACGGACGAGACTCTGACCCGCAGTGCCCTGGCAAGGAGCCAGCCATGATAGAGGCGAGTGCTTCAGCAGCTCTGGAGCAACTAGAAACGTTGCACGCGCGCGGCGTGTTCTCCGCGCTGGACTTGGAGCTCGGTCGACTATTCATGCGCTTGGCGCCCGAAGATTCGCCGTGGGTTGCGCTGAGCGGCGCGCTCGTGAATCGGGCTACTCAGGCCGGACACGTGTGTCTTCCGCTAGACTCCGTTCATCAGCAGCGGATAGTCGACGTCGATGAACGAGCAGTGAACTTGGACCTACCACCACTGGTTGAGTGGAGAGAATGCCTGGAGCGCAGTCCGCTCGTCAGCGACGGCTCGAAGCTGCGACCTTTGGTGCTCACTCACGACCGCCTCTATCTGCACCGCTACCATTCCTACGAGTGCCGACTGGTGAAAGCTCTCACGCGTAGGCTACGCAACAACGAGGCACCTTTGCGCCCGTCAGCGGAAGAAGCTCTGGAAGTATTGTTTAGCGGCGCCCCGCCCGACGATCTGCAACGCCGCGCAGCCCGCCTTGCCTGCACGCACCGCTTGAGCGTGATTTCCGGAGGACCTGGGACAGGCAAAACCACGACCGTCGCTAAAGTATTGGTCGCTGTGCTGCAGCAACTCGAGGAGCAAGGACAGGACGCTCGCCTGTCGGTGCTTGCTCCCACGGGTAAGGCCGCCACACGCCTCGGCGAGTCGCTTGCCGCTGGATTCGAGCGCTTGTCGCTGACGGAGCAAGCACGTGAGGTGCTGAGCGTTGCTCCGTCGACCATTCATCGGGCGCTCGGATATCAGCCTCGCTCCCCTGCTCGCTTTCGCCACAACTCCGATAATCCGTTACCATCAAACGTGGTAGTCGTCGATGAAGCATCTATGGTCGATCTGGCGCTAATGACGAAGCTGGTCGAAGCCGTGCGGGAAGACGCTCACCTCATCCTGTTGGGGGATCGCGATCAACTGGCGAGCGTCGAGACGGGAGCCGTGTTCGGTGACCTGTTCGACGACCAGCCTTCACGCACTACGTCGGCGGGTAACACCGCACTAAACGTCCGCCCCTATCGCACTGAAGTGGACGCCGGGCCGCCTGATGCCACGCTCGCCGCTGCAACCCCAGCCATTGCCCAATGCAGTATTCACCTCGAGAAGAGCTACCGTTATGCGTCCCAAGGGGGGATTGCTCGATTGGCTGCCGCTATCCGAGCCGGAGATGTTGAGGAAGCCTTGTCCGCCACAGCTCTCGACGGTGTCGAGTGGGTGGAGCTGTCGGAGGCAGCCGTCTCGACCACTGATTGTGCAGCCGAGCTCGAGCCCTTACTGGTCCGAGGCTATAAAAAATTATGCGAAGCGAGCACGCCCGTCGAACGTCTCGACGCCTTGTCTCAGTATCGCGTGCTGTCTCCACACCGGCGGGGCCAGCTCGGCGTGGCTGGCCTCAACCGTCTGTGCGAACGAGTACTGTTGGGACAGGGTCTGCAAGCTCGAGCGTCCGGGGCTTACGCTGGACAGCCCATCATCGTTGCCAACAACGATTACCAGGCAGAGTTGTACAACGGCGACGTGGGAGTGCTCGATCGCACCGCGGCAGGTAAGATGGCGGCGTTCTTTCCTCGCGGCACGGCGCTTCGGCAACTCAGCCTGGCTCGCCTTCCGAGCTACGACACCGTCTTTGCGATGACGATTCACAAGAGTCAAGGCTCCGAATTCGACCGCGTCCTGGTCGTGCTACCGCATCATGGCTCGCCCCTGCTCAGCCGCGAATTGCTCTATACGGCCATCACTCGGGCGAAAAGTCACGTTACCCTCGCATGCACTCGGGAGAGCTTCGAGACCGCCGTACGACGGCGGTTGCATCGAGCTTCGGGCTTACATGATGCACTTTGGGGCGGGTTGTAGCGCCGAGGCAGTCCCGGTATCTTGAGCGCAACCCGCAGCCGCCGGGCTTGACGGGGGTCCAAGCCCTCAAAGTCTGGTGATGAGCGCCGAGCAGAATCAGGAGCGACGGTTCAGGGACACGCGATGAAAATGCGTCCGCCAAAGCTATCTTGCAGCGTCATCTGTACGCGAGGCTTCTTCAGCCAGGGCAGGTCAGCGATCTTCAGCGGCTCCAAGTATTGGGTGCGCACGGGTACGTTGTCGGCAACGTTGTTGACCGAGCCACTGAGCGCGTTGCACACCTCACTGGAGGCGGCCACGGAATCTTCCGAAGGCTGACCCATGCTGACCTGCTTGGCCAGCTCGGCCTCCGGAAGCATCAGCAGCGTGCCTCCTAGGTAAACGGTCGCCACGATGTCCATGACGATGGCGCCCACGAATCGCTCGTCATCGTCCATCAGCAGCGAAACATACAGCTTTTCGCCAATGGCTGACTCGAGGCGCTCCTGACTCTCGTGCGCCGTCGTCTGGCTCCCGACGAGCTGCTCGATGCAGCGAACCAGTTCACTGGCTTTCGGTAGTAGTAGGCGGCGAGCTTGGGCGGCATCACTGACGGTAGGGGCGAACTCCTCTTGCTCTTGGTGCGGCGCCCCTGGCAAAGCCTCTGAACCCTGTGCAGCTGGCGCAGGTACAGCCAAGGGCTCCCGCGTCTCGAGACGTTCGACCAAACCCGCGAGCTCTTGCAACCGCCGCTCCAACTCGTCCACTTTAGCCTCGAGTCGAACGTTGGCGTGGCGCAAGCGCAAGCATTCAGCGCGTACCTCCAACAGCTGTACGCGGTGAGTTTTCTGCGCCGCCGCTTTGTGCTGAAGTTTGAGTTGCTCGATGTACGATGGCGCTAGCGCCGATTGGACCCACTCCCCGTTGACCGCCTCGTAACTCCGCACGTCGGTTTCGCCCTGAGCTAACAGCCCACTTGCCTTCTCTGCCAACGCCTGAAACTGGGTGCTACGCCGCAAGTAGCCGAGGATTACCTCAGCACCTTCCAGCCTTTGGATGTGTGGGCGGTAAACGTTGCGCTCAATCGCCACCTGGCGCACGACCTCCAATGACCAGCGGCCATCTCGGCACACGAGCTTCTTGGGAAGGCCTCCGCTCAGCAGATCACCGCGCATCAATGGAAGGGACGGCACGGACGCGACCAGCTGTAGCGATTTCCCGGCGTCGGTTCTGGTGATGCATCGCCGCGGCCTGCAGTCGACCGCCCATCAGTCGTCGATTTCACCGGTCGCCTTGCCCACTACAGGCCCGTGCGATGGTGAGGCTGGTGAGGCCGCTCGCGGAAGGATCAGGCGTCGTGTGAAGGCCAGTATCCCTCGATCGCTGCGCTCGACCTGCTCCTCAGCGTCTTTCAGCGCCGCTTCCCAAGCCATGGAGAAGCCCGGAGTGGTTTCGAGGAGTCGATGAATGGCAGTGTCGTACACCTGCAGCGAGCGCAGCTCATGGCGACCCGGCTTCTGCTGCCAGGCTTTTACGCTGATCCGAAGGTTCTCGTTCTCGTTGCGAAGACGCTCGAGCTCCATGCGCCGCTGCTCGTTGCCGCCCTGGGAGATCTCCATCTGGGTGTGCAAGTGCTCGCGCAGCTTGGTAACTTGCTGCCGAAGCTCACGCCTGCTCCACAGGCCAATTACCCAAACGACCAGGGTGACCAAAAGCCCCAGGGCCAAGCCGTAAGCCGCGAACTTCAGGTGCTCGACGGTCATGACTCGAGCTCCACACCCAGACTTTCCAAGACAGTCACGATCTGTTGCCTCGGATCTCCCTCTGGATCGATGCGGGCGCTGTGCCAGCCGCTGGCTCGCGCCCCCGCCACGTTTTCCTCGAGGTCATCGAAAAACACCACTTCTTCTGGCCGTACCGCCAGCGCTCGCAGGGCAGCCTCATAAATCTGAGGTTCCGGCTTCAGCCATCCAAGCTCGTGAGAAGCCAAACGCACGTCCAGTTCGGCCACGGCCGGAAATGCAAGAGCGGGGTCCAGCATCTGGCGCCAATGAGCGTCGTTGGTGTTGCTCAGGCACGCGCTCCGCAAGCCGTCTTCTCGCAGCTGCTGCACGAGGCGGTGCATCCCTGGGTACTCCTCGATCAGGCAGGCGCCGTGCACGGCGTGGAAATCGGCAGGTGCGTAGTATCCCTGACAAAGCGCCGCGGCTTGTTCGAAGTATTCCGCCGAAGTGAGGCTTCCGCGATGGTGGTCGAGGTCGAGCTGGCGCCAGGCTAGCGTACCGTCGGCCGTCGCCCACGCCGGGGCCAGCCCACGAAATAGGCCGTGATGGCGAGCTGCCGCCTCCCACGTCCGGTGTATACGAACGACTACTCCTCCGAGATCAAAGCACACGACGCGGATCGCCACGCCGCCAGCCTACCCCGCAACGTGCGGTCGCGAAAGCAAAGCAGCGCCCTCACCAATTTTGCCGACCGTCGCGTGGTTCAGCCATTCATCCGGATTGACGGATTGTTGCACGCTCCCTAAGCTGGGGCGTGACCAGTGCAGCGCCGCCAATGATCTTCGAGTGGATGGGAGCTCTCGGAGATGCCGTCCGCTCCCGGCTGCTGCGGCTACTCGAACAGCAAGAGCTAAACGTCGGGGAACTGTCCTCGATCCTGGCTCTGCCTCAATCCACGACCAGCCGCCACCTGAAGGTGCTGGTGGACGATGGTTGGCTCGTCTCGCAACGAGACGGCACCAGCCGGATGTACCGTTGGGCAGATGAAGTGCCTCCGAGTAAACGGGCGCTGTGGGATCTGGTGCGTTCCAGCCTCGAAGCGTGCGAAGCCACGCAAGGAGATGATGAAAATCTAAGCGCGGTGGTCGCTCGCAGGCGTTCGAGAAGCCAAGAGTTCTTTGCCGGTGCGGCGACACGCTGGGACACGTTGCGAGAAGAATTGTTCGGCTCGCACCTGGAGTTCGCGGTGCTGGCTGCACTCCTTCCGCGCAAAGCCGTGCTGGCTGATCTGGGCTGCGGCACTGGGCGCTTGACGGAACTTGCAGCGCCCTACGTCTCTCGCGTCATCGCCGTCGATAACTCCGAGGCCATGCTCCGGACCGCCGAAGAGCGAGTGAGGCGGCTGGCAAATGTTTCGCTCGTGCGCGGTTCCTTGGACAAGCTGCCCCTCCCTTCCGAAAGTGTCGATCTCGCGGTCCTGTGCATGGTTCTGCACTATGTTCCCGAACCCGCGGTAGCGCTGGCGGAGACGGCGCGCATTCTGCGGCCGCGCGGGACGTTGGTAATTGCCGACATCCATGCTCACACCCGAGAAGACCTGCGAACGCAGATGGGGCACGTATGGTCTGGTTTCGGCGAGGGACAGCTGAGCTCCTGGCTCACTGCGAGCGGATTCGTGGGCCATCGATTCCAACCTCGCCCGGGTAAATCCGCCGGCGCCAGCCCCGAAATGTTCATTTGCAACACTTACAAAACTCACCCCTGATCGCACGAAAGACAAAAATGGTAAAAGCAAACGATTACAAGGTAGCGGACCTCTCGCTTTACGAGCTCGGCCGCAAAGAAATTCGACTGGCGGAGCAAGAGATGCCCGGTCTGATGGCGCTCCGCGAGCGCTACGGCAAGGAGAAGCCCCTAGCCGGGGCCAAGGTCGCCGGCTCTCTGCACATGACCGTGCAAACGGCGGTCTTGATTGAAACGTTGGTTGACCTAGGAGCCGACGTCCGCTGGGCGTCCTGCAACATCTTCAGCACCCAGGATCCCGCGGCTGCTGCGGTCGTGGCTGGCCCTCGGGGAAGCGCCGCTGACCTCCAAGGCGTACCGGTATTCGCTTGGAAGGGCGAAACTCTGGAAGAGTACTGGTGGTGCACCAATGAGATGCTCACCTGGCCCGACGGCAGCGGACCCGATCAGATCGTCGACGACGGCGGAGATGCCACGCTTCTCCTCATCAAGGGAGCGGAATTCGAGAAAGCTGGCCGCGTGCCCGCGTTCAACCCAGAGACCGATTCCGAAGAGTGGGGCGAGGTGCTCAAGCTTCTGCAGCGAACGTTGAAGGCCACGCCCAACAAGTGGACTGGATTTGCCAAAGAATGCAAAGGCGTGACCGAAGAGACCACCACGGGCGTCAACCGGCTGTACCAAATGCAACGCGAAGGCACGCTGCCTTTCCCTGCTATCAACGTCAACGATTCGGTAACCAAGAGCAAGTTCGACAACTTGTATGGCTGTCGTCACTCGCTGATCGATGGCATCAACCGCGCCACTGACGTGATGATGGCGGGTAAGATTGCCGTCGTGTGTGGTTACGGCGACGTCGGTAAGGGCTGTGCTCAATCTCTGCGCGGTCAGGGAGCGCGAGTCATCATCACTGAAATCGATCCCATCTGCGCACTGCAGGCAGCGATGGAAGGCTACCAGGTGCAGACCCTGGAAGATGTCCTGGAAGTAGCGGACATTTTCATCACCACAACGGGCAACAAGGACATCATCCTTGCCTCACACATGGCGCGCATGAAGGACAAGGCGGTCGTCGGCAACATCGGTCACTTCGACAACGAGATCGATATGGCTGGGCTGGCGAAGATGCCGGGTATCAAGCGGATTAACATCAAACCGCAGTACGACGAATGGGTCTTTCCGGACGGACACAGCGTGTTGGTGCTCGCCGAGGGACGTCTGCTCAATCTCGGTTGCGCTACCGGCCATCCCAGTTTCGTCATGAGCGCATCCTTCACTAACCAAGTCCTGGCCCAGCTCGAGCTGTGGATGAACCGCTCATCCTACGGCAACGAGGTGCGGGTCTTGCCGAAGAAGCTCGACGAAATGGTGGCGCGTCTGCACCTCGACAAGCTCGGAGTGAAGCTGACCAAGCTGTCGAAATCTCAGGCGGACTACATCGGCGTAGAGGTCGAAGGTCCGTACAAGCCTGAGCACTATCGCTACTGACGATGTGCAACGACGGCGCGGACCTCATGGTCCGCGCCGTTCGCTTTTATGGAGCCAACGTCCGCCTGCGCTAGCCTTTGCCTGGCCGCGTCGCCTCGGTAGTGCGGCAACGGCTGGCCCGTCCTTTTCTGGCACGTGTTGGAGGGACGCAGAGCGTGCCGCGTCAACGGAAAACCCTGCCGCAGCCTGGACATCATGATGCGAGCGCTAAGCTGAACGGAAAGGTGGGCCGTCCACTGATCGTTACCGCCGCGCTCCCCATGAAATTCTTGCTCGCCCTCACCGCTTTCGCAGCTCCGGCGTTCGTGGCCACCCTGGTGGGCACGGCGGCGAACTGGGCCGCGCGGGTGGCTAGTCCGAGCGTGACAGCGGGGCAAGCGCCAAGTTTGATGAACTCGGCTGCCGGTGCACGGGCAGCAGCTCCGGTAGTGGACACCCGCGTCGTGGTCGCTGCTGAGCAGCCCACTCACGGCTTGGATGTGATTCGGTATCGAGAACGCACCTATCTTGCCTTCCGTAGCGCCTCTCGTAGCGAGCCACACGCCGATGCCTCGATCGTCGTGATCAGCAGCAGCGATGAACGACGGTGGCAACACGAGGCAAACATCGCTCTCGGCACGGAAGTGCGGGATCCGGCCTTTCTCGTCCTCGACGGAACCCTCTTCGTGTACGCCAACACCCTGGGCAGTCATCGCTACTCGTTGCAGCCCCAGAACGTGGTCGTCGCCAACAAATCCGGCGAGACGTGGTCTGCTCCCCGTGAGCTCGACTTGCCGCATCAGCTCGTCACGCACGTGGGGAACGACGGTGGCAGACCACTCATGGTGGTTCGACAGGGGGCTCACTCGCCCTTCGAGTTGAAGGGTCATCCCTCGAGCGTCCGCATCCTCACGACCAGTGACGGCTATCGATGGGACCCGCTTGCTGGACAGGACGACACCGGCATGAACGCCGGTACCACGGATGCTACCTTCAGTCGCGAAGAGGACGGCAATGCGTTCGGAGTCGTGAACCGATCGCTGAACGGCGCGCAGCCCGGGCAAACATTCGTGTGTCTGGCGGACAGTGACGCGGCGGGTTGGGACTGCACCCCCACCCCGTTGGCGCTCTCGAATCCAACTACCTTTCGGTTAGGGTTGCATACGTACGTGCTGGGTGGCGTGGCGGTCGACGCAAGTGCCGCACAGCAGGTAGAACCGACTTCCGCTTTAGGAGATCTATCGTTGGCCTATGCCCGCGTGCGTCACGAGGTCGTGCGCCTTGCCTCCAGGCAACGCTGCGGGATTTGGCGCATCGCTCCCCGTCAACGGCAGCTGGTTGCCGTAACGGAGTTGCCGGCTCGTGGCCGCGAGTGCAACGCCCGCGCCCTGGTGAGGGACGACGGCAGCGAGCACGTCACGGTGTACGCGGTCGGCTCGCGCGTAGAAGCCGGCGATCCGTCGTTGGTTCAGGCAAAAAGTATGGTGGCCCAGATCTTTCGTTACGAAGTGGACCTCGGAGAGCGAAGCGACCCCGGCCGTAAACCAGAATGGGAGAAGGCACTTCCCATGGGGGGCGATGCGACACCGGTGCGAGCCCATTAGCCGGCAGAGCGCGGACCCGCAACCACGACACTTGAGGTCAGGGTACGGAGTGTGCCACGAGGGTGGGTTGTGAGTCACAACGCCACCGAGCCAAAGGTCGCCCTCATCACGGGCATTACGGGTCAAGACGGTTCCTACCTCACGGAGCTGCTGCTTGCTAAGGGGTACATCGTGTACGGGCTGGTGCGCCGAGCCAGCAGCTTCAACACGGGCCGCATCGACCACATCTACCAAGACCTTCACGAACGAGACACTCGCCTGCGCCTGGTTTACGGGGATCTCACGGATTCGTCCGTGATCAGCCGTACCTTGGAGAGCGTGCGACCGCACGAGATCTACAACTTGGCTGCGCAAAGCCACGTCCGGGTCTCGTTCGACAATCCCGAATACACGGCCGATGTCGTCGCGCTGGGAGCCCTGCGTGTACTTGACGCGCTGAGGGACACGGGTCTAGGGGCTCGCTTCTATCAGGCGTCCTCCTCGGAGATGTACGGGAAGGTTCAAGAGGTGCCGCAAACGGAGCAAACGCCGTTTTATCCTCGGAGCCCGTATGCAGCGGCCAAGGTGTGCGCCCATTGGATGACAGTCAACTACCGCGAGAGCTACGGCTTGCATGCGAGTAACGGCATTCTGTTCAACCATGAGTCTCCGCGTCGCGGAGAGACGTTCGTAACCCGCAAAATCACGCGGGCGGCGGCACGCATCAAACTAGGTCTGCAAGACAAACTGTACCTGGGTAACCTGGACGCGAAGCGTGACTGGGGCTACGCTGGAGATTACGTCGAAGCGATGTGGCTCATGCTGCAGCAGGACGAGCCGGACGATTACGTCATTGCGACGGGAGAAATGCACTCCGTTCGAGAGTTCCTCGACATCGCCTTCGACCAAGTCAGTATCAAGTGGCAGGATCACGTGGAAATCGACCCGCGCTACTATCGGCCCGCCGAAGTGGACGAACTTCTTGGCGATGCCAGCAAAGCGAAGCGCATCCTCGGCTGGACCCCAAAAGTGGGTTTCGAACAGCTGGCACGCATGATGGTGGACGCAGATTTGGAGCTTGCTCAGGCGGACGTACACCTGCGCAATGTACGGCGCTAGGCGCACGCCACTCCCAGCCTAGGCCATCACATCGGTGGCGCACATCGACCCTGCTAGGGGCAGCGCTGGCGGCCATTCTCGGCGGATGCACCGATCGCAGTGCCGATCCTGTCCCGAACGAAGCTCCGTGGGTAGCGGAAGCGACTCAGCAAGCAACGTCGATGACTCCTACTCCGGACGCCTCGACGCAAGCGACCGGCAACGAAGCCACGGAAACGCGTCTGCGCGCCTTGCAAGAGGCGTTCGACCGAGCGTCGGCCGCCATCGAACGGATTGAGCAAAGCGGCGGTGGTAAAGGCGCTGAGGAGTTCGAAAGTAAGCGTGCGGCGATCGTGGCACGGGCCAAATCGGAACCCGTGTTCTTTGTCAGTACCCCGCGTCAGGCAGACGACGTGACGCCGGAAGCGAAGACGTTGCGGGAGCATCTGGAGCGCACGGACTTCGCCTGGCGAGCCGTTCGCGAATTGCGCGCTGCCGTCAGCCAGAGGACAGACCTGGCGCGAGAGGTGCTGCTACTGAACGGCTACTTCTACAGTCACGATCCGAACCTGGCGTTTGCCCTCGTCAGCCAAGTCCGCCCCACGGATCTTTTCGACACGCAAAAGTTGTGGATCCAGCGCGGCTCGGCGCTGATGCAGGCAGAACGTGGCAGCGACGGCTACGTTTACTTGGATGGGCCTGAGAAGGGGGATCGAGTCCGGCTTCTGCACCTCGACAGGCTGAGCTCGGAACCACCCGCAGGGCAGCCTCTACACCGCGACTTTCGCGACTTGCGGGCGCGCCTATTCTTCGAGCAAGCCCGGATTCGCCATGTGAACGCAGCAAACATCATCGCTGATCTGCGCTACGGCCCGCACTGGATCCCGACTCTATTGCGCAGTGAAGGCACACTGCTGCACCTAGAGACCGAGGCAGTCCCGCCTGCCATTGCGGACGAGCTTGCCGTCGTGCGCGAGCGCTTGGGGCGCAAAGCGCAAGCCGTGTCGGCGTTGAGGCAGGCGATGCGCGACATGATCGACGAGGCCTTGCCCTTCGATGAGCCAAAGACCGAGATCGGGCAGGAAGACGGGAAGCTCCGGAACGAATGGATTAACGCCTATCGTACTGGGCGCACGTCATTCACCTACAACGACGACAGGTACTACGTGTTCGATTCTGCGGGGCGTCCTCGCATCCCCCAAGTGTGCATCGACTTCATGGTCGATGTATTCGAAAGGGCTTCCGGTTCATGGTGGCGGCCGCGCTCGGATGGTATCCGTGAGCGGACCGTCGGCGGCTTGGACATGAGTGAGTTCAATCGCTCGCTACTGCGTCAAACGTCCTACTTCCTCCGATTGGCGCGGGAACGAAACGACCTTTTCGAAGTGCGCGGCTTTGCGGAATCAGAACGCATCGAGCTTGGCTACAAAGACCGCTTTTTCCGCTGGCTGGAACGCAACGCTCGCGAGTTCGAAGCCGGCGATATCATCGTGATCCGGGGTCTGACCCCTTGGGACCCGGTGGAAGAACACACGCACACCTTCTTCATTTACGAAACCGATCCTCTCACGGGCATTCCTATCGCCATTGCCGGTAACGCGGGCCCTGCCAACCTATGGTCGTGGGAAACCGAAGCTCGGCGTACGCCCCATCGCACCGTACGTAGCCGCATCCGTCCGCGGCTCGAATGGTTAGAAACCTTCATCGCCACGGATGGCTCCACGACACTCGTTCCGCCCGCGCTGGTTTCGGGAAAGCGCTAGACAACCGCTCATCACGCGCCCTCGGCGACTGCCGCACCGGCCTACTGGCCGCATGGGCTCGACCCTGCCATCAACTCTGGACGCTGGCCTTCCCGCTCGCAGGTTTTGTCGCAATTATGCGCTCTGCCGTGACATTACCCGTGTTAATCGACGCGGCGGCAGCCACAGGCCAAGAGCTTGGTTCGACAAGAGCCGGGTCACGACAGCTCGTGTGACTTCTGCCAAACCCACACATCGACGAGAAAAGCCATGAAACTGAAGCCAGGAATTGTCACGGGCAATGCCCTCATCGAACTGTTCGACTACTGTCGCGAAGCCAAGTGCGCGCTGCCAGCCGTCAACGTCATAGGTTCTCACAGTGCCGTTGCCGCACTCATGGCCGCCCGCGAAGCAAAGGCACCAATAGTTGTTCAGCTTTCTCACGGAGGCTCACAGTTCTTCGCCGGTAAGACGCTTGACAACACGGATCAAAAAGCCTGTATCGCCGGCGGCATCGCGGGCGCTCACTTCGTGCGCAGCATGGCGGAGGCTCATGGCGTGCCGGTGATCGTGCACACCGATCATGCCGCTAAGAAGCTTCTCCCCTGGATCGACGGCTTGCTTGCCGCAGGCGAGCAGTTCTACGAGCAAACGAAACAACCGCTGTTCAGCTCCCACATGCTCGATCTTTCCGAGGAGCCCTTGGAAGAGAACCTGGAGATCTCCGCCCGCTATCTCTCGCGCATGGCTCGCCTGGACATGCTGCTCGAAATCGAACTGGGTGTCACAGGTGGTGAGGAAGATGGCGTAGACAACTCCAGCATCGACAACTCGAAGCTGTACACCCAGCCGTCGGAGGTACTGGCGGCGTACGACAAACTCAATCCCATCGGCGCGTTCACCGTGGCGGCCTCATTCGGCAATACCCACGGTGTGTACAAGCCAGGGAACGTCAAGCTCACGCCGAAGATCCTGCACAACAGCCAGGAACGTATCCAGGCGGATCGCAAGACAGGACCCAAGCCGGTCAACTTCGTCTTCCACGGTGGTTCCGGCTCCACCAAAGAGGAGATCGCGGAGGCGGTTGGCTACGGCGTGGTAAAGATGAACATCGATACCGACACCCAGTGGGCTTTCACCCAGCCAATCAAGCAGTACATGGACGCCAAGGACGCCTACCTCAAGTCCCAGCTCGGCAATCCCGAAGGACCTGACGCTCCCAACAAGAAGTACATCGATCCGCGCTCATGGATCCACCTGGGAGAAAAAGGAATGGCTTCACGCTTGGTAGAAGCTTTCAAAGACCTCGGCACATCCGGCAAATTTACATTCTGAACCCGACTCAGCCCCAGGTCGTCGTCGCCACGAAAAGCGTCACTGGCTTCAGTCAGACGGCGGCCTGAGATGACTGAGCGACAGGCACAGTTCGCTATAGGTACGAGCCGGAACATCAGCCAGGTCGACCCCCGCCCCGCTGAGATCGAACGCCTCTAGTGCGCGCACTTCGATGGCGTCGATCCCGTCGCGCCGACCAATCGTGTAACCCGTATGCTCCAGTCGCAGTACCAGACGTTGGGCTGCAACCCGCAAACTATTGGAATAGACGATGCCGTGGTCCAGTGGCTCTCCGTGAAACCAACGGTGCTTCCTCAGCCAAGCATCGAATCGTTCGCTATCGGTGTTCAGCTCTGCGAGCGTCAAATCCAGCTCACCACCATAGATGAAGACGGGCCGATTCACCTGATCGACGGCGCCGGGGCCGCAACGATTTGCCAAAAGGCTCGCCCAACGCTGCCCCTCTTCGCTGTCGAAGTCCAGGGGATGAGCCAGACGTAGAACCTGGCTGTCCTGCAGGCTTGTCACGGCGCCGGATTGCTGCACCAGTTGCTGTCCGTCGAACATGACGCAGTGGGGTGTACTCAAAGGCTGCTCGTGAGTGATCCAGAGCAGTCCCCGCCATAGTTCCGGTCGCTCGCGCACGACGCTCTGCCATTCATCCGCCGACCACACTCTTTCGCAGAGCAAGCAGTAGTC
>CAZNZA010000079.1:22018-27163 GCA_964577325.1 uncultured Polyangiaceae bacterium
CGACGCTCTGCCATTCATCCGCCGACCACACTCTTTCGCAGAGCAAGCAGTAGTCGAGGTGCCGGATCCAGCGCTCCTGTGCCCTGGCGTCCGACGGTGCCGTGCTCGCCTCCCGCTCGAAAGTGCGAGCGGCAATCCAGACGTCCGCTGCCTCGGTCATACTTCCGACTTCTACTCCGGCCCTTCGCGCAACGCGGGCCAGCAGAGTCCTGGCAAGCTCTCGTAGCCCGCGCGAAGGCAAGGCGTTTCCCCAATGGACCAACCAATCGAGGGCGGTTTGGGATGCGCGCCACTGCAGCACGCGCAAATAACAGGAGATGGTGGCGTGCTCGCCGCCCCGCAGTTTGCCCACTTCGGCGCCCACTTCCTGAATCAACGTCTCGTCGGCAAACAGCCACAGTTGATACAGGGCCCACTTGAACTTGATGTCCTTGGAGCGTAGCCACCGCTCGTAAACATGCCGAGACCAGCACGCCAAACTATCGGGTTGCAAACCCGCGGCCAGATAGCGCAGCAACCTGCCCTTGAGGGTGGCGTCCAACTGCGCGGTCAACGCGAGCAGTCCCAATTGGGCGGCTTCACTCAAGGAACTACCGTCCTTGAAGCGCAGGTTTGGCGGAGGACTCAGCAGGAGAAAGCGCGGGAGCTTTGCCTGCCCTGCTCGCGCTTCCAAAAAGTGTGTCACGGCCGCAGAGCAAACAGCCGTGCCCGGCTTGGCATCGGGCAGCAACACGTGGAAGGCGCCCACCGCCACCAAGGCTTCTTCTAGATATACACGTACCGCGGCCCGCCGCTCTGTCTCGTAGACTTCGCTGAGAACCTGGCGAGCCGCGGGCTCTCCCCATACTGCGAGCAGCTCGGCGACGGCCATACGCGTGCCGGCGTTCTCCGAACTCAACAGCGCGAGCACCTCCCCGAGCAGGGGCTTGCTCTGACTCGTGGTGCTGGGAGACAGTCGGCTCAGGGCATCGACGGCGTGACTGCGAATGGCTTTTGCTTCGTCGGATAATCCCAGCAAGAGCAGGGATGGGGGTGCGTGGTCCTCGTGTTCAGCGAGCAGCCGATACAGCGGTTCGCGGTAAAGCGTTTGCCCCTGAGCCAGCACGAAGGCCACCGGCTTGGCTAAGCTTGCTCCCAGCTTGTTGAGCGCGCGGCGTGGCCGCGCCCACAAGCTCGTCGGCAGCTTGGTCATGCCAGCGAACGTATCGACGGCGACCCAGGCAGCTTCCTCGTCGTCCGTCAGTTGTTCCACGACGTAGCACCACAAGCGCACGTCGCCGTGCTGAACGTGTTGAGTAAACCACGGTCGTAGCCATTCCAAACACAAGGCGCCGTGGACGCGTATCTGCGGAAGCAGCACGAACGGCCAACGTTCCGCGTCCTGTACGAGCTCTTGGCAGCGATTCAAAAACTGAGCGCCTGCCTCCCCGCACTCCAGGGCACGCTCCCGCACCGCATCTAGAGGCGTCGCCATGGCGGGCGCGTGCGCCTTCACTCTCTCCAGCATGCGGGAGCTCTCGGTTCGCACCGCCTTGCGCTCATGCGACAAGCCCACTTCGAGTGACGCCGTCGCGGCATCCCCCAGTTGCTCCAAGGTGCGACGCACGGCGAGAGTGACGGCCTTCGAAGAATGGGCGAGCCAGGGGACGAGCAACGCTGCTCCGCGCTCACGGCGCGCCGCATCCACACCATTGTTCTCTTTCAGCAACTCACCCAACGCCTCGGCCACTACCAACGCCAAGCTTGCCGAAGGTCGTTTGACGCTGGTCAAGTTCAGCAAGGCGTCCAAAGCCTCGGCCCCGCACCGCTTCAAAGCGGCGACGGCTGTCTGCCGATCCACCCCTCCTTCCTCGATGCGCGCCATGAACTGCTGCAGCAATTCATCGTCGGCCAGCGCTGGAACCATGAGCACGGCGCGCTGCTCTTGAAGGGCTCGAGTTACCAAAGCTCGCGCTTGCGACGCTTCCATCGCCAGAAGCGCCGCAAGCGTCTCTGGTACGTCTTCGGAACTTCCCGAACACAAATCCAATAGCAGCGCTGCGGAAGCCCAAGACGGCAGCTCGCTCGACCGCTTTCCGATGCGCAGCGCGTACTGTAAGCTTAAAACGATCTTCCCTTCTGAAGTACACTCACGCGCTGCTCGACTTTCCAGCATGGTCACGCTGACGGCGGGACGCTCAGCAAGCAGCGCATGACCGAAACTCCTAAAGTCTTGACCGCAGTAGTTGACGGCAAGTTCGAGGGCGAGGGCGTCACTGGCACAAGGCAGCAGCGCCTCTAGACGGTCCCGACGCAGTATCGGAAACGCGCTTCGCTCCAGAAGTCGTTGTGCATGAACAGCCACTTCCCGAAGCTCCACCAACCCCTCATAGGCAAACGCTCCAGGTCCGGCGTTCAAGAAATGGCGGGCCACCGCTTCACCGATGTCATCGGGCAGAGGTCGTTTCTCGACGAGCGCAAGACAGAACTCCGCCAAGCGCTGGTATGGGCGCGGCAGACTAGCGCTGCAATCTCGCACTGCAGCAGGTGCCACGGCTGCAAGCTTCACCAGCCATTGCCGGGTTGCCACATCCCACCACGGTACGGCGTCCGGCACCCCGCGTCCGCTTGCAATGTAGCGCTCTGCCCAAGCCACGGCTTCGGACACCGTTGCTGGTGTACAGCAGCGCGCGGCGAGTTCGAAGCCACGTTCGAATGAAGAGAAGCTGCCCGCTCTCAAGGCCGCCAGGATCAGCGCTGGCAGTTCATCACCGTGACGCTGTCGCAGTTCGGCGTCACTTTCCGTTTCGAGTGCTCCCACGATGTCTGACGACACTACCCGTGCTGTTTCGTCGGCGGCGCGTCGCGTGCGTGTGGACCTCAAATGCGACCGAACACGAGCGCGCAGTTGGTGCCTCCGAAACCAAAGGAATTGGAGACCACGATACGAAGCGCTTTCTCTCGCGCCGTGTGTGGCACGAGATCCAGTCCCAGCTCCGCAATCTCCGGATCGGGGTCATCCAGATTGATGGTCGGAGGCACACGTCCGTCACGTAAGGCCAACACCGAAATGACAGCCTCCAGGCCCCCAGCGGCTCCGAGCAGGTGACCCGTCATGCTCTTCGTGCTCGAGACCCACGGCGTGCCGATTGCACGTCGTATGGCCATACATTCCTGGGAGTCGCCGAACGGTGTGGATGTGCCATGGGCGTTGACGTAATCAACCTGTTCGGGGCTCACCTTCGCGTTGCGAAGTGCAAGTTCCATCGCGCGCCTCGCCCCATCTCCTTGCGGAGCCGGCTTGGTCAGGTGGTAGGCGTCCGAGCTCGAGCCTGCGCCCAAAAACTCTGCAAGAATACGCGCGCCGCGTTTCTTTGCCGCCTCCATCTCCTCCAGTAACAACAGACCCACGCCTTCTGCGATCACGAAGCCGTCCCGGCCTGCATCGAAAGGTCGACTCGCGCGCTCGGGTTCATCGTTGCGCGTGGATAGTGCGCGCATTGCTGTGAACCCGGACACGCCCAATGGTGTCACCGCCGACTCAGCGCCGCCGCATATCGCTGCGTCAATCTCGCCCGCCCGTATTAGACGCGCCCCATCTGCGATGGCATGGGCACCGGAAGCACAGGCACTGGTATGGGTGTAATTGGGTCCCTTGAAGTTGAAGCGCATCGAAACTTGGCCGGGAGCCAAGTTCGCCAACATGGCGGGCATGAAGTAGGGCGAGACCTTGCTCGGACCTCGCGTCAAGAGCGTCTGGTGGTTCTTTTCCAGTAGATCGAGCCCCCCCATGCCGACACCAATGAGCGTCCCCACCCGCTCACGCTGCTCCTCGTTGGGTTCGAAACCGCTCATGTCGATGGCCATCTGGCTGGCCGCGATCGCCAGATGGATGAAGCGGTCTCCCTCCCGCAGCCGCTTCTTTTCGATGTACTTCTGGGCATCGAAGCCACGGCACAAGCCAGCGATGCGCGAGGCATGGCGGGAAGCGTCAAAGGTGTCTATGGGTGCGATCCCGCTTTTTCCGGCTAGAAGGTTGCTCCACGTCGATTCCACGTCCAAACCTGTCGGACTCACGCAGCCAAGCCCCGTCACCACAACACGTCGCATGCCATTTCCTCTGTAGTCTGTTCTGCCGCGCCGCAGCTGCACTGTGAGCGCGAGTCGAGCAACACGCTCTTCTCGCCCGCGCGGTAAAAAGTGGCCGCTTTTTGACGAAATGTCGGGAGATTGACAAGCGGTTCTGCGGAGCGCCCCTAAGCTCGGCTCGGGCCGCCACGAATTCCCCACAATTCCCGTGCACGACACCCGGCCTCTAGCCCAAACCGCAGCTGGAGATGCTAAAAGCGGCCATGCGCTCCGAAACGCTCTTTGCCGCACTCCAGGCCATCGCTCCGTTGGAACTCGCTGAATCGTGGGACAACGTAGGCGTATTGATCGAGAGCGGGCCGCTCGACGTCCAGCGCGTGTTGCTGACCATAGACTTGACTGAGGAAGTACTGGAGGAAGCGATCCAAAGCGCTACTGACGTCATCGTGGCGTATCACCCCCCCATCTTCAGTGGCCTGCAGCGAATAGTGGCGAGTGAGACGGTAGGGCGCATCGTCACCGGATTGTTAACTCACAACATAACCACGTACAGCCCCCATACAGCCTTAGACGCCGCACCGGGAGGTATCAATGATTGGCTAGCAGCCGCCTTCCCCGCCGCAAGCACGCGCGCCATCGTGCCTTGTCCGGGGCCGCACTCGGACACCCTCTTCGGTGGTCAGCCTGTAGGTCAAGGCCGAACGGTGCTGCTCAAAGAGGAGCTCACGCTCGATGAAACGGTCGTCCTATTGAAACAATACTTGGGCCTATCGCACCTGAGGTTGAGCCGTGCGGCCATTCATGAACACGCTCCCGTTACCCGTGTAGCCGTGTGCGCCGGATCCGGTGGCTCTGTCGTCATGCGAGACGACGCGGACCTGTACGTGACCGGAGAGATGCGTCACCACGATGTACTGGCCAGCAAAGCAAAAGGGACGAGTGTGATCCTGACCGAGCACACCAACAGCGAGCGCGGGTATCTGCCCTTACTACAGGCAGCGATCATGCGTCGCTGTCCGGATCTCACCATAAACATCAGCACCCGCGACCGAGATCCGCTCGCTGTCGTGTAGCGCC
>CAZNZA010000080.1:0-12405 GCA_964577325.1 uncultured Polyangiaceae bacterium
GCCTGCATCGTCGGTCATCTTAGCACCACCTTCGCCCTCTGGATGAACATGTAATACTCCCACAGCAGCGTCGCCGAACGTAATTTCACCCTTAGCGCTTTCTGGTGAATCCCCTTCAGTCTCGCATGGCTGATGCTTACCTACCCCACACCCACCGTCGAGTTTTAACTTCGCGGTGCCCGCTTCGTTGGAAGTGGCTTGGCCGCCATCGCCAGAGTCGAGACTACTTCCAACTGATGGTTGGACTCCAGAGTCGGAGGCATGCACTACCACTACTGGCTCAGCATCGTTATCCGCGCCTCGTCGTCCAGCGCCCTCCATGGACTGAACACGATCTCCGCCACAAGATAACACATGCACAAATGAACCCAAAACAACGATAGTAGCTCTAACCATGAATCAGCTCTACCCCTCAAACAAGAACAACGCAAGGCTACCGGCATGAGAGTGTCTAGGAAACGTAAACCTTTATCTACGTTTCACCGTAACGAGCGGCCGAATCGCGATGAGACAGCAACGGGTCGCGACCTTAGTGGCAAGGTCAATCGCCACGCGAGACTCGCAGAAGCCGCGGGCGGTGTCGACCGCCCCTGCACACGCGCGCCATCAGCTGACGATTCATACGTTGCTCGATAGCAAGAAGTAGTCGTAAGGCTACAGCGATTCCGCACCGCGGTCAGGTGAAAGACTTGGATGAGGCCCAGGCCATCAAGGACCTGACTCTGGCGTCAGGCAGCGCACGTAGAGACTCTCAAGGCTGCTTAGCATCACAGCATCTGCGCCTGCTACTGAGGACCAAAGACGATCGCTACTGGACCAATAGCGCCCGGCACTGTAGTTGCCAGCGATTCCGTGGCAATCTCCAAATTCCGTCGGCCAGTAGCAGCCATAGGGGTTGGGACCTTCCAGAAGAGGGCAACTGTTCTCACAGGGGACGGTTCGACACGTGGACGCGAAGTTGACGTCGTTGACGGCGTAGCCTGTCCCATTGTTGCACCCTCGGGAAACCTCGAGCCACTCGTTGATACTCGGTAAACGCCACTTTGCGCCATGTCTCCCCAAGCCGTCGCAGTAGGCTGTAGCATCTTCGAGGTTCATGATGTCAGGCTCGTCCAACGTCCAGCACAGGCCGTCGTTGCACCAGGTGTCGCCGCAGCCGAGCTGCTTGCAAGTGAAGTTAGATCCGTCGCAGTAGCCGGCGCCGCAATCTTGAGTTGAACCGTAAACGGTCTTGTACTCCCCGAGACATTGGGCGCTCTTGCCGTCGCAGTGTCGCTGCTCGGAAAATGATCGCACGTCGCTGCCGCACGTGTTGGGAGCGCTCACGCATTCCTTTTCCGTCTTGCCCTGATCGCAGACGAAGTTGGTACCCCTGAAACACGTTTTGTTTGCCTCATCGCAGGTGTCGAGCACGCATGGACCGCTTTGCTCCGCACAGCGGTTGGTGGCGAACTGGTGCTGACGGCACTCGCCTGCGCCGTTGCAGCTATCCGTGCCGTTGCACCACACGCCGTCGTCGCAGCTGGTTCCGGGCGCGGAATTGGACCACGCCGTCTGATTGAGGGTCGCGTCGCAATAGCGGCATGGGTTGGATGAGTCTTGCATGTTGTGCTCGACGCATTGACCATCGATGCGACAGAACCCGGACGCCACAGCGTTCTTGCAGGCGCCATCCTCACAGGCATCCTCAGTGCAGGCTACGGAATCGTCGCAGTCGGCGTCGCTGGTACAAGAGCAACCTTCGTTCGGTACGCCGTTGCAGTTGGAGTCATCCACGCCGTCGCACGAGTCCTGCAACTCTGGGCCGACGGCGCCTGTGCACTCGCTCCAAGCGCTCGACGAGCCGCCTTCTTCAGCTACACAGGTTTGGCTTCCTGCCTGACATTGCCCCTTGCCGTCCAGTCCGGGATGCTGATCGCACGCGCGAACGTCTCCGGGCTTACACTGGCAGACGCCGTCGAGGGTATCGTCAGCAACACCATCGCAGTCGTTGTCCTCCGTGGATGAACAGTCTCGAGCAATGGCTTCGACCGCCCCTTCGCAGGCTCGATATGCACCGTCCGCGCAAACACTCTTGCCTGGCTCGCAGCGTCCGATGGTTTGCGTAGGACCGCACGCCTGCTCGTCGCCGTCTGTACAGTCACAGCCGGAGTTGGGGGTTCCGTCACAGTCCGCGTCGTCGCCGGGCTTCGTACAGTCGTCGGCTTGCTGGGGTTCCACCGAGCACGCTCCCCACTTGGCGTCCTCTTGACACAGCTGTTCTCCTCCCGCGCAATTGCCGAGAGCACCGCCCGCGGCGCACGGCCTGACACTACCTGGCTTACAATCACCCTCGGGCCCCGAATCATCGGTAGGTTCAGAGTCGGTGTTGGACCCGTCAGTGAGGTCGTCCGAGGCGTCCTCATCGGTGGGCTCTGAGTTCTGTCCAGGCTCAGTGGGATTGACGGCTCCAGGAGCGATCGCATCTGACCCCTCGTCAGTTAGAGTTGGGTCTTCCGATCCTGAACTCGTGGTGCTCTCGCCCGCGTCGGCGGGGCGATTGTCGAAATTTTTGAACTCTGGGCGGTCAGAGCGGCAGGACGAAATGCAAACCACCAACCCGATGGTCCACGCGGAACTTCTCAGCATGAGGGCGCATTATCCTGCAGCCGGGCGCAACGCAAGTGCGGCCGGCGCCGGCGAAACAATGACTACAGTGATGGCCGATCTGGATCTGGCGGTAGCGCAGCAGCTCCGCGTAACAATTAAAGATTCTTCACGACGCGGCGCGCCGCACTGAAGCCCCACGATGAGACACCAGTTGAGTGTCTCATCGTAGGGCCCACCCCTCAGCCGCGGATCACCAACTGCACGCCGGCCGGGATGGCTGACGTCAGATGGTAATAGTTGGGGGACGTCTTCAGGACTTGTTCGTGTAAAGCCTGAAGCTGTTTCGGATCGGCGTCGGCCTGAACGTGGACGCGGCACGATACTTCCGGGAATCCCTGTGGCACTGGTGCTAGGTCCAAGGAGCCGCGGATGTCGAGCGTACCCCGAAGTTCTACTTCTAACGAGCGTAGTTCGATGCCCATTATCGTCGCGTGAACGGCATACATCGCGGTGAGGCAAGCGCCGATGGCGGACAAGAAAAGCTCTTGAGGATTGGGCGCCGTGTCCGTGCCGAAGATTTGCACAGGCTCGTCGGCTTCGATGCTGTGGCGGCGCAGGATGCGTTCGCCAGCGACCTCACAAGCTTCTACTTCGGAGCGGCTGCGTGCTCCCCCCAACCAGGTCGTGCGCGTTTCGAAACTCAAAATGCCTTGTTCCGGCGCATCCGCGAGTGCCGCAGGGATCGCTCCAAGCTCTGCGATTGGCAGGCCATTGAGCGTAGTTGGTGTGTGTGCAGTAGCGGTCGTGGTTGCAGTAGCGGTCATGATTTTCCTGTTCTTCCTTTTGCTGAGATACGTTTACGGTGGTGATCATTCGATTCCAGTCATCCATACAACTCCGAGCTTTCGCGTAGAGCGCGTGCGCCCTGCGGGTAAATGCGTTCGACCGTCGCGCGCAACTGAGGATGGTTCACTCCCGACCCCAAGTATGTACGGCGCTGCGCTTGCTGCTGAACCCGCATGAACTGTGCCGCTTCCGCGTCGGACAACGCTCGGCGGGTCGCGCGTTCGAAAGCACTTCTGTCAAAGACTACCTGTTGCTTCAACCCCGCGTCGAGGAACGCCAACAGGGACAGGTATTCGCGAAAGGCGCGTTCACGCTCTTGCTCCGTGGCAGCTTCCGCGAGTGCCTCGACGATGAAGCCGTCGATCCTAGCGTGCTGGGACTCTTCCTTCCAGTGTTCGTGGAGCAAGCGTCGGAAGTTGGGCTCGAGCTCGCCGTCGTCCCGAACCATCTCGACGTAGTGCCACTGCGTCATCCATTCGATGTGCAGGACGAGCAGCCCCACACTGAGTTCACTATGGGCGAGCACATGCGCTTGGATGTCGCTGGCTGGGCCCATGACGTCGCACGCGTGGCCAAAACCCTTGCGAAACACGGTTTTGAAACGCTGAAACAGTTCAATGTGCTTGGCTTCCTCCGCAGCGAACCCCAACAGCGCGCGCCGCTCCGGCATCTCGGCGCTGGCACGGGCTTGCAAGCGCTGCATCACGAACGGCAAGATGAATTCTTCGACCAGACCGAAGATGGATAAGTAACCATGTGCACGGATCTGGTTGAGCGTGCGCCGCTCGGTTGCGGAAAGCCAGGTGAGCGGAGCACTGTTGACCAGAGTCTCCGGTAGAAACGGTTGGCTGAAGTCGAGGACTGCGTCTTGGTTGAAGACGTCGTCCAGTTTCCACGCTACTCTCTCGGACGCGCTGAGCGCGCTGGCGTAGTTGTTTTTCATGTCAATCTCCAATGGGTTGCGCCCCAGGCGGCGGTGAGAGGAATCTAGGAGCGCTCCGTGGTCACTCGCGACGTGCCGAACGTTGTAATTGCCGTTGGAACCCAACGCGGCCCTTCCCCCGGCACGCGCGCCGCGACAGAACGACACCCCGATGCCTACTGAAAGCCGGTCATTACAGGTCGAGATCGCGGTTCTGGGCGAGCTCGTCGTCAAAGTGGACGGGGCGGCGCAGGCCCTACCTCGCTCGCGCAAGGCACGCGCCCTGCTGGCGTACCTGGCGATAACTGGACGTGAACATCGACGCGAACACCTGAGCGAACTGTTCTGGGATGTGGCCGACGATCGCCGCGCGGCGCTACGTTGGAGCTTGTCCAAGCTACGCAAAACACTCGAGCTAGCTACTCCGTCGGCGCTCGTCGCCACTCGTTCTCACGTTCAGGTGAGGCTCGGTGCAGAAGCCCTGGACGTGAACGTGTTGCGAAAGGCCGCCCGCGTCGGCTTCGAGAATCAACCGACTGCGGAGCTCGAAGGGCTCGCTGACCTGTGCCGCGGTGAATTACTCGAAGGCCTATTTCTGGCGGACTTCGACGCTTTCGAAGCGTGGCTCGAAGCCGAACGCGCGGAAGCTCGTTCGTTGCACTCCAAGTTACGTCGCGTGCTGGTGGAACGTCTCGCCGATGAACCCGAGCGGGCCCTGGTGCATGCGAGAGCCTGGCTGGCGAGATCTGGAGATCAACACGCGCAACGCTGGACCCGAAAGCTTGCCGCAGCCTTGGGTCGAGAAGAAGCCTTGCCCCCTTCTTCGCGCGCCGTTCCCCACATCCCTGCTCCCACTCCCCGCGCTCCCGAGCCACCTGTCAAACCGTTGGTGGGGCGGGACCGGGAGATCTCTCGGTTGTGCTTGATCGCGGACGAGGCGCGCCTTCAACGCTGCGTCCGCGTCGTGCTCGTCATCGGCGAGCCGGGAATGGGAAAGACGCGGCTGCTTCAAGAGTTGCTGTATCGTCAAGCACCGGCTGCTCCAAGTGTACTCGAAGCCACCTTCCACGAGGCCGAACGCAATCGTCCACTTGCTCCGTTTCTCGACGCCTCTCGTGCAGCCCTTGCCGAGCTCGGTGCGCCCGACGACGAATCCACGGCTCCCGACCGGGAACAGTTGTTCGAACGCCTGGCGCGCCTCATCCGCCGCGACGCGGAGCAAAGCGGGCTGGGCCTGTTGCTGTTGGACGATGCCCATTTGTGTGACGTGTCGTCGAGCGAGCTTTTGCACTACGTGGTACGCACGGCAGTGCGTTCACCATTGATGACCATCATTGCCTGTCGACCTGCTGAGTTCGAGGACAACATAGAACTGTCACGCACGTTGCTCGCGTTGCGCCGCCGGCAAGCGGTGGAAGAGATTTACTTGCAGCCATTGGATGCAAGCGCGCTACAAGCGCTGGTGCGCAGCGAAACCCCCTCGGCTTCCCTTACCCCGTTGCTCGAGGCGAGTGCTGGTAATCCGCTGATCGCTCTCGAGCTATTGCGCGCCAAGGACGCGTCGAGCCAAGTGCCGCGTACGCTTGCTGACTTGGTGCTAGCGCGAGTGGCGAGCCTACCTGAGCCTGCCGCGTCTCTCGTACGTTGGGCTGCAGTGCTCCAACGCGGGCCCAAGTCGGTCCTGCAAGCTATCAGTGCGCGCGACGTGAGCGACTTCGTGGGATCCTTGGAAACGGCGATCCGCTACACGCTGCTGCGGTTCGAGGGTGCGTCGAGCGACGCACCCGTGACGATGGCGCACGCCTTACTTCATCGCATCGTCTACGATGCCATTTCCCCGGTGCGGCGAGCGGCCATGCATTGCACGGTGGCCGAAGTCTTGAGCCGGGACTTCCAGGATCCGAAGTATTCGTCACTGATCGTTCATCACGCGACCCTCGCTGATCGCCCGGACCTTGCGGCTCGCGCCTTAGTTCAAGGAGCTTTGGGTTCGGCCAGGGTGGGCGCCATGCGGGAAGCAGCGGGGCTTGCCGACCACGCCTTGATGTTGGTGCCGCATTTGGAAGCCACCGCAGCGGCAGAGGTAGAGCTTGAAGCTCGCCTGTTGCTGGCTCGGATCCGACGTCCTGCGGAGTCGGCTCACTTCGTAGCTCGTCTCACCGACCTAGGACTGGCGGCATTCGAGGCGGGTCGTCCGGAGCGAGCGCGCCTAGCTTTCCATGCTGCTGCCAACGTTCGCTGGGAGGCCGGTGCCGGACACGAAGGCTATGGGTTAGCTCGCCAAGCTTGGCAGGCCAGCCATACCGGTGATGCCAGCGAGCGGGTGCGAACTAGCTCGTTCATGGCGCTTTGTTTGGCGCTGATGGAAAGCCAGCTCCCGAGCGCACAGACCATCGTGCACGAGGCCGAGGCTCTGGCGCACAGCGTGAGAGGCGGAACAGAACCGCTAGAGCTCGCCCTCGCCCGCGGAATGCTTCACCTGCATGCGGGCAGGCTCGAGGACGCGAGACGAGATGTGACCGACGCCCGGACCCTGGCTCGCCTCGCTCAAAACACAATACTGGAAGCCGCAGCCTTGCAGATCCAGGTGCAGCTCGAGTACGCCGCCGATGAACGTCTCTTGCTGCGAGATGCTAGCTTTGCCCTGTACGATTGTGCGGCGCGCATGCGCGAGGGTGGCGAAACGCCGATGGCACAAGCAGCGTTGGCCTTCGCGGGCGACGATCTACAAGGTGCGCGCCCTGCGCTCGGAGAAGCGCTAACTCTACTTCAGGGGTTGGACGACAAGCGCCGTTTGGCCTGGGTCAGTAACCGCTGGGCGCGCTGGGAGCGCGAACGAGGCCACGGTGCCAACGCCCATCGACTTGCGGAGCTGGCATTCTCCGCGGCACAAGCGGTAGAAGGGTTCAGTGAAGCGGCGATAGCCAGTTGTGAGTTGATGATGGCAGCACAGACCATGGCGGATGACGATGCTTATGCCAAGGCGGAGCAAGCACTGGCGGAGCGCGAAGCCGCGGGCACCCTGTCGTTCGAAGCTCGGACATGGATCGCGCAGATGGCTAACGGAGCCGAGGAACTTGGCTTATCACCCCGCACTGGAGCATAGCTTGTGGAACTCGTAGTCGTCGAACGTGTGTACGAACAACCCTTGACCGATGAACTCGTAGAGGCACTGAAGCGCCGGGCGGGGCCGTGCTTCGAACTGCGGCGCATCACGCACCTGAAAATGCTGCGTTCGAAGGACGGTCTCCGATCCATCTGCTTGTATGAAGCACCCGATGCCGCCACCGTACGCGAAGCTCTGGAGCAAGTGGGCTCTCCCTATGCAAGGGTGTGGTCGGTGGAGGGCACCTACGACGGCGACAAGCCTTCTACATAGCTTCTGTACACCAGCCTTGCATCGCCCCCCACATCTCTTCGGCGGCCACGCGAGCCCCTTCGCTGGTCAACGTAAGCCCTGCGGCTTGCAGGTAATCGTCCTCCATGCCGGAGAAGCGCGGACGAAGATCCAGCCAATCGCAAACGGTGGGTCCGGCTTCGCAAAGGCTTTGCAGTGCCGGCCTCAGGACATCCAGCTTGGCTTGCAGCTCGGGATCCCCCGGGTCGGGGTAGAAGACGTACAACAGCCGCGCGACGCCGTCCTCGGCCATCTGAGCGAGTAGCTCTTCAGCTGCGAGAACGGCTTCTGTGATGACGGGGCACTCGGCGTCCACAGTCTCACACGAACCGAGGAGCACGTCGGCTCCCCCGCCGTTCATCAGCACCACCTGCACGTCACCCTCAGCGGTTGCTCGGGCATATTGAGCCGAAAGACCTCTGCCGGATAGCGCAAGGGCATTCTGCAGCACGGTCGATTCGTCGCGGTAGCGCTCTCCCGGCTCCAACAATCCAGCACCTCGAGCCTGATCCTCCAGAAACGCGGTTACTTCATGGGTCGACGCGAAGAATGCGTCACCGAGGACCACCACTTCGTTGGCGCTGACCTGTTCGATGAGGCGGTCGCCGTCAGTACAGGCGTCCGTGGGTGTGGGCTGTAGTTCGCCTGGTTCGGCTCGACAGACGCCGTCGTCGCAGAAGTGTCGTACTGAGAGTACGGAGCAATCGACGTCGGTGGCGCAGGTGAGTTCACAACGCCCAACCGCAGGTGCTTCCTGGCACGAGGTCGTCTCGTTGAGTTGCACGCAACGCGCGTTGGGAAACGTCGCACAAGCCGCCTGTTCATCGCACGGCAGCGTGCACACGTTGCAGACACAAGCCAGGGCGGTGCCGCACGCTTCGGGACTATCGTCGCAAGCCGTCAAGAAGTGAGTCTCGCCGCCGGTTTCAGGTTCGAAGGCCGCAGGCTGACATTGGGTAATAGCCAGCAGCACCAACCCGCTTACATGGCGAAGCCAGTTTCCGTTCCTACTCGACATCGCTATTGCCTTCGTCGATCAAGCACTGGCCAACGTAGATCACCGCGCGGGTATGATTGTCGGGAAGCTCGTTCGTCGCGTTGAATTCCGTTACTCGGCTTCGCAAGTCACTCAGTGACGCGCGCATGCGACTCAGCGTGCTGCGCACTTCGTCCTCGAGGGGATGTCCCTGCCACACATCGATGGTGTAGGTGCTTCCCCCTACAGCATCCTGCAGGTTTGCAGTCCGGGTATCGCGTAGGCGAGCCAAGACGGTCATCACCAGCGCCTTGTAGTGATCGAAAACTGCGGCTTCCCAGCCCGCCGACGAACCCAATGGAATGGTCAGAGCGCGAGCACGATAATGTGCCTCGCCATCAAGCTCACACACTTCCACTCGACCGCTCGCGTGCAAGCGGGCTAAGCGTTCGGCTATCACGGCTGCATCGAGCTGCGCCAACTTTGCAACGTCCTGCGCCTTCATGGCGCCCTCTCGATACATCAGGGAAAGCAGCAGGTCGTCTTCTCCCTCGGGACCCTGATCGCGATGCAGCGCGGACAGCTCCTCGGGGGAGGCCGCTCGATACGCCGCACGCGCTCCGCTACCTGTCGAGTAGATGAGCTCGCTCTCGCACAAATCGTGCAGTACCGCCCGCACCTGAGCCTCGTCGTCAGCCGGAAAGCGTGCGAGCACGTCCATGCGGCTGACGCTATGTTGCCCGTTGATGAACTCGAGCACCACTTCCCAAAGCGAACGGCCGCGTTCGGTACGGCTCTCGTTGAGCCGCTGAAGCTTGCGCCGGTAAGTACGCAGACCCAACCCGAACATGTCAGCACTGACTTTTCGGCTAACCCCCTGGCGCTCGAGTTCGCGCGCCAGATCGATGAACACCTGGTCGGCGATCTGGGCCAAGGGGGCTCGAAGACCTTGAGACGTCGCTAGCTGAGCTATCAGTATGGTCGTTTGCCGAAAAATGGCGTGGATCAGGACGCCGACACTCATCGCACCATGCACGACCGAATCATACCTTAGTTCCGGGCAGGAGAAGGGGGTCCAGAATGTCCCCCCTTGCGGGAAAGGTGCCGATCCCTCCGAAAGGGAACGCCGCGGCACTCCTTCGGGCGTCGCCGTCCCATTCTGAATGCTCTGCTCTTGCCTGCTTAATTCGCTCCCTCGATGGCGTCGATGATGAATTCTGCTCGCGCGCGCACGGTAGCGTGATTGGTGCTTGCGATGAGACCGAAGCTAAAGCGCAGAGGCAACTGGGTGAGATTGCCATCGCCGAAGGAGAACAGGGCCGAGTCGTTGTCCCTGACCTGAAAGCGCTCGTCGTGTTGGTCGTCGCTGTGTTGGATCATGAAGAAGGATTGACCGACGGTGGGATCACTCAAGTACGCCCACTCTGCCGGGCCGTCTAGATCGGCAATGGCGGACACGAGCGCGCCTTGGGCGGTGCCATCGGCGCGGACGAAAGTGTCCGTTGCGTCGAGTGCGCCTGCAGGCACGCCGCGGTATGCGATGCCATAGGGGGCCGGCATGGCCTTAACCGTCAACGTGAAGTGCGTGGGATAGAAGTCGTACACCAGCTGCCAATCCCCGGTCGAGGATTCACTGTAGAGTCGGAGATGCAGGGGAGTTTTGCTCTCTTCGTCCATGGTGGTCATCATGGCCGGCGCGCCGCCGAACGTGCCAAAACTCGGCAGGCCTCGAAGCGGGCGAAAGCCGCTGCTGAAGGCGATCCACTGCGGCGCGTCTGAAGCCTTTACCGCCGACATCGAAACGATCATACCGAGCGATTTGACGAACCAGTAGCTCGCGGTAGGGGTGACAATCTCGAACGTGGGCAGCATCTGCCCGTCCACTTCCCACTCCGCATCAGTGGAAACAGTGAACTCTTCCATAACGGGATTGTTCGGCAGATCGATCGGCAGCTCAGATAGCTCGGGCGGCTCGGAGCCAGTGTCGTTTTGAGTGAAGTCGCTACCGTCGCTATCGGTCGATGAATCCTCGCGGCTCCTGCTGTCCGCCGTACCGTCTACGTTGGCAGAGGTCTCGGGCGTCGAAGTGTCGGTCACGTCGGGCTCGCCAGCTGTGGTGGTGCTTTCTGCAGTATCGCTGCCGGCGTCGCCACCAGTTTGATCGCTCTCCCCGTAAAAGCCGCCGTCCCCAGCTCCGCCGTTCGGGGAAGGCGCGATGGCGGAACCCCCTGTTGGGGACACCGCCGCGTCACTTTGGGTCTCACTAAACGTCGGTCCGCCATTCGAGGCACCGGAATGTACCGGGCTCAGCGCTGACGGAGCGGTCCCCGCCGTCTCGGGAACGGAAGCGCCGGGCGTAACCCCGCTGCCAGCACCCACGGTAATCCCCGCGCCACCTGACGTATTCGTTTGATCGGCATCGCTGCCACCGCCGCTCGCAGCGTTTAAATCATGCAACGGTTGGCACGCCCCTAGGCCCAGCGCGACGAGCAAGCCACATTGAACACGCGCCACGTCAGAACCTCCCCATGATTCGAGGTGTCGGCCCGAACACTAGGCTCACCTCCTCGAGCCTAGTCGTTCCCGGAGCGGCAGAGTCGTGGGGGCTAAAGAGTAGCCAGGCTGCAGCGCCCAATAGCCCCGCTGCTCCCACTCCGAGTGAGACGTTGGCCCATAGATATTGCTGCTCTACCTCATCAACCTGTGACTCCCGACAGTCCGGAATGCAGCGCTCCAAAGCGCGGTCATCGGCGCGGGCGGAAAGAGCAAAGGTCGCAAAGCCCGCTAACCCGACAACGCCGACTCCAGCAGCTATCCAAGCTGGGGCCATCTGCCGTTCGGCGCGTGCCCCGGATGAGGGTGATTCGACATCCACGCGAGAGTCCGTCGCAGAGCCGCGCGCGCTCGGCTGCAAGCGCACCTGGCGCATGACGAGCTTCTCCCCTTCGGAGAACGTGAAGCTACGCTCGACGGGGAGATACCCATCCGCTTCGAAGACCAGCTCGTGTCTTCCCGGGTCAAAGCTAAACGCCCGACCATCGAGGTTTTGCTTCGGCCCGTCGTCGACGCGCAGCTGCACCCCCTGAAGCTCGTTACCGCTCGTATCAAGGACCTTGAATACACTAGTGGGTATGGCTGTCGCTACCTCGTCGAGCCAGCGCAAGCAGTCGGCGTGCAATGCTTGCGGACACATTGGTCCGCCACAGAACGCGAACGCTTCCTGGGCTTTGGTCAACGTCCCGCGCTTCTGAGCTCGTTGACCCTCTGCATACGCGTCCAAGCATCGTGCTGTCTCGCCGTCTGCCTGGGCAACACCCGGAGAAGCCCAGAGCAGCGCTGTCGCCGACCCACACACGTGGAGCAAGTAGTGCCACTGCGAGCGAGCCACTGCGCGGCTTCCACGTCGACGACTGCTCATAAGCACTCCGGTTTGAAATGTCGGATGCCTTCTGCGTCCGTGTAGGTTGGGGGAGAACAATTGACCGCGTGGACGACACCGCGCGATTCGCTGGTAACACCCCGCGACTTGTCGCGGACACCGCCCCCCTGGCGCTGAGGCGGGGCACTGACCGTTCGCGATGTGGCCCTTTGAGGTCGGGGTTGGGGTGATGCATCGCGCATCGCCTTCGCCTGCTGCGTGGTGGCGATCCTTTGCGGCACGTCGGCGTTCATTCT
>CAZNZA010000080.1:12505-27159 GCA_964577325.1 uncultured Polyangiaceae bacterium
TCGCCTTCGCCTGCTGCGTGGTGGCGATCCTTTGCGGCACGTCGGCGTTCATTCTTGGCTCCCGTTCGGCAGCATGGTCCCCTTGGTCCCGCTCGACTCGTTCAGCTGGAAGACCCTCGGCGCCACTGCCGACGGGCTGGGTCGGATGCTCTTGCTGCGCGGCCTTTGCCGCCGCCTGGTCCCCATCCCGCTGTTGGCTCTCGAACGGAATGGAGCGCCATAGCCACAAGCCCATGAGTGCGATGACCAAACCAGAAGCGAGGATCGACTTGACGGGACGGCGGCGCGGGGAACTGACGACCAATGGTACCCCAGGAACGTCCGACGTCAGAAGCTCTGGCTCCACGCCGGTCACCTGAAGCATCCAATTCGTCGTCGATGATGAGCCCAGGGCGGCCAGAGGTGGAGGGGCGGTCTCCGTCACTGCCGAGCGCAAAGACGGCACGCAGGTTTCAGCGATGGCAAGTTGATCAGCCGCCGTCACATGGGCATGCTGCGCCAATCTGTGGCCCGAAATTTCGGCCACGCCGCTTGCCACGCGCGAGGCGGAAGCTTCGGCAACGGCTTCCTCCAGAGCTAGGGCAAAGTCGCGCGCGCTCCCGAAGCGCCGAGCCGGGTCACGATCGAGGGCCCGCAGCGTAGCGCGCTCGACAGCAGGGTCCACATCCTCGCGCAGCTCTCGCGGAGCCTTGATTCGCATGTCGAGCACGTTCCTCAACGCGGCGTCTTCGGGTGCCCCCGGAGGCCGGAACAGACGCTGGCCGGTCAAGGCCTCCCACAGCACGACCCCCGCGGCGAAAACGTCCGTCCTGCGGTCGACAGCCGACCCCAATATTTGCTCGGGAGACATGTACGAGGCTTTGCCGGAGATCTGGCCCGTGCGAGTGACGTGTATTTCGCTGGTAGCCTTGGCCACACCGAAATCTAGGACTTTGACGAGCCCATCCTTGGCGATGATGATGTTCTGCGGTGAGACATCTCGATGCACCAAATGCAAGGGCCGCCCCACGTCGTCCACCAACTCGTGAGCGCAATGCAGTCCGTGCAACGCTTGGCTTACGATACCGACGGCCACCGGAACGGGAAGTGCGACGCCAACCGACCGGGCATCCTTGAGCAGGGTATGCAACGTCACCCCTTCCACGAACTCCATGACCAACGCAAGCTCGCCGGACTCCTCCAGGACGTCTAGCGTTTGCACGATGTTGGGGTGCTGCAAACGAGACACCAAGCGGATCTCGTCTTTGAACCGGGCGACGAAGTCGATTTCGTGGGCGAGGTGCCCGTGTAGCCGCTTGATCGCGAGCAGACGGCGAAATCCTAGAGCCCCCTGTTTCAAGCCGAGGTGAACCGTACCCATTCCTCCCGCTGCAATGCGCTCGCCGAGTAAATAGGGCGAGCTGCCATAGCGCGTCCACCGCTCCACGTGGGGGTCTGGTGGCGCAACAGATTCAGTCACGGGGTTCACTCACTTGCTCCCGGTCATCAATGGACATTCTGGCTCGAATGATGTCTCCGCGGCACGCCTGAGATATCTCAGATGTCTCAGATGTGCCCGCACCACGACGCTTGCTCAACGTGCGTCCTGTAAGAAAGCGTTAATCTCACGGTCACCAGTCATCTTCCCCCAAACGCTCGTACAGCACCAACCTCGTCACACAGAAAACTAGAGGAGGCAGATTGCCTTTCGCTGGGGGTACCATTTTCGACATCTTCCGCTGGCGCTAAGCAATGGAGTCTTCTCGCTACATGAGCGGAGGCAGGCGTTTGATCATGAAATCGTCACGCCCCCCCCGCCATAGCGTGATGCGCGAAGCCGCAGCTCGACGCGCCTAAAACGCCAGATCGAGCGCCACCGTGCCGACGACCCCCACCTGATACGCCGATACCCGTCGCTCAAAGAAGTTGGTCACCTCTTGGACGTCCTGCAAGTCCAGGAAGTCGAACGGATTTTCTGCACCGTATCGTTTGGCAAAGCCGAGACGCTCGAGGCGGGCGTCTGCCACGTAGTGCAGATATTGGCGTACAGAATGTTCGCTGAGTCCCGTCACCCCTTCACTCAGCAAGTCTTGCGCAAACCGCACCTCGCAGTCGATCGCTTCTTGCAGCATGCTCCTCACGCTCGTCTCGAGCTCGGCGTCGAACAAGTGCGGCTCTTGCTCCCTGACGGTGTCGATGGCCGCGAAGGCGAACTCCATGTGCATGCTTTCGTCACGAAAGACCCAGTTCGTGCCCGCGGCCAATCCATTGAGCAAGCCCTTAGATCGCAAGTAGTAGACGTAAGCAAACGCGCCGAAAAAGAACAGCCCTTCTATACAGGCCGCAAAGCATATCAGGTTTAGCAAGAACTGCCGCCGTTGCTGCGCGGTGTCCAGCCGTTCGAGGTCCGCGACCGAGTCTATCCAGCGAAAGCAAAAGTGTGCCTTCGCCCGGATGGAAGGAATGTTATCGACGGCCGCGAAGGCTGCCGCCCGTTCCGCGGGATCGGGCACGTACGTGTCCAGCAAGGTTAGGTAGAACTGAACGTGCAGCGCCTCCTCGTACAACTGCCGCGACAGGTACATGCGCGCTTCCGGGGAGTTGATGTGTTTGTACAAGTTGAGCACTAGGTTGTTGGCAACGATGGAATCTCCGGTGGCGAAGAACGCTACCAGACGTTGAATCAAGTGCCGCTCGCCGTCACTCAAGCGCGACTCGAGATCGACGATATCCGTGGAGAAGTCCACTTCCTCGACTGTCCAGGTATTGCGAATCGCGGCCTTGTAGAGTTCAAAAAACTTCGGATACGCCATCGGGCGCAACGTCAGGTTCATGCCGGGATCGAGCAAATTACTCGAGCGAGGAGCTTCAGACGCTGCGTTGCCTGGATGCATCACCGCAGCGATTGGACTGATGGGTTTCATTGGCAAGCCTCACAGGATTCTGGATTTTCAAGCGAGCAAGCGACGGCCGCTGCGTCGGGAGTGGGAGTATGAGAGACCGTCGTTTGGGCGATGCGTGTAGCCGGCCGAGACCTCAGGTAGTACGTCGTCTTCAACCCCCGCTTCCACGCGTGAAAGTACATCGACGAGAGCACTCCAATGCTCGGATTCTCCACGAACAGATTGAGCGATTGGCTTTGATCGATGAAGGCGCCGCGATCTGCTGCCATGTCTATGAGCGATCGCATGGGCAGTTCCCACGCCGTTCGGTAAACACGCCTCACCTCCACTGGAATAGTCTCGATGTTCTGGATGGACCCTTGGTTACGCTTGATGGCGTCGCGCGTAGCGCTGGTATACAAGCCCAGGCGCTTCAGTTCCGCGACGAGGTAGCGGTTGACCTGAATGAAGTCTCCGGAAAGTGTCTCACGACGGAACAGGTTCGACACGGGAGGCTCGATGCACTCCGAGCAGCCTGCAATGGACGCAATGGTAGCCGTCGGAGCTACCGCCAGCAGCAGAGAGTTGCGCAGTCCGTGACGCTGAATCCGCTCACGCAGAGATGCCCATCGGGGCTCGTCGACACTGACGTTCCACGCGTCGAATTGCAGTTCACCGCGCGCAGCACGTGTTTCGGGGAACGCCGGATGCGGCCCATGCTGCTCTGCAAGGTCGGCAGAAGTCGACAGCGCCGCGAAGTAAAGCTCCTCGAAGACGCGGCGGTTTAGTTCGCGGGCCCGTGGCGAATCGAATTCGATGCCCAGCCGGAAGAACACGTCGGCCAAGCCCATCACTCCTAGTCCAATCGGGCGCCATCTGTCGTTAGAACGAGCCGTTGCGTCGATGGGATAGTAATTGCGGTCGATCACACGATCCAGAGCCCGCACGGCCAAAGCGGCCGACTGCCGCAGCCGTTCGAAATCGATGCCATCGCCTGCGATATACGCAGCCAGATTGAGCGACCCCAAGTTGCATACGGCCACCTCGTTTCCATCCGTCACCTCTACAATCTCGGTGCACAGGTTCGACAAGTGCACGACTGCATGCGGCGCTGCCGTCTGGTTACAAGTCCGATTGCAGGCGTCCTTGAACGTCATCCAGCCGTTGCCCGTCTCGGCCAAGCAGCGCATCATGCGCGCGTACAGCTGCCGAGCCGGCATGCGCTTCTTCGGAAGCCCTGCTTCCTCAGCGGCACGATACGCGGTGTCAAACTCGCCTCCGTACAAGTCGGCCAATTGCGGCACGTCTTTGGGGTCGAACAGTGACCACGTCTCGTCGGCTTCCACTCGACGCATGAACAGGTCGCACACCCAGTTTGCCAGATTGAGGTTGTGCGTGCGTCGAGCCTCGTCTCCAGTGTTCTCGCGCAGATCCAAGAACTCTTCGATGTCCGCATGCCAGGGTTCTAGATAAACGCAACACGCTCCCTTTCGCTTGCCGCCTTGATTGACGGCGGCGACCGAGGCATCGAGCGTCTTGAGCCATGGCACGATACCATTGCTGTGTCCATTGGTCGACTCGATGAGTGAGCCGCGGCTGCGCACGCGGGTGAAAGACAAGCCGATGCCTCCGCTGAACTTCGAAAGCAGAGCCACATCCTTGTAACGATCGTAGATATCGGCGAGATGGTCGCCCGGCGAGTCGAGCAAGAAGCAAGACGACAGCTGCTCGTGGCGAGTTCCCGCGTTGAATAGCGTGGGCGAGCTTGGCAAATACTCCAGGCGCGACATCATTCCGAAGAGGGTTGAGGCTTCCCCTGGCTCGTCTGCCAGTGCGCACGCGATGCGCATGAAGAAGTAGCGAGGCGTTTCCAGGACGTCTCGCGTCTGCGGATGCCGCAGTAGGTACCGATCGTAAAGGGTCTTCAAGCCGAAGTACTCGAACCCGTCGATGCGGGTGTTTGCTACGACTGCGTGGATGTCGCTGTTTGGGTCGAGCACGAACTGACGCAAGCGTTCGTTGATCAACCCAAGATTGTAACCGAGTTCGATAGACTGCTGGAAGTTACCGACCCCCAGCGCCGCCACTTCGTCCTCGATATAGTTCGTAAGCAGACGTGCGGCGAGCCGGGAATACTCCGGTTCTTCACCGGTTAGATCTGCAGCCACCTGGATGGACGCTAGATCCAGCTGACGCGTGGTGGAGCCGTCACGCAAGCCACCGATGGTTTTCGTCGCCACTCGCAGGGGATCAACGCCCGGCAAACCGTCCACGTGACGTTCCACGGCTTTCGTGATGCGCGCAACGTCGACGGGCTCGCTGGAGCCGTCACGTTTACGCACGGCCATTCGCGTCGATGTGCGTGTGGTATCCGTCGCTGTTGATTGATGAGTCGATGGGCTGCTGAGCGCCTGCGTGCCGTGGTTCATGAGTCTCCTTCGCGTTCTATTGCGGAGAGACACAGCGGCGCCTGACCCGTTCCGGGCCCTGCCGCAGTCCCCCCCTCGAGGTTTACGAGCTCGCATTCACCCGAGCGGTTGCGCTATTCGCGCAACTAGGGTGAATCACCGTTGGCAGGTCTTCGGACTCGTCGGCTCGAGGTTTTCGCCTCCCCTACTGACGGCCGCTTCCCAGGACGAGTTCCCAGTGCTTGTGGCCGCGTTCGTTCCGACTTACCGCTGCGGGGCAGTCCCGGACTCTCACCGGGTTCCCTCTTGCGCTGCGCCGCAGCCCGACCAGAACCGCCTGAGCAGTACTGGTCGTATGACCACGGAACAGACCAACAGCATGGCCAAGGTATTGGGGTGACCAGCCCATGTCAACCCCAATATGTTGTGGACGAGAAGACTTCAGCCCGCCTCGGGTTTCCCCGGCAAGAAGGCAGCATGAGGAAGCGTGCAGCCGGTTTGTGGTCCTACTCCGCCCTTCCCTGGCAAAAGCAGCCGCTATGGACACCATCGGCTGTTGTGCTTGCTGCAGTCGCGGCGCACGTGTCGAAAACGAGCTCTGCCGCACGTGCGTGGACGGCTATGGCGAGCGTGTGGCGCGCTTAATTGGCAAAGCGCGCCGAGACTCGCGTTTCGCCAGAACATGCCTCGAGCGCATGAGTCCTCGAGCCCGGGTGGCTTTTAGAGAAGCGTGCGGGTTGCCGCTTAGCTTGCGTCTAGCAAGTACTGCGCAAGGTTGAATAGCAACGAGTTGACGCGCTAACGAACCTTCAGCTGGACACCCAATTCCTTACCGCTCGTGAACGCGGCTTCCACACTCGTCGGCCACGGCGTGCGGACTTCCGCTTGCCGAACGTTGGAGCCATCCGGCTCGGCGAGTAGGGCGCGCAGCCACATCTGCTCGCCTTCCCGCAACGCGTAACCTGCGACCGGCACTTGGCAGCTCCCCTCGACGGCCAGCATGACCCCCCGTTCAGCCGCGACGGCCAGTTCCGTATCCGGATCGTTCAGCGCCTGCAGCACGGACTTCAACTGCTGATCGGTGCTGCGGATTTCTATCGCGAGTGCGCCCTGCCCTACCGCCGGTAAGCTTTGCTCGGGCGTAAAGGCATGGGTGTAGCGGCCCTCGAACCCCAATCGCTTCATGCCGGCCATAGCCAACACCACCGCGTCCACTTCGCCCTGCTCGCATTTTCGCAAGCGCGTGTCGACGTTGCCGCGCAGCGGCACGTACTGCAGATCCGGTCGCAGCGCGCGCAGTTGCACGACTCGTCGCAGCGACGAAGTTCCCACCTTGGCGCCCGGCGGCAGCTCTTCGAAACGACAGCCGGTCCGTGTCTTGATCACGTCGCGCGCATCTTCTCGAAGCGGAATGCAGGCTAGTGCCAAACCAGGCGCGAGCTCAGCGGGCACGTCTTTGAGAGAATGGACCGCCGCATCGGCGGAACCATCCAGCAACGCTTCTTCAATCTCCTTGATGAAAAGGCCTTTGCCCCCGATCTCGTTGAGCGCGCGATCCTGAATGCGGTCCCCGGTGGTCGTCACGTGAAGTTCTGCCGTCCGAACGCCGGTCTTCTCGGTGAGCGCCAGCATCCACGCTCGCGATTGCGCCAAAGCGAGGGCACTCTTGCGGGTAGCTACGGTTACGACGTCAGAAACTGTGCCGGAAGGGCGGTCCGATGTGGTCACGCTCCTTGCCTACCACACGTTGCCCCCTGCTAGGCAACGAAAGCTGGCTGCGGCCTGCCTGCACGTCGCGCAGACTCGCAGCCACCTCGCCCAATCAGTCTCGTCTATGGCTCGACAGCGGGCTCACGGGTCCCGTCGCCAAACCTTGACCGGATCGACCAAGGGTTCACTGTAGGTGGTGGTGAACACCAGTTGACCAGCGTTGTTCAGCTCGCCAAGAATGATGTCGTCGAAGTACTGGTGTGCCTTCAGCGAAGCCGAGCCACGCGACACGAAAGCGTCGTTCTCGGGATTGGGTCCAAAGTAGAGTCCAGTGTTGCTCGTAGGGCAAGCATCCCCTCCGCCACCATCGTTCACAACCGCTTCGAACACGACCGTACCCTCATCGTTGACATCGACTCTACCAAAACGACAGTAACCGTCGGCCTTGGTTGCCACGGCGGTCAGCGCCTTGGGCGAGTTGAAAGGAGTTGGTGAAGCCGTATGAACGCCGGCGGGAACTGCATAGTCTTCCCCGTCGATCGTCAGGATCGCGTCGTAGTTCAACGTAAAGACCACCTGTCCGCCGTTGTTGATGGCGTGGGGCAGTTGAACGCCGACGCTAAGCTTCTCTATTGCCGTGTCCAACTCGAGCTTCGTCTGCCCAGGTTCGTCGAAGGCCAACAGCGCACGCATGAGCCCGCCGGCAAAGCCATCCACGTACTCCATCTCGAGCATGACGCGCCCGTTATCGTTCACGGAAATCTGTCGGTTATTGTAGAACTCGCCGGAGCCGCTCTGTAGCACGGTCAGAGTTGCATCCACCGGTCCTCGGTAGATGGCTCCGGATGAACTGACGATCGTGCTAAAGGCGATGGTTCCATTCGTAGACATGGCGATGCCCCAACCTCCCGATGCTTCATTACACGTCTCGTGCAGCAGAGAGATGGCGCCGCCCGTAACCGTCGTGGCGTAGACGCCACGCAGCGTAGAGTCGCAAGAGTCGCCAACGGTCGGTTCACGCTCTGCGACAAACACGACGTCGCCTGCTGCCCGCACCTGAGCGCCGAAGCCAGGAGCATACACGTTTGCTACCTCGAGGCCCGCACTAGGGAGATTGACGGCGCTTTCAGCGTCGCCATCCGTCACCAACAGGTCACTCGAACGCGTGACCACCACCGTACCATCATCAGCCAGGGCGGCACGGGCGATAGCCACGTCTGAACCGCTGGCGACCTCTACATAGCTCGGGCACCCCGTGAGCAAGCCCAAACTAGCGAGCATGCAAGAAGGAAGATAGCCACGCCGCCTCATACTCATCATTGCGAAAACCGCCATACGTAAACCCTTTCCACGTCTCTGGGAATGACTGCGCACCCTAGTCTCCTCCCCTGGTACAAGCACGAATCTTCGTTTCATTTACCGAGCATTGCCGTAGCGACAGTGGAAACGGCACGCGCAAACGCCTACGCATGAGGGTAAGCACGTAGTCATAACCCGCGCGCGCAAGCCGCGGACTGCGAAACCGGGCAGCATCGTGCGGTGTGAGTGAGCACCGCGAGCGTCGACTACTTCTGACTCGATGGCGCGCGAGCAAAGGGGTTGGAAGGGACCAACGACTCTCTGCCGGGGGGCATCGGCGAGCGGCGGGCACCGGCTTGGGTATACGGTTCGAGCGCAAAGCGCAGGTAATTTTCGACCTCTTCATGACAGCCGGGGCGCCATGTCTGCAGGTCGACTTCCCACAGCTCGCCCACCTGACGCACCCGCACCAAGGTCCCCACCACGCGGTATGGACACAGCAACACGAGCTGTCGAAGCAAGCGGGGCGAGAGTTGCGGCGACACGTCCACTTGTACCGACACGGTAGCCCGCCCGCTGGACCGCAAGACGCCAATCGACTCCTGGATCAGTGCCCGGTTTGGAACCAGCGCAATCGTACCATCCTCCTCGCGGATGCGAACACGCCCCAACCCCATCTCTCGCACGACCCCGACCGTGGCTCCTACCCGCACGCGGTCTCCTTCGCGCACATCACCTCGGGCCACCAAGTACACACCAGCCAGCACGTTCTGCAAAATGGGAAGGCCCGCGAGACCCACGGTCCCAAGCGCGAGTGCAGCCAAGTGCACGGGCGCCCCACGCAGCCATGGCCAGGCGATGGCGGTCGTGGTCGACACTGCGAGCACCAGCAGTCCGATGCGTAAACCGCTCAGCAGTATAGCGAGCTTGCGCTCTACGTCGTACCCCGCCCGCCAAATTCTATGCATCAAGCGCGAAGCTATACGCGACAACACGACGGCGGCCGCCACCAACAAGCCGACGAGTACGACGTCGACGAACACGATGGGAATGCTGAGTGTCGTCGCATCAACCGGCATTCGTCCCCCTTGGGCGTACGCCTGTCATTGCACCGCCCCCAGGCGCCGCAACTCGAGCACCACCGGCCAGCGTGCGTCCTCAGCGACGTCATAGCTCTGTCGATCCCCGACCAAGGCCAAGATACCCGCCCCAAGCAGAAACGACAGGTGCCGTTGGAGTTGTTGGTGCCCTATGCCGAGTTCTTTGCGCAACCGCTGATCGTCGAGCGGTCCCTGGCGCACGATGAGTGCAAGAACGGCCAGCTGCGACGTCGACAGCACTTGGCCGATGCGTACTCGTGTTGCTCGCAGCGCGTCCGTGCTGAACACGACTCTACCATTCACCATCCGCGCTACACGCAAGCACTCGGCGAGCGCTCGCGCAGGGTTACCCCGTGACGTGTGCAACAAGGCACGAAAGAACAAGTCTCTGTCGCTACTGATACCGAGGCGAGCAAAGAAACGTCCCATGAGCGTGCGCTCGTAGTGTAGATCGACGCCGGCGCGCACGCGTCTTGCTTCGACCAGGTCGCCGAGCTCCGCAGCGGTCAACGGTTCACACTCGATGACACGCGTGAAGCCTTCGGCTATGTTGACGAGCTCCTCGCATAGCGCCAAGGTTGTGTTTTCCATGGCCACTACCCAGAACACGGTCGACTGGGTCGTCGACACGAACTCGACCAAGCGCTCCAACTCTTCGACGCGGCGCTGACCACGACCTACCCATATCTCGATGTTGTCGAGCAAAATCACGGGACGTTGCAACTGAAGCTGGCGGAACAGAGTTCCCTCGCGCTGGGAACAGCCGAGCGCGAGCGCGAACGCTTCTTTGAGGCTGCCCGTCTGCTCCGGCCCCTCGGCGTCCAGACGTAGCACCCGCGCGCTGCGCAGCTCGAGCTCGCACATGTTGAGCAGCGACGACTTTCCAGCTCCTACGGGACCTTTGATCAGGACGGACGCGCGCCCACCGTTGAGCCAGGTCGCTTCATCGTCCACGATGCGCTCCAAGGTCTGGCGATGGGCGGTGAAGATGCGTTCATCGCGCACGGGAGCCTGTCCGAACCACCGGCGCACCTCCTCAGGAAGCACTTCGCCCTGCCATTGCTCCATCGTTCGGCGCAGATCGGTGGCGTCGTTGATGGCGCGTGGTCCCCTCCCTTGGTCGGTGAGCCACTCTAACCATGGGCGCAGCATCAACTGTAGGCGTTCGATAAGCCGTTCCACTAGACGCGAAGTGGGTTCGCGCGCTGCGCCCTGCGTCGCAACATCCGCGCGTAGTCTTTGAATGGCTTGGGCGAACGCCGCATCAATCTGCTCGAGACTTCCGTTTACCTGCCGCTCGACACGACGCTCAACCAGGCCCAAACGGTGCTGAGCGAGCTCGAGCTCTTCCTCGAGGCGCTGAGCAAGCTGCGGGCTGTCGTTGTCCGCGAGCGCCTCTAAGGCCTCGTAGATGGGAGCGAACACGTCCCTGACCCGCCGCGGAAGTTGGGCGAAGGCGCTCGATGTTGAACGTGCCCCATGATCGATGACCGGGATCAGGGCTTTGATGAGATCGCGCTCGGCCAACGCCCGCAACTGCACACGACGCACGTCGCCGTTGCGGGCGATGCGGTCCGCCTTGAGCTGGAGTCCCTGCACGGTGGCGGGGAGTTCGGAGACCGCTTCCTTGAGCTGCGAAGACAACTCCCGCATCGTGGCCGAAGCGCGTAGCTCGCGAGCAATTTCCTCCAGCACCGCCGCACGCGTCGCCTCCACTTCCCTCTGCCAGCGCTCAGCCTCGTCCTCCAGCATCGAGCGCGCCAACGCTGCCGGAGTCTCCTCGCGCATCGCGTCTAGGACGGCTGCGACGCGCTGCATTGCAGGCTCCACCTTGTTCAACACGTTTACCGCTCGTTGATTGACCGTGACGGCAATTGCCTGTTGGAGGGTTCGCTCGAGCCGCACGATATGTTGCTCGGCAACGCGTGAACCCCACACCGCTTGCAGACGATGCACCCAGTAGTCCTCTTTGGCTTCGCCCAACACCCCCAACGCCTGCCGGCTCGCCGGCTCCACGGAAGAGAACCGCAGCTGTCGGCCTCTGCATCGAGAGGTTCCGGCGATGCTCAGCAACCGGGTCAGTTCGAGAAATCCGCGTTCGACCGTCTCCTGCCAGCGCTCGAGAGAGAGGGTGTCTGGGAGCTGGCCGCTAGAGAAAGCGTGCTGATGAATACTGGCCTCGTAGGCCTGGGACGCCAGCTCGGCAAAGGACGGCTCTAGGGTGAGGCGTGCAGCCAAGCGCAGCGGAACGTGTCGCACACGCCGCGTGGTCGGCAGAGTGAGACCCAAACGGTGCCGCAGCAAGCGTACCCTCAAGTGCCAAGGCTCTCCCGGCTGGGGCAAGAAGTCCTCCGGGTACACGGGAACCGTCAGCTGACTTGGCAGCTCCGCAAGCGTCGACACGAGCTCGTCGAACAACCGACGGTAAGCGTTGCGGTAGGACCGAACGAAGTGGCGAAAGACCTCGACGTCTGGCTGCGCTGTCGGACTAGGCAAAGCCGGCAGCCCACCTGCCACGTCAGCGACGAACGCCTGCAAGACGTTGCTAACGCGGCCTCTGAGGTCGTCGACGCTGGCCCTCAGGTCTGGCTCCCTCAATACCGCTGCGACCATCAACGGTGGGTTGCTCGAAGGTATCGAAACCCGATCAATTCCCGGCTCTGATGCACGCGCATCGTCTTGTTCTGGGATCTCGTTGGCACGCCCCAAAGCTCGACGCAGCACGATGGGACCAATGAACAAGTTGAGCGCAACCACGGCCATGCCCGTCGTAGCGATGGCTGGTCCGATCTGCGGCAACTGTTGAACAGCGAGCCCTACGAGCCCAAGCGTAACTCCTGCTTGGGGTAGGTATGCCAGCCACGCGTTTTCCGCCACGGCCTTGGGCTCGCGCCCGTAATGCGCGCCAACCTTGGCGGATAAGTAGTACACGAGCGCCCGTACCAGACACAGCACCAATGCTACCGGCAGGATCTGCCAAGTCGTCATCAGGTCCACGCCGGCACCCGCGTTGGTGAAGAAGACGACGAAAACAGGCAAGGCAACCAGCTCTAGTGGCTTCATCAAGTCGTGGGCGAAGTCGCTGAAGTTGCGCACGACGAAGCCGGCTGCAATGAACACCAACAGCAGCTCCAAGTGAAACGCGCGCGCCAGCTCTGCAACCACCAGGATCATGGCCGCGACGAAGAGCAGCATTTCGGCTTTGATGAAACGGACGTAGGCGATGAGAACGGCACCAAGCAACGCACCAGCGAAAAGCGAGCCGCCTAGCTCCTGGCCCACGGTGATGAGTACCGACGACTCCAACTCCGTTCCCGGCTCCAAGAGGGTTCGCGCCACGGCTCCCACCAGCGCTAGGCACACCACCACGACCAGGTCTTTGAAGACAGCCGCGCCAAGAACCAGATCCGTCAGGCGGCCCTTGGCTCGGGTCTCGCTCAAGACGGCCAGAGTGATGGAAGGAGAGGTGCCGATGGACAACGTGCCCATCACCAGAGCAAGGGCAATGAGTTGGCCGGAGTTGTCGATTCCGGTGAGCGGGATGAACTGTGCCACGCCAATCAGCGCGCCGCCCACTAGAGTCACGCCCAGCACGACCTTCAACAAAGTGGTGATGGTGAGCGTGCGCGCGAGCGGCACGAGCTGACGCACGTCGAGCTCCAAACCAGCGCTGGTAGCGATCAAGCCCAAAGCGAGCGTATTGAACATACGCATTTCGGCGACGACCTCACCGGACAAAATGTTGCCCGCCGAAGGTCCCAGTACGGCGCCCGCTAGAATGTAACCGGTTACTCGCGGCAGTGACCACGCGCTACCGAGTTCAGCGCTCGCATATGCAGCAAGTAGCACGAAACCGATCGCCGCCAGGGTCAACACATTTGCCCCGCCGAATCCATCAGTCTGCAGAATGTCCAGCGCGAGCATGACCGCCAGCAAAGCGGCGATGACGAGGATCTTTTTCACAACCCGGTCTCCTGACCACGCATCGAAGGCTCAGCCGCCGACGTCAGGTTGATGGTGTCGGCTTCGACGTCGACCAACAAGCGCCGCAGTGCTCCCCCGGCCACCATGTCGAACGCCAAAGTGCCGACAAGCACGGTCGTCAGAACGATTGAGGCGTGGTGGGGCACCTTCAAGGCGTAGTCGATGGCGATCGCCACGGCCAACGTTCCTTGGGCCATCAACCCGTCGCCAATGCGGTAAGGTCGGACACGGGTAAACATCCACGTGAACAGCGACGTTAGACCGCGATTGCACGCCCAACGGGCTGCGATGTACACGACTGGAAAAAGCCAGAACAAACCATGGACGGGCGTCCACATGGCGCCGGTCAACACCAGTAGGAGCACGAAAATCGGATGCTGCAAGCGATCGAGCTCTCGCAGCAGGACAGAACGGTGGCTAGCAATGGCGCCCACCGCCAGGCCGCTTACCAAGTTGACGAACAGTGGGCTGACCCCCAAAGCCGCTCCGACTCCGGATGCGAAAGTAACCGTGCCTACGGTCGCTAAAAAGATGCGGTTACTGGACTGCTCGTCACCAATGAACAGGGTAAAGCAGCCGCCGCAGATCAAGCCCAAGACGATCGCACCACCCAACCATCCGATACCACCCAAGCCAAACGTCTCGTAACCCACTTCACCACGTGCCAGCGCGAGCACCACACCTATCGTCACGATGGCTAATAATTGACTGTCGGTGGCGCTCGCCTTGAGCAGTGCGAAGGTCTGGCTGCGCGCCTCCAGGGCCTGACCGAGCGAAGTCAGCAAGCCAGAGGAAGTAACTACGGCAGACGCTGCCAAGGCCAAGCCCAGAAGCACATGGTCGCCGGTGGCATGGATCTCGAAGATCCAATTCTCCGTTACCAGCAGCCGTCTACTCAGCCACGGCGACGACGTACTGGGAAGAATAGCCGATGCAAGTGAAGCGCATGCTATCGCGACCAGGAGCAGCGTCGCAAGAGACGTCATCAAGCCAGCCGCTGATACACGCCAGCCTCCTACTGCGCGGCGGGTACGCAAGCCGACCAAGAAACCCGTTAGACCGAGCAACAATGACATGAGTGGAACGAGCTGGCTCAAAGACTCGTGCGTCACCAAGCGCGGTGGTAAAGCCGGCCCGATTAAGGCGCCAACCAGCAGGTATTCGGCGCCGGACAATGAAACGATGCGCGATACGTAGCGGTTGAGCACGTGCCCGACGATGAAGGCGAAAACCACCAGCGCCACGAGCAGTAAGGTGACGTTCATGGCTGCCCCGCATCTGGTCGACGTGCA
>CAZNZA010000081.1:0-26715 GCA_964577325.1 uncultured Polyangiaceae bacterium
GATGGCGTTCAGCTGTTGGATTACGCCAAGGCGCACGGCCAAAAGGCCCGAGGCGACGGGCACTGACGCTTCTATCTAGCCGCCGACTAAGAGGTCCGATTGACGGTCGGAGTTTTTGGCGGTAGACAACCCCGTGGCGAAGGCTGACTCCAATCTGCCGCGGCTGGGTGAGCTCGAGCTGGCGGCTCTCGACCACCTGTGGACGCACCGGGACGCAGATGTGCACGAGACGCACGCAGCAGTGGGCAAGCCGCGCGGGATATCGCCGAATACGGTCGGCTCAGCCCTCGAGCGGCTGCACAAGAAGGGCCTGCTAGAGCGTGAGAAGATCTCTCATGCGTATCGCTACCGGGCGGCCTTCGACCGTGAGACGTTTCGTGCGCGCAAGCTGGTCGAGGCGGCTGGGGGACTTCATTCGCTGGGCAAGAGCGGATTGCTTGCCGCCTTCGTGGAACTCGTCGCCGACTCGGACCAAGCGGCGCTCGTTGAGCTGGAAAGGCTCGTCCGGCGCAAGCGCGAGGAGTCGGGGCAATGACCACCTTGCTCATTCTTGGCGCCGCAGCCTTTGCGCTTGTAGCCGTCTTGACCTCAGGCATCTCTCATGCCGCGTTGCCATGGCTCGATCGATGGGCGAGAAGCATTGCTCCGCGGCACCGCGTGCGACTCTGGCTCGCTGTGGCTGCGCTTCCGTCGCTCGTGGGTCTGCTCGCGCTGACGGTGTCGTTTTTGCCGGCAATGGGGATCGGTGACGATCACTGCCTCGCCCATGGGCCGCATCACCCGCACCTCTGCCCCAACCACGTGGGTGCCGCGCCGGGTATCCTGCTCATCCTCATCGCGCTGCTGCTGGTCGTGCGGGGAGTGTACGTGCTCACCAAACTGCTCCGGGTCCTATATCTGAGCCGCGATACCTCGCGTACGCTGGCAGAAGTATCCGTGCAGCACGACGGGGTGCACGTCCTTCCCGCTAGCGAACCCCAGGCTTTCGTACTCGGCACCGTGCATCCACGGGTTTACGTCTCGCGCGGCTTGCTGAGCTTGGGGCACGACCTTGCCGCCGCCGTCGTCGCGCACGAGCGCGTCCACGCCCGCCGTCACGACCTTCTCTGGCGTGCGGCGTGCCGGGTGCTGGCGGTGGGACATTTACCAGCAACGACTACAGCGATCCAAGCGCGCCTCGAGGCCGCACAGGAGATGGCCGCTGACGAGGAAGCTGGCGACGCGATCCCAGGCGATGGCCGTCTCAGACTGGCTGAGGCCCTGGTGATGGTCGCTAAGCTGGCGCGCACCCCATCGCCTGGCATTGCTTTCACCGATGGCGACCTCGAGACTCGCGTGCGGGCATTGCTCGCAGTGCGCCCGCAATACGCAACATGGCCTATCCGCCTGCTTCTTGCCACGCTGTTGCTCATGCCGGCTTTAGTCGGTGCCTCCCACGCTTGGGTTCACCACGGTCTCGAAACGCTGCTTGGAGCGCTGAGCTAGACCAGAAAGATGACCATCATGGCGCATGCGCGAAGACTTCGTTTGCCAAAAACTCCGACCCAGGCTCGGAGAATGTTTCCGTGTCTAGTGCTCGCCCCCCTGTTCCTCGTGTTGTCCGGCCTTGCAGGGGCGCAGTCGACCGAAAGCGTGCTCGCTCCGACCATACTCAGCGAAGCAGACGTGGTGCGGATCGCGCGCACGCGCGTCCCTGAAGCCGCGGTCGCCAATGCCACCGATAACCTCACGCACGCCCGCTCTCGCACAGCGGGACTGTTCCCGAACCCAGTGTTGAGCTGGGCCCGAGAGACGGTCGAAACGGGACCTACCGCTGGTCAGGAGTCGCAAGATCTGTTGACCGCTTCGCTACCCATCGACGTTGCACGTCCGCTGACGACGCGGTCACTCGTGGCCTCCGAAGGAGCGTGGTCGCGTGCTGAGGCGTCTCTTTCCCGTACCGACGGGGTTTTGGCTGCTGTGTTGGCTTACTACGACGTCGTGCTGGCCGAGCGCCGCGCGGGAGTGCTGGAACAGGCCGCATCAAACCTCGACGAGGCGGCTCGAGTACTCGCTCGCCGCGAGGCCGCGGGCATGGCCTCAGGTTACGAGAGCACGCGACTTGCCATCGCGAGTGAGCTGTCCCGGAGCCACCTGGCTGAAGCCCGAGGGGCCGTCACCGCGGCAAAGGCTCGCCTGGGTGGTCTGCTCTGCGTTCCTTCGGGATCGTTGCGTGTCGCTCCCGAGCTCGACTTTGTGTCGCCGAGCGACGAAGCGATGCTGGCCCGCGACCGGGGCGCGTTACCCCGGGCTCTGCAACAAGCCCGTGAGTCAGTTCAATTGGCGGGAGATGCCCTCGACCACGCCGCCTGGGCCTGGTTTCCAGCGCTCGAGGTGGGCGGGGGCATCAAGCGAGCGAACAATGGCGGCGCGGAGAGTGGCTATGGCTACGTCCTCGGGGCGTCGCTCAGCCTCCCCATCTTCGAGCACGGCCAGGCGCAGCGCGAGCAAGCCGACGCCCAGCGCGCCCTCGCAGCGGCGCGGAGCGAGGCGCTCACCCGCACCATCGACGCCGAGGTGCAAAGCGCCCTTGCCACCTTTCGCACCGCGCGCGCCGAGCTGCAGCGGTTCGAGGCACAGACCTCGGGTAAGATCGAAGCGCTCTTGGCCGCAGCCAAGAGCGGCTACCGCGAAGGAGAACGGACCATCGTCGAGCTGCTCGATGCTCAGCGTGCTCAAACGGAGGTGGCTGAGCGGCGCTCGAGCTTGCTTGGCACAGCGAAACGCGCCGAAGCCCGATTGCGTGCAGCCCGAGGAGTGCTCGAATGAAGCAAAACGATCGTAAACTTTTCGCCGCCCTACTGGCAGTGCTCATCCTCGCCGGCTGTGAGGGCTGCCACTCCCACGACCATCCGCACGGCGACGAGGCACATGAAGGGGCTCACGCTCCCCACGCCGAACACACCGAGCACGCTAAACACAGTGAAGAAGGCCACGCGGGAGAGCACGGACACGACCATGGCGAAGGCGCCGTAGGCGTCACCACGTGGACCGACAAGCTCGAGCTCTTTGCCGAGCACCCGCCCGCGATTACGGGCCAGGAGCTGACGTTTCTCGCGCACCTCACGATCCTAGATGGCTTCAAGCCTCTAGAAAACGCCACGGTCACACTGGTGCTCGAGGGGCCGACACGCGTCGAAGCACGAGTCGCGGACCAACTCCGGCCCGGTATCTTCCAGCCCACCCTCGACGCGCCCGCGGCGGGCACCTACCGGGGCAGCTTGGTCGTGGCCGGTCCCGAGCTCGAGGACACCATTGAGGGCTTCGAAATCGTCGTTCACCCGGATGCCCAAGCAGCCCAGCAGGCGTTCGCCAGAGAAGCGCAAGGCGGCGCCGAACCGATTGGTTTTCTCAAAGAGCAGCAGTGGCAGATCCCGTTCGCGACAGCGTTCGCGACCCAAGGCTCGGTCGTTCCCAGCACTGAGGTAGCGGGCGAGGTGACCACCCCTCCGAGCGGCCAGGCAGAGATAGGTGCAGCCATCGCAGGTCGTGTAGTGGCACCTGCGGCTGGGCTGCCGCGCCCCGGTCAGACCGTGCGCCGCGGTGAGCTGTTGGCGACCATCGCCCCGGCACCGGCCGCACCCGAAGCCGGCGCGCGAGCTGATCTGGCCGTGGTAGAGGCCGAGGCGCGGGTACAAGCGGCGCGGGCCGCCGTCGAACGAGCCGAACGTCTCATCGCCGACCGGGCCATCTCACAGCGTGAGGTCGATGAAGCCCGACGTGAGTTGCGCGTGGCCGAGGAAGCGGTGCAAGCGGCGCGCCGCGCGCGCGACGTGTTCTCGGGGGCAGCCAGTGGTCACGGGGGCGGCACCTATCGGGTGTCCTCTCCCATCGACGGCGTCATCGTCGATGTCGAAGCGACCGCCGGTAAGGCGGTGCAAAGCGGGGAGTTTCTCTTTCGTGTCGTTAATCTCAGTGAACTATGGGTGCGCGCTCACGTGCCCGAGCAGCAGGCGGCGATGATCCGCGCGGACCAAGACGCGGCGTTCAAGCTACCGGGGCTCGATGCCTGGCTGCCCCTCGACGTCACGGGCGAGGCTGCAGCGGCCTCAGTTGTGAACGTCGGACGCATCGTCGACCGACGCTCTCGCACCGTCGACATCATCTACGCTCTACGCGCGCCGGATGAACGCCTGCGCGTGGGAGCCATGCTCAGGGTCGCGGTGCCCGCCGGTCAGCCGTGGCAGGGCGTCGTGGTGCCGAACGGTGCTGTACTCGATGACGATGGGCGGTCGGTCGTCTACGTCCAGGTCGAGGGCGAGGCCTTCGAGGAGCGCACGGTTCGCGTCGGGCCAAAGGCGGGGGCCCGCGTCGGCATTGTCAGCGGCGTGAACGCAGGGGAGCGCGTCGTCACGCATGGCGCCAACGTCATCCGTCTCTCCGCCCGAGCAGCGACCGCTCCGGCACACGGGCACGTGCACTGATGATCGATTTTCTTCTACGCCTCTCTCTCGAGCGGCGCTGGCTCGTGCTCGCGGCGGCCGCACTGCTGTCAGTCTTTGGCGTCATGCGTGCCGCGGAGATGCCGGTCGACGTGTTCCCCGATCTGACGGCACCGCGCGTAACCATCGTGACCGAGTCCACGGGCATGGCGCCCGAGGAGGTGGAACGTCTCATCACCTTTCCGGTCGAGACCGGGGTCAACGGCGTGGCGGGCGTGCGGCGGGTTCGCTCTGCGTCGGCGCCCGGCATCTCCATCGTGTGGGTCGAGTTCGATTGGGACACCGACGGCACCGTTGCCCGGCAGCGCGTCACCGAGCGCCTACAGGGGTTAGCCGCGTTGCCTCCCGAGGCCGAGACTCCGATCCTCGCGCCGCCGTCATCGGTGATGGGGGAGATCGCGTTCATCGCCCTCTCGAGCCAAAAGGACGACCCGATCGAGTTGCGGCGCATCGGCGACGTCGAAGTGCGCCGGCGCCTGTTGGCCGTGCGCGGTGTCGCTCAAGTCGTTGCTCTCGGGGGGCTCGAGCGACAGTACCAGGTGGTAGCAGATCCCGAACGTCTCGAACGCTACGACTTGACCCTCGAAGATCTCATCGGCTCCCTCCGCCAGGGTAACAAAAATGCTCCTGGCGGCTACGTCATCGGTCAAGGCCAAGAGAGGGTTGTTCGCGTGCTGGGCCGCTCGCATAGCGAGGAGGAGCTCGCGGGGATCACCGTGGCCCTTCGAGGTGGGCATCCCGTACGCGTGCGCGACGTGGCTGATGTGCGCATCGGCGCCGCGCTTCCCCGTGGCACGGCCAGCTACAACGGCAAGCCGGCAATAGTGCTCAGCATCATCAAGCAGTCGGGAGCCGATACGCTAGACGTAACACGTCGCGTCGACGACGCGCTCGACCAACTCGCCCCGTCGCTCGAGCAGAGAAAGATGACCCTGCACCGCGATCTGTTTCGACAGGCCGACTTCATCGACAAAGCCGTTTCTAACCTCATGGCCGTGCTGCGCGACGGCGCGCTTTTAGTTATCGGGGTGCTGCTGCTTTTCTTGTGGAGCCTCCGTCCCACGGTCATCAGCGTCGTGGCACTGCCGCTTTCGTTGCTTTTGTCCGTCATCGTGCTCGATGCCCTAGGCTTCTCCCTCGATACGATGACGCTAGGCGGTCTAGCGATTGCAATTGGCGAATTGGTCGACGACGCGATCGTCGACGTGGAGAATGTGGTCCGGCGACTGCGTGACCGCATCCGACTACCTCCGGCCGAACGCAAGCCGGTGATCGTCACCGTACTCGACGCCTCACGGGAAATCCGCTCGTCCATCGTCAGCGCTACGGCCATCCTGATGATCGTGTTCTTGCCATTGCTCTTTCTCGAAGGGCTCGAGGGGCGGCTGCTCTTGCCGCTTGGGGTCGCCTACTTGGTCTCGATTGCCAGCTCGCTTTTCGTCGCGGTCACCGTGACCCCGGCACTGTGCTCGCTGCTGCTGCCCAAGGCTATCAATGCCTCCGGTAAGGAGCCGCCGATCATGCATCGCATCGGACAGCTCTACGAGCCCATGCTCCGCTTCACGCTCGAGCATCCGCGCACCATCATATCCGGCGGCGCCCTCGCTATCGCGTTGGGTATTGTCTCCCTCGGATTTACTGGTCGCTCCTTCTTGCCCGAGTTCAACGAGGGCAGCTTGACGATTGCCGCCGTCACATTGCCGGGCACCTCGCTCGAGCAGAGTGATACCTTGGGCGCGCTCGCCGAGCGAGCGTTGCTCGCCGATCCGGCCGTCGTCTCTACGGCGCGTCGCACCGGTCGTGCCGAGCGGGACGAGCATGTCCAGGGCGTGGAAGCCTCTGAAATCGACGTGCGCCTGCGCGACGATTCGCGCAGCAAGGAGCAGCTGTTCTCCGACATCCGAACCCGCCTTGCCGCAGTGCCCGGTGTGCAGTTCACCCTTGGGCAGCCCATCTCGCACCGCATCGATCACATGATCTCGGGACAGCGCGCGGCGCTCTCCATCAAGGTCATCGGCGAGAACCTGAGTGAGCTGCGCACATACGCGGCACGGGTACACGATGCGGTCGCCGAAGTGCCGGGCCTAGTGGATCTAAGTGTCGAGCAAATGGTGAACGTTCCCCAAGTCGTCGTGCGGGTCGACCGGCACGCGGCGTCGCAATACGGGCTCTCACCAGGGCAGGCGGCGCAGGCGACAGGCACCGCGCTCTGGGGGACCACGGCTGGTCTCGTCTATGAGTACGGCGCCGTTACCGATGTGGTCGTGCGCTACGCGGAGGACGCGCGGGAGTCGATCGACAGCGTGAAGAGCACCCGCGTTCCGACGCCGTCGGGCGCGGTGGTTCCAGTCTCGGCCTTCGCCGATGTCTCTGCGGACAGCGGCCCGAATTACGTGTTGCGGGAGAACGTCGAGCGGCGTATCGTGGTTACAGCCAATGTCGCGGAGCGCGATCTACGCAGTGTCATTAAAGACGTTCGCGCTCGCGTCACCGAGCGAGTCCAGCTGCCGCAAAGCGTACGGGTGGAGTACGCCGGTCAATTTGAACGTGAAGAGGCGGCCGGTTCGCAGCTCCTAGTGTTCGGCATGCTCGCCATTCTCGGCATCGTGCTGATCCTGTTCGCCACGCTGCGCAGTGTTCGTAGGACGGCCATCGTGCTCGTGAACCTGCCGCTAGCTCTGGCGGGTGGCGTCATCGGGGTGTTCCTCGGCGGTGGGGTATTGTCGATTGCCAGCATCATTGGCTTCATCACGCTGTTCGGCATCGCCACCCGCAACGGGATCCTGCTGGCGACACGCACCCGCGATCTCGAGCTCGACGGTGTCGGGCGCGTGCAAGCCGTGGCTCAGAGCGCCCGCGAGCGCCTCGCCCCGATCCTGATGACCGCGGTCACGGCTGGGCTTGGGCTATTGCCCTTGGCCCTTGCCCTCGGCGAGCCGGGGAGCGAGATCCAAGCGCCGATGGCGCTCGTCATTCTCACAGGACTCGCGACTTCGACGGCGCTCAACATGGTGGTCGTGCCGGCACTGCTGGCCAAGTGGGGGGGTGAGACACGAGCCGTCGACGAGGACCCGATTTGACGCAAGTCTCCAGCGCGGGGACGCGCTGAGGGGCGGTCAGGGAAGGGGTTAGTCGCTTCTATTCCTGCCGAAGCGCAACCAAGAAGTCGGGATGGTGATGAGCATGGCGGTTACATACAGCCACGTCTCATCGTAACCATTGATAGCCCAGATCCCCACCAACGCCGTGTTGGCCAAGACGAGCAGTGCTATTTCGATCTTCTTGTCTCGTGATCCCATGACAACCTCTCTTACCAATTAGGCTAGTGGTCTGAACCTGGCGAGCGCGAGGGGCTCCAGCTAGCGGCACCAGGCGCTCTGAACCCAACTCGCGCTGTCATTGCATGTCATAGCCAACCCCTCGACACAAGGAACTGAACTGCTACAACGAGATGTCGAACAGGGATGGGCATGGGTGAAGTTGCGGAGCGAGGGTCAGGCGCAGCTATGGCTGGACCATTTTCATGCGCATGCCCATGCCCATGCGCTGCGGGTCGTATCTAGCTGAACAGGAGAGAGTGTCCAATGTCATATAGCCGTACTTTTCAAACCCTTGGGACCTGCCTTACGTTTGCGTTCGGAAGTTTGCTGTCCGCCTGTGGCTCCGTGGAGGGCTACACCAACGAAGACACCGATCTCGTCGGTGGCCAGGAGTTCGAAACCCACAGCGAGGCGCTATTCTACGAGAAGGCAGGGTCTTGCGGTAACTACGAAGCAGAGAACATGACCCGCGTCGGGGGAAGCGCCACGACGAGTGGCTGGCGCCTCTCCAGTTCGGCGGACAGCATCAGCACCAATCACTCCTTCTCGTCGGGTGAACATACGCTGGCGATCGTTGCTTGGGGCTCGAAAGGGTCGGGCAGCATCAAGCCGCAGATCAGACTCAAGCTGAACGGCTACACGATTGGTGACGTCACCGTCACCAACACCTCCCACACGGATGGCTGGCGCGAGTACCCGATCACCTACGACGTCAATACGGGCAATACCAAGACGATCAAGGTCGAGTTGCTCAATCCAGGGCAGGGGAGATCCGTACGCATCGATGGCATCAGCGTCTATTGCCCCGCCGAGGGCGTCATCTGTGACGGTGAGCCTGGCTGCGAGCACTGCTACGCCGTCACTGATTCAGCACCTGAGTGCCGCGACGATTCCCCGGCACCCCAGGCTCGCCTGGGCTGTGATCAGCACTCGGACTGCAGTGGGGACAGCATCTGTGCCTTCAAAGGGTCGTTCTTCGACGGCTTTGGGGTCGGCTGCATGGACGTGCCAGGTTGCGAGGCCAACGAGGCTTCCGTTCCGTTCGTATGCAGAGACATCTGCAAGAGTCCAGACTACCCCGAGACGCCGTGCTCTGACGGTCGTGTGTGTACGGCCTTGGATCTCAACCCCGAGGGATACGAGTTGGAGTACCCGGGATGGAAGTTCTGCGTGGCCCCGTAAGGGCGGGAGCACTCATGCGATAGTTGCATCCCCCGTGGTGTGTTGAACGTCGAGACAGGAATGTGGACGTGAAATTTAGACGACTCAGCTTGAACTCAGTGGTATTGGGCAGTGTGATCCTAACGGCGGGGGGTGTGCTTTCCTGCTCAGCTGCGCCGGACGACGGGGAGACCTTGGAAGAGACGGTCGAGCTTGGGGCGGTGAGCTCTAGTTTGGGCGTGACGGAGCAAGCCGCGGTCGAGCGGACGCTTGCTCCGGTCCGCGCGCTTGAAGCTCCGGCAGGCGTTTTCATGACGTCGATCGAACAAACTAGCACCGCGACCGGCGCGCTCGCTCACGTCGTGCACGTTTATCAGCCGGACTCCACCGGCGAGAGTGTGCGCTTCGAAGTGGCCGTCCGAACCAGCGCTGGGGTCCTCGACTACGGCCACACCTTCACCGCCGTGAGCCTCGCGTCTCGCCCGGGCGAACCAGATGAGGTCACACAGCCCCTCCAGAACGCCTCTGCCCAACGGGTTTACTCGATCTCCAACTCGCGCCAAGGCTGGTATCGGTTTACGTTCACCCACAATGCGCCTACTAGCGGCCGCACATTGACCATCAAGGCGTACGATGCGACGGGCAACCCGCTCAAGATCGCATGGAGCGATCCGCCGGGCATACAAACTCAGGTTCGCGTCGGGCTTTCGGTAGCCCAAGCCACCAACATCTTCTTCAAGGGTGGCGCTTACCGCAACGCCAGCCCGAGCAGCGCAGCCTTCGCCGACAACGTGCGCGTGAACGGAACCCTGCTCTACCGTCGCAGTTTCGACCAAGGACAGTACAACTTCCCGCTCGGTCGCTTGAACGCAGGACAGCACACGCTCGAGTTCTCCCTCTCTTCCAGTGGTGGGACACCCAAGTACTGGTTCGGAGTCAACGACAAGAGCTTCGACCCGCTGAACGGCAAGTCGGCATGGGATCCGGTGCAGTTCCTGTACTACGGCGCGATGCGCACTGGCGACTACGATCCATGGCACGAGGGCGTCGCCTTTTCGCAGGGGAGCATGATCAGCGGTTCACGGCCACCGCCGGTGCGGCGCGGCACCACGTTCGCCGTTGCTCTGGACCACTCCAGCCTCAATACCGCTGATGCTACGCTCCGCATCTCCCAGTTGCTCTCGCCGCAAAATGAACTCAACTGGTCAAAGACTCTGCCCTCCGGCTACGACTACAGCGGGGCGATCTTCGTCGCCGGTTCCCCTTCTACGCGCAATCGCGAGCACTGGCGGGTGAGCGTGCCGAGCGACGCGCCCGTCGGTCGCTACATGCTGCAAGCCTTTGCCCCAGGGGGCGCTCAAATTGGTGAGAACGTGGTCTTTTACGTGATCCACAACCCGTACACGTTGCTCGCCAGCGGAGCCATCTCGAAGGCCGAACTGGAGACGTACGGCTACGACGAAGACGAGGACGGGATGCTCCTTCAGGGCGATTACGGTGTGGACCGGGACAACTTGCGCGATCACTTCACGGCCACTTACGAACTCACTTCTCCGGGGAACTACTGGCCGACGACGAGGCTTACGGCTGCCTTCCGCCGCACCCGGGATGAGACGTTCCCTTCGATGTTAGACATGGCCGTCGCGTCAATGGATGGCACGACGAACGAGTTCGAGTCGATGCTGCGGCTGTATCGAATTGTCAGTCAACGCATCAAGTATGGTCACAAGGAATCGCTCCATGACATGGCCGACCTGTTCATCGGTTACCTAGAGCCATTCGACCCGTCCATGGCGTTCTGGTTCAGTCTGCCGGGCATGGAACTCGGTGCCCCCAAGCAGGGGCAGTGTTACGAATACGCCAGCATGCTCGCCGCTCTGGCGCGCAGTGCGGGGCTGCTCTCGCGTTCGGTGTCGAGCTCGCACTGGCTTGGTGGCTGGGGAAACCACGTTCTCACGGAAGCGTACGTTCCTGGCTCGCCAGAACACGGCGGCAAACAGACCAGCAGCAACGCCAGCGCCAACAGCGACGTCGACCCTTGGTATGTTTTCGACGCCACCGATCCCAAAGGAACCAGCACCGTCATGCCGCGTGCTTTCCACGTGCATTCCGAGGCTGTGGCGCCCAGAGCCCAATACGCTAAAGCAACCACCGTCCTGCGCGGACCCTCACCTCAACCGTTAAACGTCGTGACCACCTCGACCACGTGGGATCCGTTCATCACCAGTAGCATCTACGCTAGCAATCCCAGCCTATCGAACGTGAGCGCCGCGTACACCTCCGGTCCTGATTTTTGGCTCACGAGCAGCGGCACCACCGGCTGGGTCGGCTACGGTGAAAAAGACGTCTATCGCATCAACAAAGCGAGCACGGGCGCTCGCGCGGTGCGGGTCAGCGTGGCACCGGGTAGCTTCAGCTCCAACTGGGACTTGAAGCTGTGCGTCGGGTCCGCTTCCAACGTGCCCGTCATGCCCGACCGCTGCTCCAACGCGGCATCCTCACAGCTGCTGCCCGCCGGTGACTCGTACGTGGTCGTGTTCAACGACGTCGAAGACTACCCGTCACGCTACCTGCGCGGCGACGTCACGAAGTACGTGCTGGACTTGGAGTATTGAGCACTGGGTGGCGACGCCCGGCGGATCGCGAGCTCGCAAGGAGCTCCGGAGGACGGTCCAAGGTGACGCTCTCTCGACGGGCGAAGCCTTGAACCCCTTGCCGCCTGGCGCTGTTCGCACCAAACTTCCAGCCATCCACTTCAGCCTCGCTAGGCTGCGCAACCCACCCTACAACCCGCAATTGGAGGTTTGAATCGGAGGGGATGGGGCACTTCCTCTTTTGCGAGGCGATGCTGATCTCACGCCGGAGGGCGTCTGTGGTAAGACTAGTAGCCGTTCTTTGTCCCACCACTGGTGCTGTCGAGCGGCGGCGGCAACGACGTCTGTTGAGCCAGGGGGAGCAGAGGTCCGCTCAGACCTCGAAATGCCATCGTGTTCGTCAACGGTACACAGCTTGGGGTAACGCAGCTGGAGTCGGTGTTACCCGAGCTTAGACGGGGTAGCTCGTCGTTCGTCGTAGCGAGTCTGGGTTCAGAAACCGAGCTCAGTGAGCTATCCACCGAAAAGCTGCAGGTGTGGGTAGAGGAGGTTTAGACGCAGTCCTGCTGGTAGTCGCCACTGCGACTCGTCCGATCGTCACCCTGCAACGGGCGCAGCCGTGCTAGTATTACACGCGTGCCGCGGCATCGCATGACGTCCATTTTCGCAGTGAGCGCCGCGGTCGTTCTCGCCTGTCCAGACGCCTCCGCCACTTACTCCATTCTTCTACACGACCGTGTGACGGCTGAATACGGTGGTGCGGCTATATCGTGTGTGGGGGATTTCGACCTGACCCTGATTTTCGGAGTGGTCCCGCGTTCACCGACAGGAGCGACAGGTTTTGCGTTTTTCGCCCAAGCACTATATTCCGAAGAGAACCACGCCCACATTCTGCACTGGGGAGCGACAGGGCTAGAGCCACGGCAGATCCTCGACACACTGACACAATCGAACTTCGACCCTCTGGCGGCGGAGCGGCAATATCACTTCTTGTCGAGTGGGGGAGCGTCGCTGATGTGGACTGGCAGTGCAACACTCCCGTACTCTGGTTCGCTTGCGGGGTCAGTGGAGGGCTGGTCGTTTACGGCCGCTGGCAACATCTTGAGCAGCGAACGTGTATTATCGCAAATTGCCGACGCGCTAGCGCAAAGCACTGGAACCATGGCAGAGCGCCTGCTCATCGCGCTACGTGCGGGCGCCGAAAACGGCGAGGGAGATTCGCGCTGCGGCACTCTGCCCGGAGACAGCGCGTTCGTCACGGTCATATCCGAAACTGGAACTCCACGCCTGGCGCTTCGGGTCGTCGACAGTCAGCCAGAGAACCCGTTGACGCTGCTTGGCGCAGCGTTAGCTCAACGCATCCCAGAATCACCATCGCCGGAACCCTCCAAGCCAGCACCAGCTCCGCCAAACACCGTACAGCGAAGCGCGATGAGCTGCAGCGCTTCATCTCCTTCGCTGCCCAATTCCGCCTCGGAGCCGTTCTGTCTACTCCCGCTGTTGTTGATGCGTCGGCGGACCTCGAGGTGGGGTCGGGAACGCGGTGGCGAGCCGGACGTCGCGCAGACTCAGCAACTCACGCGGCATTGCGGCCTAGGCGCCATCAACCGTTCTGTCGCCCGCCGCTCCGAACACCGCGCCCCCATAGACTGCGCGAGAGCCTGCGCTGCGCGGTAGTCCAGCTCTGCCGTCTCGGGGTCCGTCCGTACAAGCAGGTCTCCATGCGTCATCAAGAGTTCCGGCAGGTAGACACTCTCGTTGTGCTCCCGTGCGAAGGAAATGACTTCGTCTGCCAACGCTCGCGCTTCAGCCGTGTGACCGGAAACCTGCAACACGTCAATCAGCACTAACCCAACGAGCGTCGAGCAGGTGGCGACCTCCGTCATACGCTGGCGCAAGGCGTCCAGCGCTGGCCTCGAGGCGTCGAGTGTCAATGGGGTACGCTGCGCCTCTGCTAGTAGCGCGAAAGCGTTTGCCTCCAGCATCAACCCAGAATCGAGGGCAGCCGCATGCACCGCATGGATCGCCTCTTCTTCGATCACAGGCAACGGGTCACGCCTCAGGTAACGTAGGCGGGCGCGAACGACGTGAGCGAGCGCCTGCAGAATCGGGATGTTGACTTCGTCGGCGAGCTCGAGTGTCTCCATGGCTTCGTCGAGTGCGCGGTCGGGTTCGCCGCTTGCCCAGCGCGCGCAGGCGAGATGACCCAGGGCCAGGGTTCGACCCACGAGGTTGGGCTGGAATATAGACTCCTCGTCTTCCCCGGGAGCGAGCCCTTCGAGCAGCTGTACGGCGCTACTCAGGTTACCAACGAAGAACGCCGTGTAGCCTCGAGCGAAGATGCCAGCGTGAAGCAGTATGGGGTCGATCGCCTGCGTCGACTCGATCTGCTCCAGCTCTGCGAACAGGGCGGGGCACGCGTCGTACTGCGCGATGATCATGTGGTAGTTGCACAGCTGCGTGATGGCCGTGTACACCAGAGACGCATCCCCTAGGGCACGAGCCAGCTCGATGGCTCGCGCGTAGGCCGCAAGCGGTTCACGACCAGCAAAGGTGGTGCGGAAAGAGTTGGAGCTCACCTGTTTGCACATGGTCACGAGGATTTGAAACTCCAGCTCGTCGCGCTCACGTCCCGTAGGCAGTCGCGCTACTAGGTCCAGCGCACGGTTGCAGAGCGCGATGGCGTCGGAGGAGGCGTAGCGTTCTGCAGCGTGCTGGCCTGCCGCGAGGTACGCGGGCACTGCACGCTCCGCATCCCCCGCGGCGTCGAAGTGTTTAGCGAGAAGGGGTGACAGTTCGTTTGCTCGAGGGTCGCGGAGCAATGCCTCTGCAACCAAGCGATGCCAGCGCTGGCGGCGAGCGGGACTCGTACGTTCGAAACACACTTCCTGAACCAGAGCGTGGTTGAGCCCGTATCGATCGTTCGGCTCTGGATGGATGAACAACGAGCGACGCGCCAGGGAGTCACACGTATCATCGACTTCTTCCACGGGGAGCTCCAACGCGGCGGCCACGAGGTGAGTCGAAAACTCCATCCCGACGATACTGGCAGTTTCGAGCACCCGTTGTTCTCGGGCCGAGAAACGGTCCAGCTGCATGTCGATGAGCTGCTTCACGCTAGCAGGTCGGTGAGCTTGGACTTCAGCGAGCGCGACCGTCAGCGTCCAACGACCATCGTGCGACGCGAGCATGCCGCGATCGCGGAGTTCATCGAGAAGGGCGACCATGAACAGGGGCGTGCCCCCCGTGATCTCGAGCACCAACTCGGTCCATTCGGCGGGAAAAGCGTGCCCCGGGAAACGCTGATCCACGAAGCTTTGCACAGAAGCGAGATCGATTTTGGGGACCTGAATCAACGCAGCGCCGCTACGGGCGACGAGCGAGCGTAACACCGGGTTCAGTGGGTGATCCTGACTCTGGACTTCGGCATGGCGCGTGGTGACGACGACTAGCAGCTTGGCGTGCTCCTGCCGCTGCCCGAGGCGAGACAACAGATCGATGGTGGCGACATCCGACCACTGCAGGTCCTCCAGCACGAGCACCAGCGGCTCTTGGGCACACAGCGCCTCGATGGCTTCACTGAGTTCACGTAGCTGTCGTGTTTCATTGCTTCCCGCGGCGCGGCGCGTGACTTCTGCGAGTTGCTCGTCGGTGGCGAGGTGCGGCACCTGAGCGACGAATGTCGGTGCGTGACGGATTAATGTCGCCAGTACCGTCGCACCACGGTGTGAGCGCACCAGTCCAGTGAGCGCTTCGATGATAGCGAGGAAAGGTTCTGGAGTTCCATGCTGCTCGAAACAGCAACCTTGGGCAACGTGCGCGACGCGCGCATCGAGATCCGCTAGGAACTTGCGCACGAGCGTGGTCTTGCCGATGCCAGGCTTGCCCGTTACGAAACACACCTGTCGCCGCCCAGAGCGGGCGCGATCGAACGCGCTACGCAATGTCGCGATTTGTTCGTCGCGGCCTACCACCAGTACGTCCCCAACAGGGACTTCAGGGTCATCCGGTATCGGCCAGTCCTCGCGTAGCTCGGCGATGAAGCGATAACCCCGTCCAATTACAGTTTCTATCACGCCGTCGCCGAGTACCTGTCGCAGCTCGTGTAGGTGACTGCGCATCGAGCTGTCACTGACCACTGCACCTCGCCAGACTTGCTCGAGCAATTCCTCGCGAGTGACGAGCTTCTTCGGGTGGGAAGCGAGGTAGCGGAGAATCGCGAAGGGCTTTCGCCGCAAGGTCAGCGGCTGGTTGCCGTTCCATAGCCGCTCTTGGTCGCTATCCAGGCGAAACGGGGGGAAGAGGAGCACGACAGGCTTTCTACTCCGGGGCCGAAAGCAAAGCGAGATGGGCGTTGGGAGCTCCCATCCAACGCGGATTGGACACCCCCGCCCAGATCCAACGGTGATCCAACAGCACTGGACGAGTGCGCTCGGCAAGGTAAGCGCCATGCAACCCCTCCGCCCAATCGTCTGTGGGACCGACTTCAGTGAAGACGCCGAACAGGCGCTTCAACTCGCCGTACGTTTCGCGCTCGTGGCGCAGACCCGGGTCGTCGTGGTGCACGTGTGCCACCTCGACGTCGAGTCTGCGGACGAGCTGCGACTGGCGCGTTGCCAGCAAGCACTCACCGCCGTCGTCCAGAAACATCGCCAGCACGGAGTCGACGTGACCGGGGTCCTGCGTAGCGGGACGCCCTGGGAGAAGCTTGACAACGTCGCCGCGGACGTGGGCGCGAGCCTGATTGTCGTGGGGATTCGTGGTGCGGGTGAACGAAATGCGGCATTGGGTTCGGTTGCCGAGCACCTCCTGCGCTCCGCCAGTCGCCCAGTGCTGACCGTGCCCAGTGCCAATTGTAGACAGTGAACAGTGAACTCAATCGCCTCGATAGCGAGGCGCCTGAAGCCAACCTCAATCCAAAGAAAAGGAACCTGACCATGAAGAACTGCAACCTCAACGTATCGATGAAGTCCATGACCCGCCAAACGCTTTGCGCAACGCTGGCGGCTGCGTGTCTTGCTCTGCCCACTGTCGCCGCAGCGCAGGAGATGGGTGTGACACCGCGGCAGCCCGTGCCGAGCACAGCTCAGCAGACCACGCGCCTGGCAGTTCAGGACTCGGCGCAGCAAACATCGTCTTCGAGTGACTACCACTACGAGTCCGGCTGGAGTCTGAACCTGACGCCCGTACTGCTGCTCGCGCACCGCGACTACCGCTTTGGCGGAGGTGGCGATCCCGAGCTGAAGTACACTGCGGATCTGGGAGGGGTACGGCTGAGCGTAGGTGCACGCGCAGGCGTCTACTATGCGAAGAACCTTTTCGGGGTGACCGCGATGCCGACGCTCCGCGTTGCGATGCCGAGCGGTAATCTGGAGCCATATATTGCATTCGGCATGGGCTACGGCTGGCTGCCGGACGTCAAGCGTTCGAACCTGGCGTCGATGTCTCGCGTCGGCTTCGTCTACCACCTCAGCCAGAGTTTTGCCCTGGGGTTGGAAGGCACCTTCCAGAAGATCGACAACTCGGACTTCAGCTTCCCGTCGGTGGGCTCCATGGCCTCCTTCGATTTCTGACGTTGGCTCATCACTTCGAGGTAATCACCCATGAACGCAACATCAGAGTTTCTCGTCCGCAGCATGCTAATGGGTGCTGGCGCGACGCTGACGATGGACTTGTGGAACGCTGGGGTTAAGCGCTTCGGCGTCCCTTCGCTCAACTTCGCCTACCTTGGACGCTGGTTGGCGCACCTCTCGCGGGGACGGTTCATTCACGAAAACATCGCGAGCCGCCCTCCCTTTCGCGGCGAACAGTGGATCGGTTGGGGCGCGCACTACTCAATCGGAGGGTTGGGTGCGGGCATCGCTTCCTCCAAAACGAAGACGCCCGTGTTCAACGCACTCAAGAGCCTCGTCTCACATGTCGTGTTCGGCTTCGGCCTCTTTCTCTCCGCACGCGCCACGGTGTTGATCGTCTCTGTCATCAACTGACGGAGCCAGAAAGGAACTGTCATGAAAACCAGAAACGCCGTCAACCGACCACTCACCAAAGCAGACTTCAAGATCCCTGCGCTGCTCGTCGTGCTCAGTATCGTTCCCTTGCTGGGCGGCATTGCCCGCATCTTCAGCATGTCGCCCAATGCCGCCGTCACTGTCGAAAACGCCAGGTTCATCAATTCACCCGTCCCCATCGTCCTCCACATCGTCAGCGCCTCCCTGTACTCCATCTTGGGAGCGTTCCAATTCTCGAAGGAATTTCGCCTTCGGTGGCCCCGTCTGCATCGCCACGCTGGGAGATGGCTTGCTGCGTGCGGAATCGTAGCGGGAGTAACCGGTCTGTGGATGACCGTGGTGTTCGACATCCCTGTTCACCACCAGGGCCCATTGCTCTACGCGGTGCGTGTCCTGGTTGCCACGGCAATGGTGGCGTCGATCCTGATCGCCTGGCGTAGCATTCTGCATCGCGACGTCCCCCGACACGAAGCTTTCATGATCCGAGCCTACGCTCTGGGTCAAGGAGCGGGCACCCAGGTGCTCGTGCTATTGCCCTGGATGCTGATCAGCGGCGAATCGGGGGGAATCGTCAGAGACTTGCTCATGACACTGTCCTGGGTGATCAACATGGTGATCGCCGAAGTCGTGATTGCGCGCAAGGGAGTAGCCGCTTCAGCTAGGGGAGCGCGGGGCCTCGCTCGTCCAGCGTAGGTTTTTCGGAAACGACACAGGCTGTTCGCCTGCGTCGTTCTCGCGCGGTTCGGAGCGCGCTAAACCGAGCTTTGGGGGCAACTATCACACCACGGCGTAACGGCCGATGATTGGCTTGTGTCGAGCCGCACACGGCGCTCGGCTCCGCGACTGGGTTGCGCTACGGTCAAGGTGATGGCCCAGATTCTGATTGTCGAAGACGAAATGTCGATTGCGGACACGCTGGTGTTTGCGGTCGCCAGTGAGGGCTTCACGACCCATTGGGTCAGGCTTGGTCACCAGGCGATCGAGTGCGTGCAGCAGGGCATGGCACAGCTCGTGATACTGGACGTCGGGCTGCCGGATATGAGTGGCTTCGAAGTCTGCAAGGCAATTCGCCGTGTCTCGGAAGTTCCGATCCTGTTCTTGACGGCGCGGGCGGAGGAGATCGATCGCGTGGTGGGGCTCGAAATCGGCGCCGATGACTACGTCGTGAAGCCCTTCAGTCCGCGCGAGGTGGCCGCGCGCGTCCGGGTCATTCTCAAGCGTGCAAGAGCAGGCTTGGTCGAACCCGCTCAAGGGGTACTCGCCGATGCCTCAGACACGAGGCGCTCGACCAGCGACTTCTGGGTCGACTCGGCGCGCCTCCAAGTGTGCTACCGCGACATACCGCTCGAGCTGACGCCCCACGAGTTCCATCTTTTTGCGCACCTGTTGAGTCAGCCGGAGCGCGTCTTCAGCCGTCAGCAGTTACTCGAGGCCTTGGGTGCGGGCAGCGAGGCAAACTACGAACGCAACATCGATGGCCACGTGCGCAGCCTGCGTGCCAAGATCAGGCAGCTCGCCCCCGAATGCGAGCCGATCCAGACACACCGGGGCTTCGGCTATAGCTATCAGCCCGCGCGGTCTGAGAAGCGTCCATGAAACGTTCACCACTGTCGCTGACGGCGCGTCTGTTCTTCTTTTATGCGGCGTTCGTCGCGCTGGCAGGGTGGTTCGTCGTCCAACAGGGGATAGAGGAAGTGAAGCCTGCCGTGCGGCAGTCGACGGAAGAGACGCTGGTGGATACGGCGAACCTATTGGCAGAAGTTGTAGGTGAACACATGCGGCGCGGGCAGCTATCCGAGAGCGAGCTGCCGGACCTCCTCGCTCGCTACGGCGAGCGGCGCCCGCGCGCCGACATCTGGGGGCTCCAGAAGAACAACATCGAAGGCCGCATCTACGTCGTCGATCGGCACGGGATCGTGCTGCTCGATTCCTCGGGTCGCGACGTGGGCAAGGATTATTCACGTTGGAACGACGTGTACCTGACACTGCGGGGCCACTATGGCGCACGCACCACCCACGACGTGCCGGGGGACCCGACCACCAGCGTGATGTACGTCGCGGCACCCGTCCATGACGGAGCATCGATCATCGGAGCGGTGACCGTTGCTAAGCCCAACCGCAGCGGGGAGCCAGTGATCGAGCGGGCGCGGCGGCGGCTACTCGGGATTGGCGTCGGATTAGTGGTCGCCGGGCTGCTCATTGGCGCCGCGCTTTCTCACTGGTTGAGCGGCAGCATTCGGCGTCTAACGCGCTTCGCGTTGGAGGTGAGTGCGGGGCGGAGGGCCAGCGTACCAAAACTGCCTGGTCGCGAGTTGCGTCAGCTGGCGAACGCCCTGGACAGCATGCGCACTCAGCTCGAAGGCAAGGCCTACGTCGAACGCTACGTGCAGACCCTCACGCACGAGCTCAAAAGTCCGCTAGCAGCAATCGCGGGGGCTGCGGAGCTGTTGCGTAGCGACATGCAGCCCGAGCAGCGCGCGCGTTTCCTGAAGAACATCGAGACCGAGACCGAACGCCTGCAATCCCTAAGCGAGCGGCTGCTGCACCTGGCTCACGTCGAGCAGCGACGGCACCTCGAGGAGCGAGTGCCCATCCCGCTCGCGCCGCTCGTCGCAGAGCTGCTCGCGGCGCAAGAGGCGCGCACCCAGGCGATGACCCTCGAAATCGAAAGCGGGGTGGCCGAAGAGTTAACGGTTATGGGTGAACGCTTCCTCGTGCGTCAAGCGCTGGCCAATTTGATCGACAATGCCGTCGACTTCACGCCGGCGGGCGGGAAGCTCGAAATTGCCGCGAGCTCAACAGGTGACGTGGTCTCCATCCGCGTCTTCAACTCCGGCGATGCGATCCCCGATTACGCGTTGCCACGAGTCAAGGAACGCTTCTATTCGCTGCCGCGACCAAACACGGGGCGCAAGAGCACCGGCCTCGGCCTGGGCTTCGTGCAGGAAGTGGCGGAGCTTCACGGCGGCACGCTCGAGATCCACAACGTTGCGGGTGGCGTCGTGGCCGAGCTGAGGCTAGGGCCCGTCGCAAAATAACGTGCTTATTTTGCGGCGGGCCCTTACCCGCTGGTTGAGCGCCGTCACGTGGTTCCGATCCGAGTCACCACGCTATTCCCTGGCAATCCCCACGCAATCCCCACACAGCTCCCACACGTGGCTGCAAGCCTGAGCGACACCTCTTCGCAAAGGATACCGCAGCATGAACATCCGCCTTTTTCTCAAGATCGCGGCCACCCTCGTCGTGGCCGTACTGCTTCTCATTCCCGTCGAGCAGATCCGTGCGCTCGTCAACGAACGTGAACAGACGCGCGACTCCGTCGTACAAGAGATCGCACGCAGCGCCGGTTACGCGCAGACCATCACTGGGCCGCTCCTGATCGTCCCGTACACGCGCAAGGTGCGCAGTTGGAGCCAGGAGGGGGAGGAACGAGAGCGGCGTCTGGTCGAAACCGAGGTCTTGGGCCGACTCGCAATCCTGCCCACGGACTTCGAGCTCAGCGGTGATATACCCATCGAGGAACGGCAGCGCGGTATCTACCGCGCTCGCCTGTTCAACGCCGACACCCGCATCACTGGCCGCTTCCAGATCGAGCCCGACTATGGCATCCCGACCGAGCAACTCGCCGACTACACGTTCGACAGCCCCCGGCTCGTGCTCGGCATCAGCGACACCCGCGGTATCGGCAACGCACTGGAGCTCCGCTGGAACGGGAAGCGGATCCCTTTCGAGCCTGGCGCCCACCCGCCGATGCTTCCGTCTGGGGTACACGCCCAGCTACCCATGGAAGGGGTGACGAGTGAACAATCCGTCGCCTTTGCCATTGGGCTGTCTTTGCAAGGCACGAGCGACCTTCAAGTCACCCCGGTTGGTCGTGAGAGCCGCGTCATGCTCACGTCCAACTGGCCGCACCCGAGCTTCGTCGGCGATATTCTACCTCAGGAGCGGGAGGTGAGCGACGGCGGCTTCAGTGCGCGCTGGCAGACCTCCTTCTTTGCCACCAATCTGGAAAACATCGTCAACGCCTGCGCCGAGGTCGCCTCGGACAGCCCCGGCTGCGCCGATCTGGCTACGCGCCGTTTCGGCGTGAGCTTCATTGATCCGATTGATCATTACCTCAAGAGCGAGCGCGCTACCAAGTACGCGTTCCTCTTCATCGGGCTCACTTTCGCGGTCTTCTTTCTGTTCGAGGTGCTGCGTCGTCTCAGCGTGCACCCGATTCAGTACGGCCTCGTCGGTATGGCACTGGCCGTGTTCTTTCTGCTGTTGCTCTCTTTCTCGGAGCATTTCGGCTTCGCGCGGGCTTATCTGATTTCGGCGTTCGCGTGCGTGGCGTTGGTCGGCTACTACGTGGCTCACGTCGTGCGTGACGCTCGCCTGGGCGTGGCTTTCGGGGCGGGGCTCGGCGCATTGTATGGCGTGCTGTACGCCATCCTAAGCGCCGAAGACTACGCACTGCTCGCCGGGTCGCTGGTCGTTTTCGCCGTCCTCGGCGCCATCATGGTACTTACGCGCAAGGTGAACTGGACCAACTATGGGCAAGCCTCCGAGGCGATCCCACGCCCAGCGTCGGTGACCGACGGAAAGCCGGCGGCGTGAGCGCCGCACGGGCCGTTTATCAACAACGATGCCCCACCGCGGCCCTGTCGCTCACTTTGGCGATGGCTGCTCGGTCGTGTGTTCCGTGTTAATGTTGAGATTGCAATGAATGCGGCGGCGCTGGCTGCGCGCCGCCAGAGCTTCCGCCGACCGCCCGTTCAGCGCGCCGCGCGTCGAGTGCCGTTGACGCTCACGGCTATAGACTGTTTCGTCTTCGAGCGCTTGGTGGTCGGCGGCGGGGCTGACTATGCGAAACGAGCCGACGCAATTCGACAAGCTCATGCGACTCCCCCTCGATCGGTTTCCGATGGTTCACACACGGTCGCTCGAGGAAGCGACGAGCATTCAGAGCCAAATATCGGCACCTGTGCGCGCGGAACTGCTCGACCGCCGCGCCGGTTTCGAGTGGCAAGCAAACCGCATGATTGTCGGCGCGATCGGCATCGCCGCCAGCCGCTATGGTGCGAGTGTAATCGCGCGTAGCCAGGGTACTGGCGACAACCATTCGCTCTTGGTGCCCCTTCAGGGATTTGCGCAGCTTCAGCAGGCCGGACACTCGACAGCAGCCAGTCCTACCCGAAGCGCCGTCGTCGCGGGGACGGACTTAGCGACCGAGGTGCGGCTGAGCAGTGAATTTGTTGGCCTTCAGATAAACATCCCCGTGGGCGTGGCAACCTCAGCGCTGGAGGCGCTTACGGGAAAGACTTCGGACCAGCAACTACGGTTTGAAGCCGCCGTCGACACCACGTCGAGCGCCGGCGCAAGCGTCTTGCGGTTGCTGCACTTCATGGTTGCCGAGGCAAACCATGCTGGTAGTACTCTGCAAACTCAAGTAGTGGCCGAGCAGCTGAGCCAAGCTCTGGTATACGCGATGTTGATCGGACTGCCACACAGCCATTCATCACTGCTGCGGATGCGGACTGCGAAGATGGCACCATGTGTGCTGCGGGCAGAGGAGTACATGGCTGCGCGTGCCGGATCGTTCGTTAGTCTCGCTGAGCTAGCTGCGATATCGGGTGTCAGCGTACGCACGCTGCACGCAAGCTTCCGCGCTCACCGGGGCTATGGGCCTATGACTTTTCTGCGTGAGCGGCGCTTCGAATTGGCGCGCGGTCAGTTGCTTTCAGCAGCGCCACGCGACACCGTCGCGCGCATTGCAAGCGCCTGCGGCTTTGAACATCTTGGACGCTTCAGCGGTGGTTACCGGAAGCGATTTGGTGAAACTCCTTCGCAAACTCTACGACGCGGAGCTGCCCATCGTTGCTAACTAGTGGGCTTACACTGGTCGCACGGAGCACAAGCAGAACACGGAGTGGCTCACCACCGGATCGCATCTCATACGCTAAATTCCGTCACCGGCACGGTATATGGCAGGACTGAGCTAGTCTCACCGCGACCCGGCCGCGGCGAGACGTTCATCGACGTAGCTGCCATAGCCTTCAGCGAAGGAACGGTGGACAGCGGACGGCGTCAAAGATGACATTGACGCCGGGTATATCCAGCGGCTACTGCCGGACTAATCACCGGCGGCCATCACCGCATGGGCCATTCACCGTGCCGAGCTCCGTGGTAACCCACGCACGGCGCTGTATCAGTGCGTTGCGGAGTACTGGCTCGAGTTTACACAGCGGATGGCGGAGCGTTCTGCAGTAGCCAGCGCGCCCAAGCCGGATTTCCGTCGGCCGCGAACGCCAGCCTCAGCTTGGTACTGTTGCCCGTGTTCCCGTTCTCGGGAAAGACGAGCTTGCCTTGAGCGGACATGAACACGTAGCAGTCGCGCTTGTCCTTGTCGGGGGATTTGATCACGTAAAACTGGGACGACGACTTCCGTTCACCCGAGAGCAACCTGCCGTCCTCGGCCGCATAAGCATAGCGTTTCAGCGTCCGATTGTAGAACAGAAATACATCTTCGCGATTATCGGGCTGCTCCTCCGCCTGTATCTCCCAGTTCGCCTCGGCTGCTTTGACGTCTCGCTTCCAGAGCTGCATCGGACACCCTTCGCCCTTCCGATCGTCCTCCACTTCCCAGGCAGGACCCGCTGCCGCGTCCTCCCCGAGCGACGGCCGGATCCGCAGCGGAGTTCCAACCAGACCCGCCTTGACCAGATCGGCCTTGGTTTGGTGCCCCTCGGTGATTCGAGTGACGTCGTGGCTGGCGTGATACTGGACGAACTCCTGGCTGGCGACGCGTTCGCGAAATTCCGCATCTGAGAGCTCACGCAGCGTGATCGTTGGCATGCCCTTCCACGTAATGAGTCCATCCGGTCCCTTGTCGAAGTCCACGCGCCCCTCGGCGACGAACTTCCGGTCGTGCATCGCCTGAATGTTGGTCCACGTCGATGCCTGATTGGTGAACTCCTTAGCTGCGATAGAGATGCCGGACACGGTAGCTCCCGCCGCCCCCACTCCCGCCGCTACAAGCATCGGCAAAGCGGCTCCTCCAGTGACTCCGGTGACCACCAGCCCTGCGATTCCGAGCACGATGCCGGCTACCCAGATGCCGATCTCGGCATCGCTGTTTGCGTACTCGCTGCCTTCGCCCAGCCAGAACCGCGTGTTGAGCGTGTAGACGCCAGCTGCGCCTGCATGAACATAGTATTCCTTGGGCGAGAGCGAGTTGACCCAGCTGTAGTTGACCCCTGCGCTGATACACGAATTAATCGGCACGTTGGTGTCATTGAGAATTATAACTTGTCCCATCATTTTCTCCGGTCCCGGACGACCGGAGCAAGGCGCTCCGATAGTCGGTGCGGAACACATACCCGAGCTCGCCCTTTAGCGTCTATCCGCTGTGCGCAGATTACCTATCCACTTCCAGCAGGGCCCGTTTCTCGAGTCCGTCGTGTGACCCGGCGAGCCGCGACTATCTGTTCACCCAGCCGACGGTCGATGTAGTAAAGTAACCTGGCGGTGTAAGGTGGATCCCTGGCAGCGTGCACCCAGCGCATGGGGCCGCCGCATTCCTTGCAAGTCTCAACATCCGCGCGGAAAACGTGACGGAGCAGCCATCCCCAAAGTGATACTGGCCGAGCACACGTTACCTGGAGCTTGCACCGCAGAACTGGGCGACCCGTGCGCGGCTCGACCCGCGAGAACTTGCTGAGCTCGTCGGCTCCATCACCGTGCCCGAACCCGCGTAGGCACGCTCCTTGGAATTCACCCGCTTTCGTGGACGGTTTCTTTATGCCGCCAAGTCGCGGCCACCATCGCTCGCTTTCTCAATGAACCGCTTGCCGCCGCGGGAACGGAGTCGACATTCGGAAAGCGCTGGGCACCTGGCGGACCGTGGGCGTAAACCCGCGTGTCGCGGCCGACTCGATCGCGGGTTGTGCTTAGACGAGGCTCTGGGCAACCTGCTGGACCGAGTCGCGCGGGGCTTCGTGGTGGACTTCATCCACATCTCGCACTGGCCGGTGTTCAACGTCGCCGACATCGCGATCGTCCTGGGCGGCCTTTGCCTGGCGTGGACAACTCACCAAAGCGAGCCAAAGAGCGTGCCCACCCCGGACTCGCTGGCAAGCGACCGTCGACTCGGTTAGGCCCCGGCTGGCTCTCTGGCGGCAATGGGTATTTTACCACTGGGTATTCTCCAACCAAGCACGCGTCGACATTGAAGCAATCCTGCCGCCGGATGCGCATCAGTGCATCACACTGTTCTGCAAACTCTAGAAACTGAAGCTCTGCCGAAGAGGGCTCGGCGGGCTCGCCAATCTCCGGCGCTGGTGCCATCTGCGTTATAGGGGCCACAGATTCGAGAAATGAAGGTGTGGATCCGAGAGCGCACCGCGTGGCTAGATGCCGAATACGCGACGTCTTGAGGCGTTGGCGTCAGATGTGAGTACGCGGAACCCGAAACGCCGCGTGCGGGTACACGCACGCTGGCCCACCGACGCGGGGCGCGTTAGAGTGGAACGATGTCGCACCGAGCCACCTATCAGGACGTCCTGAACGCGCCAGAGCATCAGGTGGCGGAGCTGATTGACGGGCAACTGCACCTGCAGTCACGGCCCGGTGCGCGCCATGCTCGCAGTGCGACGCGGATCGTAGGTCAAGTTGACGGGCCTTTTGATCGCGGAACCAGTGGACCGGGCGGGTGGATCATCTTGATGGAGCCTGAGGTTCACCTGGGGGACGATGTCCTCGTGCCCGACCTGGCCGGGTGGCGGCGGTCTACCATGCCGGAACTGCCCGACGTCGCCCACTTTACCCAGCGCCCCGACTGGGTCGCCGAGGTGCTCTCACCCAGCACGCAACGCACGGACCGTACGCTCAAGGTTCCGCTCTACCGCGAGCAGGGTGTCTCACACCTGTGGCTCGTCGACCCCCTTGCACAAGCGGTAGAAGTCTTTCGTTTGCATGCCGACGGGTACCTGTTGGTGAACTCTTTTGTCGGCGACGTCCCAGCGCGCTTGGAACCGTTCGACGCCATCGAATTCGATATGGCGGCGCTCTGGCAGCGTTAACCTGTGCGCGGATTTGTGCGCTGCGGCGAGTGCAATTAGCGAACCCGCGCGGGCACCTCCGCGGGCACTGCGGTTGCGTTGAACTGCCT
>CAZNZA010000082.1:0-26316 GCA_964577325.1 uncultured Polyangiaceae bacterium
GCACGATACACGCCCTGCATGTCCGACAGCGCGGATCCCTCCTTCGACGCCTCCCCCGCGGGGTTCCGACGCTTCTTGAACTCATTCCGTGGGCCTTGGTCGCCGCGTGACGTCTTGCTGTTGGTGCTGCTTTGCCCGCTCCTCTTCGTCGGTGCCGCGCTGACCTCGGAGCGGGTGCAATCGGTCGGGCACGTGCTGCCGCAAGTGATGCTGCAAGATGTAGACGTAGCGGGATTTTCCGCCAGCGCGGTCGATGTGCTGCTGGATCGACTGCAGATGGACGCGCATCAACACGTCGTGAAGGTGCGCGTAGGGAGTGCGGTGTTTCGCATCAGCGGGGCTGATTTGCAGGCACGAATCGCCTCGGATACGCGTGAGCAGCTGTTGAACGCCGGACGCACGGGCAATGTGGTGCGCCAGGTGCTGTGGCGCTTCGGCCGGCTCCGGGAGCCCGCCGTTTATCAGCTGAGCATCGACTTGGACCCGCGAGCCGTCGAAGAGCACCTCGTGGCGCTCGAGCGAGCCGCGCTTCCCATCCCCAGGGAGGGCAGCGTGTCCTACGACGGCAAGGGACTGCGCGTGGTGTATCCCGAGCCGGGGGAGACCATTGCCCGAACGTCCGCGGCACCGCTGTTGCTCGCAGCGGTTCGGGAGCGGAAGACAGCGGTGGAGCTGCCGATCGAGGGGTGGTCGCCGAAAACGACACGTCGTGCCGTCGATGACGCTGCTGACCGTTTCACACGCGTCTTGAGCGGTCCGGTGGAGATGTTCGTGCGATCTCCCGCGCTGCTCGACGCAGATGACGAGGAAGCGGATCGGCTTCGTTCAGAGGAGGAGCAGGACGCGTCACGGGTCGAAGTCGTGTCGCCGGCAGTATTTGGTGAGGCGCTGGCGACCCAGCAGCACCCTCGCGACCCCTCTCAGCTGGAAGTGGTCGTGGTGCCGTCGATACTGCAGGCTATGTTGGCGGACGTGTTAACCCGCTGGCAAAGGCCGGCCGAGGATGCAACCTTCGAGGCAGACCATCAGCATTCCCTGACGATTCACCCGAGCAAGCCGCAATGGATACTGCCGGTGCAAGAAGCCGGAAATGCACTTCTCCAGGCAGCTTTGTCTGACGAACGGCGAGGGGTTTGGCAGCTAGCCATCGGCGAGCAGCCAAGGATCACGACGCAGTTGGCGCACGCACTGAACATCCGAAAGCTAGTTGGCAAGTTCGTTACCCGTCACCCCTGCTGTCGCCCCAGGGTGAAGAACATCCACCGCATCGCAGATTTACTCGACGGCACCGTCGTGCTGCCGGGGGAGACGTTTTCGGTCAACACAGCACTTGGGCCGCGCACTGCGGAAATGGGTTTCGAGCTTGCGCCTACGATCGTACGTGGAGAGATGGACGATACGGTCGGAGGGGGCATTAGCCAGTTCGCCACCACACTTTTCAACGCCGTTCTCCATGCCGGCTACGAGATCATCGAGCGGCAGCCTCACAGCTACTACTTCCCGCGCTACCCGATGGGACACGAGGCGACGCTATCGTTCCCAAAACCCGATCTCGTCTTCAGGAATGACACGCAGTCCGGGTTGCTGATCAAGACTCGCTATTCGTCGACCTCCATTCACGTCTTCGTGTATGGCGACAATGAAGGTCGGATCGTCAAAACAGAAGTGTCGAAGCCGTTCGACTACGTGGACCCAGAAACGGAGTACCTGGCCGATGAAACCCTAAGCCCCACTGAAGAACGCCTCGAGCAGCGGGGTGAGCGCGGCTTCACCGTCTTCGCCACCCGCGTCATTGCCGCCGCGGCAGGGTCAGAAGAGAAGGAGGAGACGCGGAAAGTGATATACAAGGCGCGCCCCGAGCGCATTTTCGTGCATCCGTGCAAGCTCCCGGAGGACGCGGAAGGATATTCCGCGGAACCTTGTCCCGAGCAACAGGCGGATGGAGGACTGCTCCTCAGCGAGGTTGCCGAGTAGAGACGGGATGCATCGCGGCAAGAGGGTCGCTGGTTGGGCGCACCGAGGCCGGACGAACGGAGACCGGGCGGGAAGACGACGGGACCGGATGAGAGGATGGCGAGGGACTCGTCCACGGGTCGAACCGCGTTCGAGCGTCCAGTGCCCTAGATGCGCGCGCAGCCGCTTGCGAAATGGCTTCGAAGGGCTCCGGGTTTTCTCCATAGCCCGCCACGTGTTCAAGGCCGCGACTGAACATCTCTACCCGGCAGCCATACACCCCCCTCAGCCGATGATCGGGCGCGCGCTCGAGACGTGCGACGACCAGGCTCAGCTCCTCGCGTTGTGACGCCACGAGCTCACGCACCGCTTGCCGTAGGCTCTCCCGCATTGCCGGAGTGGCCGGAACACCCCGGCAAACCACCTGTATACGCGGTTCGTCATCGGCTTGGTGAACGCTAGAGGCCGAAGCCTCACGAATGCCGGGCGTAGGTTCGTATTGAGCGGGCGCCGGAGCATCTGCTCCTGCATTCCCAAACGCTGGCCACACGGTATCGCGATGATCGACGGCTTCTTGCATGACTCCCCCCATTAAGCAGTTTCCGTGCCAAAGACGGCGACCCGAAACGGTTAACCCCGAGCATGCCAAACGCCACTCCCTTGTCAAGCCCAGCCAGAGGTGGGCCCTTCACTTGAGGGGGTTAGAAGGCTCCAATGTAGCGAGGGGGAAGACCAACATCGTCGTCCAGCGCCACGGAAGCCAGACTGGCGAGGCTGCTCCCTTGCCAGTCGAACAACTCGATGACACCGGCTTCGGCGTTAGCCACGGCGCACACATCGTCGGCCACGCACAGGCCCATCCCGAGGCTGAAAGGAGCGGCTTCGACCAAAGGATCACCGATGACATCACCCGACTCGAGTTCGAGCAGCCACGCGCGCTCAGGTACCGCCGGTTCGGTCGTGCCGTAGGAGGTGAAGAGCACGTGTTCATTTGATGCGAAGCTCACACTGTTGACTTGCGCATCGACGAGCTCGGAAGCCTCGAGAACGCGCTCGACGTCGAAACCTCCGCCGTCGATGTCGATGATCACGATCCCAGACCTCGAATGGGGGGGATCGTCCTGCCAATCTCCCTTGCACGCCACCGCGAGCCGCTTGCCGTCGGGCGACGCGGTAAGTCCCTCGCAATTGCGGAGCCCCAAATCGAGGGTCTCCTCGAGCTGAAGGGCTTCGGGATCTACTTTGGCCAAGCGGGAATTATCGACTGCAGCCCACGTGTTATCGAGAAAGCCGAGGACCACGTAGACCCGACCGTCCTGCGAAACAACGGCGCTGGGTCTGGGTTGCGCCTTGCTCGTCTCCGTCAGGTGATTGAAATCTACGCGACCTAACAATTCACCGTCTCGAGGATCCAAGGCCAACAAGTCCCCACCCTCGTCAAGTTCAGCCTGTCCGGCGTTGGAATTCGTTTCGAAGCGCGTCACCAAAGATAGCCGAGAGTGGACTTGGACGTAGTCATAAGGATTGGCCGCGAAGCCCCCCGGCCCGACGCTGACCTGGCGTGTAACCTGCGCGCTTTTCAAGTCGAGCCAGTGCAGGGCGTGATTGGTGCGATCGATGAGGACCACCTCTTTGCCCGACTGCCGTTGGGTAGGCAACACCGTGTCTGAGCCGAGTGCCAAAGAAAGCCCAGGGGGTTTGCTGCCAGAGGTGATCAGTGTTTTTGCCAGCACCTTGCCTTGCTTGTCGATGGCGCTGACAGAGGACGTGGTGTAGTCACTGTGCACGACAAGAAAGCCGCGTGCCGCTTCTGGCTGCGCATCGTGCCCAGCGTCCCCGGCGTCGGCGAGGGCATCGCCCCCGGCGTCGAAGTGTTGGCCAATGCCCTCCGTTGGCGGGGTAGTCGATGTGACATTGCATGCAGTCAGCGAAATCAGAAAACAGACAGGAAGGAGGGTATGAGACATATTCAATCGGGAGTGATGGGTTTGATGTGGGTTACCACCAAGCTTGCAGCGAAGCGTGGTAGGATCTGCCGGGTAGAGGTTGACCGAGCATGTCGATTTGCCTTTCGTCCGAGAGGTTGTTGAAGGCCAATCCGAGCTCGATGTCCGGCTCAACTAGTCGAATCCGTGCGGCGGCGTCGATGGCGTGTTGTTCTGGGAGCACGACGAGGCCAGCTGGGTCGGCAAAGCGATTGGAGCGGTAGAAGTAACGTAAGCTGGCGCCCACATCCTCGACCCCGACGTCACGAAACGCCCGGCTCCAACTCAGGGAGTGATGGGTGACGAAGCGCGACATCAGAGGCAGCAAATCATTCCGAGTGGAGTTAGCGACGCGATCCTCCGTCGTTTCGCGCGGATCGAGCAGCGTGAGACTTTGGAAAATCTCGAACTCGCGAAGGATGCGCGTGCCTAAAGACACCTCTGCTCCCGTGACCTGCGCGTCACCAACGTTGTACGGAGAGAACGCGTGCAGGCTAGTCTGCCGATAGCGGACGAGATTGGTCGTCCAGCGGCGAAAGACGAACGCATCGCCCGCCATTTCCACCGCACCGGCTGACGTTCGGCGGCGAACACCCACGTCGATGCTGTACCCGCGCTCGTCGAGCAGGTCAGGCTCGCCGTGCAACGAAGCACTCACCCCGTACAACTCGCCGAGGGTGGGCGGTCGGGTAGAATGACTGATGTTGCCCAATACGGACCAATGCTCGCTGACGCGCCAGACGCTCCCTAGTCGCGCGTCGGGGCTCGTTCGGCAGTGAGACTGTCGCAAACGCTGGAGTTTACCGGTGTCGCGATAGTTGGCTGCAGTGATGAGGCAATCGGTAGCCAGCATGGCATGCACGTCTACAGTAGGCGTCGCCTCGTAGGCCGCCTCCAGACCGGTGCGGATGCTAGCTCGCGACGCGTCGCGGGGGGCGTCATCGAGGGAGTGCAAATCAAGACGATCCTCGCTTGCGTTCAGGTACGGCGAAATCGTCAGTAGAGGGCTGAGTTCTAGCGCGACCGTTACTCGGTGGGTGTGCCGCAAGGCGCGGGAGTGCTGCCATCTGGAGCGAACGGTCCGTAGCTCGTGCCTAGGATCAGTGACTGTTTCTTGACCGACGAGTAGGGATGTCTGAGCGTTAATGGAGCAGGACCAGCTAGTTGCGCAGGTCATGGAGGCCGAAGTGGCGGCCAGTAAGCGACGGTGCCGAGTCCGAGCGTGCCGCGCAGGCGTCGTGGCAATTCCGGTGGTACCCTGTTCGCGGTCCAAGATATGAACCACGCTGCCTAGGCGTGTTCCCGCCACGTCAAGGGAGCCGATGGCCCATCCGTCGACATCGTGATAGTCGGCGTTCTCACGCCGCTCGTTGGTTTCTGCATCGGAAAACCGGAGACCGTGGTCGTTGATGAACGAGTAATCGTTGCGAGCCTCGGTAGCGCGCAGAGAGATGAGGGCAGCTGCCTTGCCGTTGCCGACTTCAGCTCCGATCGATGCACCACGTTCGCCAAAGCTGCCGAGGTGCGCTTGCATGCCCAGTCGAGTTTCGCTCGGTCGTCGAGGCTCGAAGAAGATCGCACCCCCGAGCCCCAGCTGTTCACTAGCTGCCGGTGAGTTGCCCCGAAATACTTCAGCTCGCTGCATCATCCAAAGAGGTATGGTAGATAGATCCGCGCTGCCGTTGACGTCGTCGTTGAGCCTCACGCCGGCTAGGTAAACAGGTGTCTGCTTGGCGTCCGCGCCCCGCAAGGACGCTGTCGCCGGCTCGGCTTTCGACCCCTGGCGGCTTACCTGTACCCCAGCCACGGAGCGCAAAACATCCGCCGCTGAATCGCCGGCGCGGTGAAGGCGATCACTCGTTAGAACCAGTGAAGCTCCGGTGGGCACACTAGGGCTGCTGAGCAACAGCGGAACGGTGCCAGAGACAACGACAAGGGCAGGTGCTTTCTCCGCAAGTTCTTGCGGAGTGGCGTGCGGCTTGGCGCCTCTCGCTTCCTCGACCGCTTCAGCGAGTTCCGCTTCGACGACCGGCGCTTTGGGTGCAACGCGATCGCTCTGCGGCCACGCTTGGGGGGCGTAGGCAACGATACCCGCGGCAAAAAGGGCCGTGAGCCAGCAATGTAGACGGCACGCTGCCGCCGGAGACCTGATGTTCAAGCTGAGCCTCAAACAAGCGAGCGCGCGCTGTTTCGAGCAAGGTCACAGGAGCCGAAATTGGCTACTGTACCGATAAGCAGGTCTTCCGACTCATGGGCAATGAGGATGCTCGCCTTCCCAGGCTTCCTTTCGGTAAGGCCAGTGGCTTCATGAGCACCCGTCCCCAATTACGGCGGCGGCTCCGTGCCGGAATTGCACCGGCTTCCCTGAGTTCATCACTCCCCCGCGAGGGGGCTCAAAGGCCGGGCCGTCCTATCGCGGCCCTTCACCAAAAGCAAGCGCTGAACGACCTAATGAACGCGCGCGGCCTGGCCACAATCGACGGTCACGGAGCGACCGGCGAGTGTACGCCGCAACGCCACTGCTTCGTCGGGGCTCCGCGCTGCAAGTAACTCCGGCGAGCGCGTCGTCAGCAACCACTGCACTCCAGGCAACAACGTCGTCAGGGTGTCGACGATGACGGCAGTGATTGCTGGATCCTGGTGCAGTTCCACCTGGTCAATCGCTACCACCGCTTGGCCGCGCCGTGGGTCCATCCCCGGATATGCCGCCCACAGCGCGCGCAAAGTCATGGCGCCAAAGGATACTGCATGTTTCACCGCAGTGGGGACATGGTTAAAGGTAACCGGTGCGCCGTCAGAAATGAAGGTGGGCTCTAGCGTGAGGGGATCTATGCCCGCGTACGTCATGTCGAAGGGGGTGCACAAGGCGGAGACCACTTGATGCATGGCTTCGCCAAAGAGTTCCTTCTTGCTCTGCTCCAATGGGGGCAGCGCTCGCTGAACCTCTGCATAAACCAGGGCTTGTTTCAAATCGCGGGTCAGGTCGTGACGACCCGCGTCTTCGAGGGGTTCAGAGACGCGCGGATCGTAGCGACGTACGGTGCGCTCAATGGCAGTCAAAAGCACTGCCGAACGCGAAAACCAGCGCAGTGACGAAAACACCAAAAAGACAAAGCCACCGTCCTTGGACAAGCGGTCTATGAACAGCGCCTCCCTTCGGTGCTGTTCATTTGACAGAGCTAGTTCTTGGGGTGCGTTCGGGCTGCTCAACACGTGCGGTGTCGTTCGGTCCGGTTCGTCCATGCCCAACCACCAGGTGCACTGGGCAAAACAACGCAAGTCACCTGGACGTATTCCTGCCGGCACGGTATGGCCGGGGCGAGTGCTGGCGATGGCCGTCAGCAAGGTGGTCTTGCCGGTCCCTGGTCCACCGTACAGAAGGGTCACCGGCCGCGGCCGCCCCTCGTCGTCCTCGAAGGAAAGCTCGACGCTTCCCAAGGCCTCTGGACACATCACCCGGGCACGCAGGAGCTGCATACCTGCACTCTAACGCCAAACGGCCAGAGCCGGAGCGGGTTTTCGTTGCCGCCGTCATGCCGTCGTGCCTGTCAGAGGCTAAAAGCCCCACCCGTGCTACTCGCTGCTCTCGCGTTCGAGCCAATCGTCCACTCGCTCCCAGAGCAGGGCAATGTCGCCCCCGGTCGACTTGTAGACGATGCGCATCGTGGACGTGTCGACCAGCATGTGAAGCGGCTGGGCGTCGGCCTTGGCGAAGCGGCCAAGGGTGAAATCGGCGTCCACACCGAAAGGAAAGTCGACGGAGAACGTGCGAGCCCAGCGCACGGCGTCGGCCGTCGTCGCGGGCTCACCCTGGGCATTCTGAAACAGCCCTCCGAGAGCACGCAATCCGGCGTCATAGCGCTGTGCGAGTTCCACGCTCAATGCCGGAGCAGCCCCCGCACCGCCAAACTCCACCTGGCAACTTTGGCACCAGATCGCCGCGCTCACGACGAACAACAGCTGATGGGTCTTTGCCTCCGGGTCCCAATAGTCTGCCAAACAACGCTCAGCAAGAGCGGCCGGATCGTAGGTCTGGGCTTGGGGATTCTCCCACGCGGAAAAGCAGATGTTGGTGGCTATATCCCCTTCTTCTCCTCCAGTTGGGCCCGGCGGATAGCTGTCGCTTCCGTTACGCTGACGCAAGGCTTCCAACAACTCAGGGGGAATGTCGGCGTCGCTCTGCGTCCCGCAGCCAAGCGTTAGCAAGGGCACGACTACCAAAATCTTCGACGGTCTTGGCAGCATGAGGGCTAGCCGAGCTCGGTCCATGCGGCAGCGTGACGGACTAGCCACGGCCTGTCCAGCGCCAGGACACGCGGGAAAGCAAAGCGCGCACTCGGGGCTGCTGGGGGGGCGCGACTGCGTGGCTACTCGGCGGCCGGAACGGTAGGCGTTGCAGGCGCCATCCCGGGGTCGAAGCCCAACTTTTCTACGCGGTTGTTGTCGAGGATGTGCTTGGGCGGATTCCGGATACCAGAGACCAGGCCTACCCAGCTCAACATTCGCAGGATGTAGTACGAGATGTCGATCTCCCACCAATAGAAGCCTTGGTTGGTGGAGGACTGATAATAATGGTGATTGTTGTGCCAGCCTTCGCCCAACGTCACCAGCGCCAGGAGCAGCGAGTTGCGGCTCGTGTCTTTGGTTGCATAGCGGCGCTTACCAAACACGTGCATCAGAGAGTTGATGGAGAAGGTGCCGTGGTAAAGGAACACGGTCGAAAGGAAAAAGCCGCAGAACAACATGCTCCACCCGCCTACCAAGTACACGGCTACTCCAAGCATGATGGGCGGTACCAGGTGAAAGGTGTTGAGCAAGCGTAACTCTGGATACTTGGCAAAGTCTTTGATCCACTTCCACTCCGTATCGTCGTACTTCGAACTCACGATCCAACCCACGTGGCTCCACCACATCCCGTCCTTGGGAGAGTGAACGTCGCGCTCGGTATCGCTGAACTTGTGGTGCATACGATGGTGCGATGCCCACCACAGCGGTCCCTTTTGCGCGCACGTGGTACCCCCGAAAGCCATGAGGAACTGCATCACTCGGCCCATGGTGTACGAGCGATGGGAGAAGTAACGGTGGTAGACGCCGGTGATGAAGAACATGCGTACGCCGTACAGGCCGAAGCAAACGGCTACGTCGGCCCAAGTCGGTGGAAACCACAGCATGCCCAGAGGCGCTAGGTGCAACAGCAGGAATGGGATGGACTTGACCCAGTGGGTGCGCGTTTCGGTACGGGACAAAGTACGGTGCATGGCTTCGGCAGCATAGCGCCGGCGGCGCCATCGGAGCGTCATACACTCGTCATTTCGAGCCATTGCGACGTTCCGGTCGCAGCCGCCGTGGAGCATGGGCGGCACAAATTGGCAAGCTGCCAGTGGCAGAATTGCCGCGCTCGCGCCCCAAACTGGCTCCCCACACGCGGCGCGGTACCCGGCACCACGACGCGAGTTCCAGCTCGGAAGAGGTAAGCGTGCCGTTGAGGGACGGCTTGCTAAATCCTCGGCGGCAGCATTGAGGAGTCGCCGTCATCGACCGTACTAGCTAGGCGTCTGAGAACAACGCCGTTTGGCGAAGCGTTCCCATCGCGTAGGAGAAAGCCAATGTATCAGAACACTCACCTTCGGGTGCTAACAGCACGAGGACTTGCCACTGCTGCCCTGTGTGGCCTCTGTTGCACGGCATCACTGCCCAGTGTAGCTCACGCACTTCCCCAAGCTCCGGTCGAAGTCAGCGACAAAGAGGTGCAGGCACAGTTCGTGGCTTTGGTGGCGAAGTTCGAAAAGGTCGTAACTCGGGCCAAAAAGCAGGCATATTCTGCGGAAGGAGAGCTCAACCAGTTGAAGAAGCGGGTAGAAGCTGCCGGGTGGCGGGTGACCGCCGCACGAGACCGCTTCGACAAAACTCAATCGGAACTGGCGAGCACGAGCGAACCCAGCCGCGTCAACAAGCTCAAGCAAAAACTGGCCGCCGATAAACGGCTGCTCGAAGACGATGCGAGCAAGTTGGCCAAGCTCATGAAGCGCAGTGAATCGGCCCAGGCGACCTCAGTCGAGATCCTCGAGCTGCTCCGTCCGCTGAAAGACGATGTGGCCATCGAGGCGGACCGCTTCGAACCCAACGAACCGGGGCAAAAGAAGGCGGTCAGTCTGTTGGCGGACGCAGACTGGGCGGTTGAGAGACTCGAGGCACTGACCGAGGCTCTCAAGGCGGAGTTCGACGCGCCGGCGAACGAGGTTCTCGAGCGCGCCCAGGTGAAGTGAAAGCAAACGTCAAGGCGCCGGGGCGGGTTCGCGAGGCTCGCCTGCTTTCGTGAGCTCGAAGCGGATGGTAACTCCGGCGTTGAGCTCGAGTGACCCTGCTTCTATCGGCACGCTCGACTTGGCGTCCCGAGCAAACAACATGCCCGCGGCCTGCGGTCCCGGAGAGCTCCCGCCGTGTTCTTGAATGCTGAGGATTTGCCCCAGCTGAACACCACTCGTCGCAGCTAAACGCTGAGCCTTGGCTAGAGCATCCTGGATAGCCTTGTCGCGAGCTTCAGCCAAGAGAGGGTCTGGGTTGTCCAATTGCAGCTCGACCCCCCAAATCGAGTTGGCTCCTGCCGCGGTTGCCGTGCTCAACACGTCGCCGAGGCGGTTTAGGTCGCGGACCTTCACTCGTAAAGTGTTGTTCACCACGAACCAACCTTCGGGTTGAGCCGCTCGAGGGGTAGCCGGAGTGGTCGCCGCCTTGTCGTCTGGCGCCCGTTCTTCCGCCCGTTCCATCGTGGGACGTGCGGCGGCCTCATTGCGCCAATCGACAGGTGGGCGCTCGTACGAGATGCTGAAGTTGCTGGTTTGCAGGTCCGCGTCCTGGATGCCGAGCCCTTTGAGATTGGTGACTAGCAGACTCATCTGCTTGTTGTTGGACTCCACAGCCAGCTGCGCGCTTGCGTCTCTCACCTCAACCCCGATATTGGCAACGGCCACGTCAGGATCGGCCACCGCGCGTCCAGTTCCGTTCACGATGAGCCCGTGGCTGTCCGGAACCTTGGCTTCGTTCACGACTTCGGCGCAAGCAACGAGGGCCGGGAGTACGGCTGCAGTGAGCCAGATAGCACTCCAGCCTCGGCGAGGTGTTGGCTGTCGTAACGACTGAGGACCCAGGGGGGCGAGGCTTGTCGGAGCGTGAGTCATGGCCCTCTCATATCGCGCTTGCCGAGCCCTCACAACTGTGCGCTTTGCCCCGCCCCGTCGGCCCCGGCCCCGGACGTGGTGCTGGGCGTGGCCGCGTCAATTCCGCGGAAGCGCGGGAACTGTTTGGTGCGCACGCCAGTTTGTGGCTAGAGACGGTCCGCAGAGCGCGCTCGATGATTGAGGTTGAACGACTATCCAAGATCTACGGCAGCACATATGCCGTGCGCGACCTCGACTTTTCGGTGAGCGCCGGATCGGTCGTGGGCTTCTTGGGCCCGAATGCGGCAGGAAAGACCACCACGCTGCGGATCATCGCCGGATTTTTGGGCGCGAGTGCCGGTCGCGTGCGAGTCGGCGGCATCGATGTGAGCGAGCAACCGCTCGCGGCGCGCCGCAAGCTTGGCTACATGCCGGAGCAGTGCCCGGCATACCCCGAGATGCGGGTGCAGGAGTACCTTCGCTTTCGCGCCGCGCTCAAGGGAGTGCCTCGCCGCAAGCGCCTGGAACGGGTTGGTCGCGCCATGGAGCTGACCCACATCGACGTGCGCGCCCAAAGCCTGATCGGCCATCTCTCCAAAGGGTATCGCCAACGTCTTGGCTTGGCAGATGCGCTTGTCGCGAGCCCTGAGCTCCTCATCCTGGACGAGCCGACGTCTGGGTTGGATCCCAACCAAATTCGTGAAGTGCGACAGGTTATCGCCGACCTTCGGCAAGAGCATACGATCCTTCTGTCTACTCACATACTGGGCGAGGTCGAGGCTACCTGCGACCGGGCGATCGTCATTCACCATGGGCGGCTAGCCGCTCATGGGACGCTGCAGGAGCTGAAGTCCCTGCGGCGGGCGAGGGAGGTGGAATTGCTGATGCGCTCGCCCGCGCCGAAGCTGCCCGACGAGTTGGCTGCTGCGGTAGACTCGCGTGTAGCGGTTGGCGCAGAATTGGAGCGCTGGCGCATCAAGCTGAGTGCTGAAAACGTCGCAGGCGATGTGCCTACGACAGCGCCTAAGGACATCGACGGATGGGTGGCACTCTTGTGCAGCCGCGGAGCCCGGGTGCTGCAAGTAGCGCCTGTGGGTTCATCTCTGGAGGACGTTTTCGCCAAACTCACGGGTGACGAGCCATGAACGGTCTAGTTCCCATATTCTTGCGCGAGTTGCGAAGCATGTGGGTCACGCCCCTGGCGTGGGTTCTACTGTTCGCCTTCCTGCTTCTCCAAGGCACCAGCTTCGTGCTGATGCTGGATCACTACAACCAATACACCGGGCTGAGCATCGCGGAAGGGCCCGTTCAAGGCTACTTCGCGTCCCTTTTCGTGCCTGTTACGTTGCTGTTGGTTTGCCCGGCGTTGACGATGCGCGTGCTGGCTGAGGAGCGGCGCAGCGGCACGCTCGAGGCGCTCTTGACAGCACCGGTGTCGGCCTTTGCCGTGGTGGTGGGCAAGTACTTGGCGACGTGGATAACTTATCTCGGCGTTTGGACACCGACGTTGCTGTACGTGGTGATACTGCGCGATACCGGCATGGTAGATTGGGGAGTCATAGCCTCCTGCTATCTGGGTATCGCATTGGTGGGGGCGGCTTATCTCGCGATCGGCACTTTGATGAGCGCCCTGACGGAAAGTCAGCTGGTAGCCATGATGCTCACCGTACTGGCCTTGTTCGGCCTATTCATCCTCGGTATCGGTGAACGAGTCTTCGAACCCGGTTGGCTACTGGAGTTGTGCAAGCATGTTTCGATCCTAGGCCAACTCGAAGACTTTTCGAGCGGGATCATCGATTCGCGACGCATCGTGTTCGACGCTACGGTGGTATTCCTCGCGCTGTTCGTCTGCGTCCGCGTCGTCGACTCATGGCGGCTAGAATGAGCCGACGGTATTGAGGTAGGGATGAAGCGCAAGTCAGCCAACAAACACGTCGATAAGCGTGAGCGTGCCACAGTGCGGGAACGTGCTCATACGTTTATCGCCAACGCTCAGTTCTCGAGTGGTGTGGGGGTGATTGCCGCGGTCGTGCTGTTCGTGTGCCTGAACGTACTGGCTGCCCGTTTCTTTCATCGCTGGGACGCTACCGCCGTTCAACTTTACACCCTGTCGCAGCCGACTCGCGCCTTGTTGAGTCGGTTGCAGCGACCTCTCGATGTCTTGGTGTTTCTTAGCCAATCTGACCCTCTCAGCCACACGGTTTCACGCGTGCTCGACGAGTATCGAGCGCACTCGCCGTACGTGCAGCCGCGGTTCGTCGACCCGGATCGCAATCCGGCGGAGTTCCTCGCCCTGCAGCAGCGCTATGGCCTACTCGAAGGGCGTACGGAAGACGGCCGCTTGGCAACGGACGCCAGTATCGTGCTGGCGCAAGGATCACAACATTGGTTCGTCACCACGAGTGATATCGTAGCGTACGATGAACAAACCGATCAGGCGAGGTCGCGTTTGGAGCAGGTGCTCACGGAAGGCATTGCTCGCGTGATCGGACAAAAGCGGCAGACGGCCTGTTTTGCTCGCGGGCACCAGGAGCTATCAGCTACCTCCGGGGGTGCGCAGGGTCTCGCAGACTTTCGGCGACAGATGGAGCGCAATAACTTCGAAACCCGAGAAGTCGACCTCGGTGTCGCTCAGCCGCGTTTCGAGCTGCGCGGGTGTGATGTGACTTTGCTCATTGGGGCCCAGCAGGTATACAGTGACCCTGCCGCACGTGAATTGGCGCGTTTCGTGGAGGACGGCGGAGGGCTGCTCGTCGCGTTAGGGCCCATCACGGATGAAGACGGGCGCATACTAGAGCCGGGTTTGACACCGCTGTTCGAACCTCTCGGCATTCGAACGAAAAACAGCGTCGTGTTCGAAGGTGAGCCGACGTTGTCGATGCCGATCGGGATAGGGGGAGAAGTCTTTTTGGCATCACCGCGCGCGCACGCCGTTACGAGCGGGATGTTGAGAGGGAACGACGTGCAATTCCGCGTACTGCTGCAGTTGGCGCAGGCTTTCGAGACAGTGCCGTCGAGCGTGGCTTTCGTACTATTGGAAAGCTCCGAAACGGCGTATGCGGTCAAGAGTTTCCGTGCTCTGGCTGAGGGGCAGGAGCCACCGGAGCGCGACAAGCTCGAAGCGCAAGTCGTGGCGCTCGCCGCCGAACACCCTCGCGTAGCGCCACCCACCGCTAACCCTGAGTCAGCGAACCGACAGCGGGGGCGAGTCATCATCGTTGGTTCTCCGAGCGTGGTGTGGTCAAGCACGTGGCGCGAGCCGGCGTTGCTCGGGACGCGCCGCTTCGTCGAAAATGCACTGTCGTGGGTGAGTGCTGAACAACCGTTGGTGAGCGTGCCTGACAAGGCGGCTCAACCGGCGGGCTTGGCGCTTACGGCTGCTGGGATGAGCGAGGTACGGCGCTACGTGCTGGTCTACCTGCCGCTCAGCGCTGCCTTGATAGGGGTGCTGTTGATGTGGCAACGGCGCCGAGAGGCGACGCGGGGGAAAGCGGAATGAAACCGCAGCGTCGCGCTCTGATCGTCAATGGATTTCTAGTCCTGGCTGCACTCACTTCCGTTGCGCTCGTCGTGTTAACCGAGCGAGCTTGGACCACGGCCGAGCTCTCCGCCCGCGCCGAACATTTGGTGGTTGGGTTTCGATCGCATGAAGTGCGCCGCTTCACCATCACCGAAGGGGACAAAACGGTGATCGTGGAACGTGACGGAGAGGTGGTCCCCACTCAGACGGCACCCACCCCTGAAGGCAGCGATGCAGAAGGAGGGGCGCCTGCTCATCGCTGGGTCGTGCGCGAGCCATTCCAGGGCGAGGCGGAAGAAGCGGCAGCGGACGCGTTGTTGCGAGCAGTCGAGTTCGCGACCGTACTGCGCGCGGTTCCGGAGCCGAGCGTGGATCGCGCGGCGTTTGGTCTCGACCAGCCAGAGCGGGTCATCGAGCTGGAGCTGGGAGAGCGCAAAACCCGCTTGCGATTTGGCGCCGCGGCACCGAGCCCGGAAGGCGCGCGTTACGTGGAAGTGGCCGGGGAAGGAACGCGGAACAAGGGGGTGTTCGTCATCTCCCGTACGACGGCGGAGGAGCTGCACGTCGCGCCCGATGAGTTCCGCATTCGGCAACTGATCCCCTACGCCGCCTCCAAGCTCCGCAGCGTGACGCTCCTTGCTGCGGGCGTTCCGGCGCTCGAGTTGAAGCGGCAGCGCGACGTTTGGACGGTGCAGATGGAAGAGCAGTGGCTGCGTCTCGAGTCCGCGGCGAGGGAGCGGCTTTTCACCGCTTTCGCTCGCAGTCACGCTGACCTGATTCTGCCTTCGGAGTTTCCACATCCTTCCGAGCTAACGGCGGAGCAAGTTGAAGTACAGCTTACACCGATGGCGCCAGGTGCACAGCCACTTCAATTGCGGTTCGGCGGTCCCTGCCCGGAGGACCCTCAGCTGGAGCTGGCTCTGAGACTGAGCCCAGACCCACTGGCAGCATGCGTCAAGCCGTTGTTCATTCGCAGCTTCATCGAAGAAGCGGGCGCGTTGGTTGATACGGCGTTGTTTTCCTTCCTGTCGAACGAAGTGGAGCAGTGGCGGATCATGGCGCCAGACCAAACGCTGGAGGTTGCGCGCCGGGAAAACGGCTGGTGGATGCGGCAACCCCAGCAAGGCCGCGTCGAAGCCGGCCTCGGCAATGCTCGCCTCGAGTCGCTGCTAGAGCTGCGGGGAGAACTCTCTTCTCCACCTGAGGGCTTCGAGCTACGCAGCACCGTGATCACGGATACCGGCGGTGAAACGGAAGAACAGGTGCGCACTGAACGGGTCGAGGTGTACCTGCCGCCCGGTTCTTCAGCGACAGTCATATCCGACCTGTATGTTAAGCGCCTGCAGGATTCCGCCTGGTTGAAATTGCCGCCGCACGCCCTGCACCAACTTACACCGGACGCGTTGTTGCTGAAGGACACGCAACTCAGCGCCATCGACGCCAAGCAATTCAGCAGCTTCACGGTCACGACACCGCAGTGGTCTCATGAAGTGGAAGTGCGCGAAGAGCGCTGTAGTTTTCGACGCCCGGAAGGAATGGCGATGGATCAGGCGCTGTGCCAGGAAGCCATTGAGGCGCTGGGCAACTTGCGTGCTCGGGCATGGGTGAGTGAGGGCGATACGGGTAAATTCGGGCTGCAAACCCCCCGCGTGCAGGCAACGTGGCAAACGGGGAGCGACCAAGCAGCGCTCACCATCGGCGAGCGTTCTCCCGACGGGGGGTACTACGCCCGCATAGCCTCCGAGCCCGCCGTGTTCACGGTCTCCCGCTCGATGGTCGATACGTTGACGACGCTCCTGCTCGACCGTTCCCCGTTCATGCTCCAGCCCGAAGACGTGAGGCGACTCACTTTGCTGACGAGTCAATACGGCGTCGCTCTGAGGCGGCTAGGGCAGTCCTTCGTGCAAACACCGCTGACGGCGAGCAATGCGGGTCGAGCGGAAATCAAGCTTTCCCCGGGCCAGATTGAAGCGCTCGTCGACGCCCTTTCGTTCGTGCGCCCGGAGGCGGCGGTCGCCATGGGAGCTGGCACATCACGAGCTGCCCAGGATCGCCGCTACGGCTTCGACCGCCCACTGTTGCGTGTGCTGTCGTCGGACGGAACGGGATGGGTCGTTGGTGCTGGTGATATCTATCGCGACGTCAGCATCTACTATGCACGTTTGATCGGTGGAGCCGACGATGCGGTATTTGCTTTGCCCCGACAATCGGTCCAACGCATTCTCGATGTTCTTTCGGAGTGAACCAAGCCGCATGCTTCATGCTGCTTGTGCCAAGTGAATCTTTTCGGCGAGACCGCAGCGATAAAAACGGCGCAAGAAGTCAACCGGAAAGCGGGGTTGGCGTCGGTGTGGCACTTCGCGTTGTTTGCGCGCAAGCAGGCGCGCACACAGTCTAGCTGCAAGGTCGTTCGCTAGGCGGTAGCGTTGCCCGCGCATCGTACTAGCGTCGTGCAGATACCTCACCCGCTCGAACAACCACTCATGGAGGTCTACTGGCGCTCGGGGGTGCTGTGGGTCCAGCCCGTCCCACAGCAAGGCGAATTTGTCCACCTCAGCTTGGAACTCCAACTCCAGCTGGGACGTAGGCAGCCGCGTGCGTGCGCGCTCAGCAAGGTGCACGAAGTGGCTAACCCCCTCGACGACTTCGACATGGTCGTCACTCTGGGGTGGCGCCTCCGGATCGATGTTGGAGGGCAAGACCAAACGGATCTCTAGAGTTTCCGTATCTACTTGACGCACCAGCAGGCGCTCCTCACCGTTGCTGGGATCGAGTTGGATGAAGTCGGTGATCGCCGGGCCTGGCTCGAGCGCGTACAGTGCTTCGAGGCGGCGTTGCGTCTGGATCAGGAGCGCGGTGAGTTGGCCAAGCAAGAGAAGTACCTGAGCTCAAGGAGAGCTCAACGATACCACGTGCTGAGGAACGAGCAATGGCTGCGTGCCGAGAGCCTTTGCTCCTAGTTCAGCAGTGCCTTGTCCGAGCCGGACGTGGTGGACGTACGGCGTTTCCAAATCGTGTCCCAGTTTTCCCTGTAGGCGTCACTGGCCACTTGTGGCGGCCCCGACAATTCTTTCGTCTCACGCGCCGATGTGCCAGGTCGATAATGTACCTCGACGTCGCAGACCGGGCTGCCCGCGCGCGGCTTCAGCGTTACGAGTTCTCCGTGCAGGGGCTTTCCCTCCTCGAGCGGAGTCACTATGCCCGCTTCCAGTTTGTCTTGACGCTTACGCAGGACGTGCAGCCCGCGGCCATCGGCTGTCTTGCCACATAGCAGAGCGACATCGCTTCCCGCTGTTCGGGAGGGCTGGGAAACTGATTCGACAACTCCATCAGCAGAGGCGTTCGAAACGCTACTGCGACCCGAAGTCGAAGGCGACGAATGACGCGAAGATTTTGCCATGGTTCTCAGTGGCTGTCTTTGGATGGATGCCGCCTCGCGCCGAGCTTCGGCGTGGCGGTCAAAAGCAAGCGGTGCACCAGGCACACTGGGCTCTGTGCGGCAGAGGTCAAGGCCTAGCTCACATGGCGAGGGCGTTTTTGTGGACCCAGCCTTCGTTGCCTTGGGCATCGTAGCGGACGCGGTACCAATCTTCTTGCCTGCCTGTGATGACGACCCGGGTTCCGTACAGGATGCGGGCACGAACGTCTCCGTCTACCGGCTCCGAACGGATCCGGGCGGAGTTCCACACCACGGTTCCGCTGCCGCTCGTGGGGATGACGGAAGACTCGCCCGGATCGGTATCCACCAACCCGGGAGGTACGAGTTCGACCATGTAGAAGACGAGGTATCGAGCGTGAGTGTGTTCAACGCCTCGGAGCGTCGCACTCATGAATTCCCGCTTGGCGCACGCGACCAATCCTTCGGCAACATCATCGTTGAATGTGGTGCTCTTGCCCTTCAAGATCCGAACGATCTTTTCCTTTTGGAAGTCCAGATCGAAGCCAATGGACAACGTGCCGGATAAACCCCGGGCAGGTTCGCACGTAGTCAGCGCGCGCAGGCGGTCGCCTGCTACCCGCTCGAAGGCTGGCTTGTCGCACTGGCTCAGGCGCCGGTCGTCGCCGTCGTGGCAGTTGACGACGAGTTCTTTCGTGATCGTTGCTAGCCCGTCCCCCTGCTGGGCCTGCAGCTCGGGGGCATCGTTGAGCGCCAAGCCGGAAACAGGCACCTCACGCGTCGACGGCGGCTCGTCAGACGATCGCGCGGGTCGTGGAGTTACCGGCGGCGCCGCTTTCTTCGTGGGTACCTCTGGTACCAATTGCAGACCGGAAAGCGTGGGCCAGAGCGCGCCCACTGCAAAACAAGCCGCTGCAATGATCCCCACCTGCATGAGCTTGGGCGAATCTGCTTCAGGCGGCGAAGAGGAAACCTTCACGGGTCGAATGGCCACGGTGCTCCGCCCATAGCACGCCCTCGCGGCGGAGGAAAAGCTTTGGCGCTGTTCTTCGACCGGCACCAGACCGTGCTTGTGTTCATCGTGGTGGCGTGATGGGGTCACCAACGATGCGTGCCCTCTATGAAGCCGCCAATCTGCATGAAGCGCAGCTGTTGGTGCACCGCCTGGAGGAGCGCGGCATCCGCACTCACATTCGCAACGCCCAGCTGCATGGCGCGCTTGGGGAGCTGCCATTGTCGGTATTGCCCATCGTCTGCATTACGGAGCCAATCCGCTGGAAGCATGCACAAGCCGTGCTCGAGGAGTTTCTCGAGGCGTTGCGCGCACCCGTTCCCGACGACGTGGTGTGCCCGTCTTGCGGTGAGACGAATCCGGGAAACTTTGAAATCTGCTGGCGTTGTGCGGCTGAGCTGCCCACGCACTGAGGTCGCTGCGGGCGCTCGAGTGTCCGGCGCGACGGACAGCGATTGAGTTCCCCGCTTGCGGCGCGGTCGAGTATACGTGCGCCGCATGCCTTCGGTCAGAGGCCCGCTCAAGGCCTACTACTTCACCTTCTTCGCAGCCCTCGCGGCATACCTTCCGTACTTGCCGTCGTGGCTGCGAGAGCACGGCATACACGGTTTGGGCATGAGCGTGCTGATGGCTCTACTACCGGCCATGAACGTGCTTGGTCCGCCGGGGTTTGGATTGCTCGCTGACAGCTTTGGTCTGCGTGGCCGCCTGCTTCGCATTGCCTCCTTCGGCGCTGCAGCGTGGTTCTCACTGCTGGTCGTACATAGCCTTTGGTCGCAACAGCTGTCCTATTGGGTAGTGTTTGTGGCGTACCTCGGTTTCGCGTTCTTTCGCACTCCCATGCAGTTGATGGCGGACGTGGTGGCTTTGGAGCAGGGCAGCGACTTCGCGCGTCTGCGATTGTGGGGTTCCCTCGGGTTCATGCTGGCTGTGCCCCTGCTGGGAAGGTACATGAACCTTCAAGCGCTGTGGCACCTCCCCGTGGTCGTTGGGCTACTGCTCTGGTGTTCTCACTTGACGACATGGGCCATGCCTTCTCAGCGCCAAGTGCCGCGTCGTGCCGTTTTCGAAGACTTGCGTCGCATCGGCCGAGGGCGCGCCTTCCGGACCTTCCTCGTCGCGGCCATGTTGGGGCAGGGTGCCCACGTCGGATACGACATCGTCGTGTCGATGCACTTTCTCGACTTGGGGTTGTCCGGAACGTGGGTAGGCGTGGCGTGGGCCATAGCAACGGCTTCGGAGATAGCGGTAATGGCGTACTCACCGCGTTTGCTACGGATGCTGCCGGCGGCACGCTGGTTGCTCATAGCACTGCTTTTTCAGGCGCTGCGCTGGGCATTGCTGGCTTGGCTGAGCAACCCGTGGCTGCTGGTTGCCCTTCAGCCGCTCCACGCCCTCAGCTTCGGGCTGCGCTGGGTTTCGACCATGTGGATAATTGGCCAGTTCGCCTCACAGTCGAGCGCGAGCGCGAGCGTTCAGGGTCTGCACTTGACGGCGCACTCGTTGGGTTCGGTCCTCGGAATGCTGACCTTCGGCTGGTTGTACGAGGCGCACGGTGGCGCGAGCGTATTCTTGGTGTCGGCGGTCGTCGCGTTGCTCGCTGCCGGATTTGCGCTACCTCAGCCACCCGAGGCGCGTCTGTCTCACGACCCGGTGACGTAAGTCGCGTTGACCGTCATTGGTCTCGGTACTTCTTGAGCATGGCTTGAGCCGGCTCGTGGTTTGGCTTTTGTTGCAGCAGGCGCTCGAGGGTTTGAATGGCCCCATAACGCTGGCCGACGATGCGTTGCGTCTTTGCGAGATGGAGCTGAGCCTCGCTCGAGGCGTCGATGGCGGCCCAACGGATAGCGATGCGCAGCGACTCGCCCCACCACTTGGCTCTACTGGCTGCCGCAGACCAACCGGAGAGAACGCGGACGGACTTCGGGTACTTTTCTCCGTGCTTGCGATAGGTTTCCAAGGCCACGTGGCGTGCCGATAGATCGCCCAAGCTCCGTCGGTCGGCGCGTTCGAGCTCTTCGATCACCTCCTCTGGCAAGGCATCAGGCTGCGCTGGACCCTGCTCGGCACCAGTTGCGTCAGTGTCGCCTTCTCCATGCTGGCCGGCGGCTAAGCCCTCGTCAGTAGTCGCGGGTTCATCCGCCGCCTCGAGTTCATCCGCTGCCTCTTCTGCAGGCTGCTCGGTCGTGGCCGGCAGCTCGTCCGCTTCTGCGGGAGCGGCGGCGCGCGTTGGCGCATGTGCCGCTCCTCGCGCCTCGACCTCGTCCGCCTCGACGTCGTCTCCTCGTATCTCCGCCGCCGCATACAGGAGTTCTGGTGCTTCGTCCGGTTCGTTTTGGAAAGCTGCCATCGACGCTGAAGGTAGCGGTCCAAGGCGTTGGTACGCGCCGGCCCCGAGGGCTACGGTGGCGATGCTTACCGCGGCCGCTACCGCCGTGTGGCGGGCGCGACGGATGCGTTTCGGCGCCTCTAGCGCCAGCTGCAGTGCCTCTTTGAATTGAAGCGCGTTGCTAAACCGATTGCGCGGCTCGGGAGAAAGCGCCTTGAGCAGTGCCCAGTCAACGGTACGAGGCATGGAAGCGTTGCTTGCTCGCTGTCGAGGCGGCATGGGCACATCCGCCTGCTTGCGATCGAGCAAGGCAATCGGCGTGCTCCCAAGGTGGGGTAACACACCGGTGATGAGCTCGTACATCACAGTAGCCAGCGCGTAAATATCCGCTCTGCCATCGACATCATGCGAACCGAATTGCTCGGGAGCCATGTACTCGGGCGTTCCCCAAACACGCAGGGCGTCAGTATTCGTGTCTGCTTCCTTCGTCCGAGGGTCCATCTTGTCTTGGGCCACCCCAAAGTCGATGAGCTTAACCGTGCCACCCTCGGTGACCAGAATGTTTGCGGGCTTGATGTCGCGGTGCACGACGTCGTTCTGATGCGCCGCGCCCAGTGCTTCACAAATGGCAATACCCACTCGAAGGGCTTCCCGCCAGTCGAGGCGAGCCTCTTCTTTCAACTTCTCGAGCGTCTTGCCGCTCAACAGCTCCATAGCGTAGTAGGGGCGACCGTCCTGCAGCACACCAAAGTCATGGAGGTGAATCAAGTTCGGATGGCGCAGCTGCGCCAGTGTCCGCGCTTCGCGACGAAACTGCGCCTCGAATTCCGGATTCTCACAGTGCTCCCGAGGTAACACCTTGAGCGCGACACGCCGTCCAATGTCGATGTGTTCGGCCTCGTACACCACGCTCATATCACTCTTGCCCAGCTGACGATCGATACGATAGCGAGTACCGGGCAGCAGGCGAGTGACGTCGGCGGGCGTCGGGGAGGTCGGGATCCCCGGTTTGACCTGCGCCAACTTGCGATGGTCCGCGAGCAATTGAGCGAACTCGGCCCGCGTTCGCGCCGGCTCCGACGGGTAGAGGCTTTGCATGAACTGACCGATGCGCCCGCGCACGCTGCGTTCACCATCCGCCAGACTCGGGGCTTGAGACAGCACTCTGACCAGGTCGGTCAGAGCCTCGCGAGCGCTAGCGTAGCGATCGGTGACCCGATAGGCAGTGAGACGAGCAATGGTAGTATCGAGCGCGAGCGGGACGTTTCTCGTCGTGCATACCGCTGGCGGGTTCTTATCACCAGCGGCGACACTGGCGAGGTGCTCGCCGGGATCCCCCGTCAAAAAGCGACGCCCCATGACCAGTTCCCAAAGAATGATCCCCAAAGCGTACAAGTCCGCTTGCGGCCCGGGTTGGTTCTGGTTGGCCACTTCCGGCGCGACGTAGCCGGGCTTGGCAAACACGATGCCCGAAACGGTCTGACACTTGCGGTTTTCTCCCCGCGCCGTTCCAAAATCGATCAGCTTGACCTCGCCGCTGTAGCCGACCATCACGTTTTGGGGGCTCAGGTCGCGGTGCACGATATCGAGCGGGCGTCCATTGGCGTCGGTGCGTTCATGGACGTGGACTAACGCCTCCGAAAGCGCCACGGCGATGGCCACCCCGTCGGCCCAGGACATGGGTGCCTTCAGCTGAGCGGCACGTTGCCGAATTTCGCTCAAGTTGCGGCCCTCGATGTGCTCGAGCACGACGTACGGCTTTCCCGACTGGTCCGTCGACGCTTCCAATACTTGGGCCACGCCCGGGTGTTGGAGCTGCGCTTGAATGCGGGCTTCATCAAAAAATCGCGCGAGAAAGGAGCGGTCAGCGGCATGCTCTCGCCGCACGAGCTTCACGACGCAGGGGCGTTCCGCGCCCTCGATGCCACCCGAGCACCCGAGGTAGACCTCTCCCATACCGCCGCGAGCCAAGGGCTTGAGCAAGGTCCAGCGGCCCAAGGTGTGCCGTTCAAAGGCTGGTTCAGGCTTTTTAGGGGGCGCGGACCGCGCCACTTGCTGCGAGTTCGCGGGATTTTCGGCTTGATCCGAGGTCGGCATGGCTCGAGTGTCGTCTAGTGTGTAGATGTAGGCAAGAAACCTACGTGAGTTGGTCTGGTTCGAGAGCCGTGCCACGGATTTCGCAAAGGAACGGCCCGCTTGTGCCCCACGGCCATTGCGTTACACTGGCGCCCGTCACTGCATGAGGCCCGGAAGACACCAACGCATGAGTCTGACGCTCGTCGCCCTTTGTGCGGCTTGCCTCTGCGTTCTTTTCGCGCGTCCAGTTCACGCCTTCGCACCCATGTGTGATCAGTCGGCTACCACGGTGATCGCGCCGCAGGTTGCGCCACCAGAGCAATCCGGCGAGATCCTACCTTGTCCCGTGTCGCTCGATCACCGGGACTTCAGCCGGCCCTTGCTCGATGGCGACCCGTCTCTGCCCGGCGACAACAACGCACCGTTGGCGGAAGCGAGCGTTTCGGCCCGCCACTGCGTGAGCGGCACGTTGGACGTGCCGCGCCGCCGCGACTCGAGCGAGGTTTTCGAGCACACGCGCGTGCGCGGTTCTGAGCGACCTGGATACGCGCGCCCCCTCGATCGTCCGCCTTGCTGATTCGGGGTGTCGTGTCCGCTCGATGGCGGTTCCACGGTGCCCGGAGCTGGGTGTGGCGTGCGCGTGTATGGCTTTCGAGCCTGCGCGACCCGCAGGTTTGACGAATTGAAACTGCCCGAGAGATCGGGTGTGGCTGGTTCGCGTGCTGACATTGTCTCACCACGTGAACTGAAGAAAGTGCAACGCATCGACAAGAGTCGGTCGTGTGAGACTGAGTTCTTTGGAGCTCGGAGGAGTGAGAAAGCAAATGCAAAAAGGTACAGCAATCGTAGGGATGTTTCTGAGCTTCGTGCTCGGCATCCTGGTTATGTTTGGCATTCAAAGAAGCCAACAAGACGTCAGCGTGAGCGCTGACAAGGAAGCGACGGCGGCGGCTGGAGGCGCTAGTGATCACAGCGCCAGCCCAATCCCAGTGACTGCCGAGGATCCGTCGTGGGGCAATGAGGACGCGCTGGTTACGATCGTGGAAGTCAGTGACTTCCAATGCCCGTTCTGCTCGCGCGTCAACCCCACCTTGCAGAAGGTCAAGGAGACATACGGCCCTGAAAAGGTTCGCATCGTCTGGAAGCACAACCCGCTGCCGTTCCACAAGGAAGCTGGCCCCGCTCATGAGGCTTCGCAGGCGGTCTTCGCGCTAGGTGGCAATGAAGCTTTCTGGAAGTTCCATGACCTTGCTTTCCAGAACCAAAAGGCACTGACCCCTGTCAACTTCGAGAAGTGGGCCGCTGAGGCGGGTGTAGACGTCGAGAAGTTCAAGGAAGAGATAAAGAAGGACAAGTACAAGCAGAAGGTGCAAGCGGACATCGCCTCGAATCGCAAGTTCGGCGCCACGGGCACTCCGGCTTTTCGAATCAACGGCGTGACGTTGAGTGGAGCTCAGCCGTTCGACAAGTTCAAGACGACGATCGACGCAGAGGTCGCCAAAGCCGAGGCGTTGCTCAAGAAGGGCACCCCCAAGAACGTCGTCAGCTTGCGGATGACGGAACAGAACTTCAAGAATCAACCAGCTCCCGACAAGAAGGAAGCCGCTGAGCGTCCTGAGGATACGACCGTATGGAGGGTTCCGGTACTGAAGGACGATCCCTTCAAGGGCCCCGCTGACGCGCTCGTAACCATCGTGTTGTGGTCGGACTTCGAATGCCCGTTCTGCTCTCGCGTCAACCCGACCATCAAGAAGATCATCGACACCCACGGTAAAGACGTGCGAGTGGTTTGGAAGGACAACGCACTGCCCTTCCACAAGCAGGCAAAGCCGGCAGCCAACTTTGCGCGGGTAGCCTACGAAAAGGGTGGCAACGACTTGTTCTGGAAGGCACACGACCTGTTGTTCGAGAACCAGAAGGCGCTCGGACCAGACACCTACGCCAAGCTGGCAACGCAACTCGGCCTCAATCCGGCCGAAGTCAAGACTGCGATCGAGACCAACAAGTACGACGACAAAATCAGCGCTAGCATGGACCTCGCGTCTGACCTGCAGGCCCGCGGTACACCGCACTTCTTCATCAACGGTCGTCGTCTAGCTGGCGCGCAGCCTTTCGAGAAGTTCGACGAACTCATCAAGACCCAGCTCAAGGTGGCCAATGGTCTCACCGCAAAAGGGGTCGCACGGGCTAACGTCTACGACGAACTCATGAAGACGGCAAAGGGGCCCGACGAACCGGAGAAGCGTGAAGTCGCCGCACCGACGCCCCAGAACCCTTTCAAGGGAGCTGCCAACGCCAAGGTGGTGATCCAAGAGTTCAGTGACTTTCAATGCCCGTTCTGCTCGCGGGTCAAACCGACCATCAAGCAGATCCTCGATGAGTACGAAGGCCAAGTGAAGGTCGTGTGGCGCAGCATGCCGCTGCCGTTCCACAAGGAAGCACCCCTTGCCTCCGAGGCAGCTCAAGAAGCGTTCGTGCAAAAGGGCGCCGATGGCTTCTGGGCCTACCACGATAAGCTGTTTGCCAACCAAAAGGCTATGCAGCGCGCCGACCTGGAGAAGTACGCGCAGGAGGTGGGCTTGGACATGAACAAGTTCAAGGCCGCGCTCGACAACCGTACGCACAAGGCACATGTCGACGCGGACATGGCGGTGGCTCAAAAGGCCGGCGTCAAGGGAACTCCGGCGTTCACCATCAACGGGTACTTCTTGAGCGGAGCGCAACCGTTTCCGCAATTCAAGCGCTTGATTGATGTGGCTTTGAAAGAGGCTAAGTAAAGCCATAAAGTGAGAGCGTGCCCGAGCAGCCGTAGGCTGCTCGGGCACGCTCGCGTTCAGCGTCGGTCAACGGCGACCGACAGCTCGAGTGAAGGCTGTGGGAGGGAGCC